>JANMWK010000037.1:0-5383 GCA_031393975.1 Hyphomicrobiales bacterium
CACGATCCTGATTTTCTCTTCAGCAGAATACTGCTTGCGTGTGGCCCGGCGGATGTCTTTCACAACCTGCTCGCTTGAGCCAACTTGTGTTACGGATTTCTGTCTTATCTTCGTTCTCCATACGATTACGATGAACCAGAAATCCTCCGTTGTTCAAGTCATGCATTCTGTCCAATTGGGCCTGAACCCGGACAGATAGCAGGGTCCGGGTCCGAATGAGCAACGCAATTTACAATGCTCAATTCTTTATTGTCTATCTGCTTTTAGTCTTTGTAGCGCTGGTGAATTGCGTTCAGTTCACTGCTCAAGACTACTTTAGAGTCTTCCATCCAATAAAAATCATCCGGAGTAATACTTATGGCGAACAATAGCGATGGTAGCGGCTTGCCAGACGGGCTTTCGATTTCATTGGATGCATGGCGTGAAAGCCTTCATGCTCTCGTCCAGATTTCTCCCTCCGTATCTGAATCTGCGTTAGCAGTATCAGGAAGATACAACTTCGCTGTAAGTACTGCTTTTGCAGGGATAGATATAGTCGGTGCAGTTGAGCCTGCATGCAAGTCTGTTACTGCTGCTTTGAGCGGGATACACAAGATAAAATGATTCGAAGTTTCGTCATTCACAATCCCACATGACGCTCTTTCATAAATAGAAGAATGAAGCGGAACGATACCCATGCGAAACAGAGCAACTTGCGCCGAATTTGCTGCTCAAACAATTAATGCATCGATCCCCGCCGCTTTCCAAAGATTACAAAAAACGCGCAAGTCATGAGCCAACGGCTCGGAGCGGAGTCTAATTTTGAAACTCAAATACGGGGTGATTCAAATTACAGAAAGTGAGTCATTTAGTAATTCCGTTGACAAAAAATAAATTCAATGTATTGCTCTGCGAACGTTAGAGAGAAATCTAACGTCAAAAAAGAAGCGCGATATAGTTAAGATATGATCGCGTATGTTGCATCAGGTAGGCGAACCTTTGCAACTGACTTGACGGGTAATCGATAGAGTTTGTCGATTATTTTTGGCCTATTGTATTCGTCTTTATCTTTAGTTTGATTTGCAATTGGATTTGAAGTTTTACGTTTTTGATTTTGGGTTTGCGCCGGAAGTCAGATCATGGGGGCATTGATATTCAACTTTTTGGCAGAGCGAATGCTTACATTCGCCAGCTGCTGATTTGGGAGGATTTGATGTTGTTGTTATCCCGTAACCAAACGTTTGGCTTGTGGCCTGTTGCATGCAGTTTTGGCCTGTTGCAAAAATTTCATTACTGTTTCTCGAATCCCCCGAACAATCGCGCTGCGCTAAGGCGTTACCTCAACCCAGCTCGGTTTGCATCTTTGCTCGTGTTTTGCGTTTTTGTTTTTGGAAGTTCCGCCATAGTTGCGATGGACAAGAACGAGACTGCGGTTCAACCACCAGCAATTACATCGAAAGATAAACCGCCGGTTTGCGAGCGCGTGATCACAGCCAAGGTTGTGGCCTTGGAACAAGTCTATACTTACAACCGCTTTGGCTCGTTTAACCCAGCCGGTCTGATGTATGCTCTGCGCCGCGATGTTGTTGCCAATGACAACGTCAAAATCAAAGGCAAGAAGGTCACAACACAGCTCGCCGAAGGCGATCAAATTCCACCGAACTCAGGGCTGGTGGCTGACCAGGCTTTGGCGGGTAAAGTTAGGCTCAGATCAGACAAACGGCCACGCCCGTTGGTCTTGCGCGTTAACGAGGGCGATTGTCTCGAGGTGACATTTACAAATCTTCTCAGTCCGGCGACCAATGGACAGGAAATCTACAATGATCCGCTTGCCAAGCTTCGCCCTGACGAAGGCGATTTAACGGAGGAAGTCTCGAAGCAAAGGCAGGCCCTTCTGTTGGATTCAGAAGAGCCCCGCACCCGTCACGCGTCCATGCATGTGAATGGCCTTGACTATGTCGCAGGCCATTGTCCGGAAGGCAGCACGGCAGCAATCTGTGCCGATGGTGCCAATGTTGGCAACAATCCTTCTTCGCTGGCGGCACCCGGGCAAACGGCAGTCTATACTTGGTATGCCAAGAAAGAAGGCGGCTATCTTTTCTATTCGATGGCAGCTCCTGCGGGCGGGGAAGGCGATGGTGGGCAACTTGGGCTGGGCCTCTTTGGTTCGATCAATGTGGAACCACGCGGCGCCGTTGCCAATCGCTCGCAAGTGACCCGTGATGAGCTTGAAGCCGCCACTATGGCCCACAATCCAAATGGCACACCAGTCATCAACTACGAAGCCGTGTTTGCTGCGGGCAAGAAGCACGCAGGGGATCCAGTGCTCAGCATGTTGAAGCCAATCCCATCAGCAACAAACACATGTTCCAAGCAGAAGGCTTGCGAGTTGATTTATTCTGACCTGAATGCCGTGATTTATTTGCCACGCGAAAAATCGTGGACCGACGGCGACTGGATGGAGCATTATGGCTGCACAGCGAGTGCGATTATGACGAGTTGTGGCGAGTCATTCCGCGAATTTACCACTATCTTCCATGATGAAATAACAGCCGTTCAAGCCTTTCGCGAGCTTGAAGACGAGTCCAACACGCTCAATCGCGTGAAGGATGGCATGGCTATCAACTATGGCGCGTCAAGCATGGGTTCAGCGGTTCTGGCGAGCCGCAAAGGTATAGGTCCTGCTGCCAATTGTGCTGAATGCAAGTTGGAAGAATTCTTTCTCTCATCTTGGGCCAATGGTGACCCAGCCATGTTGGTTGAACGTGATCCATCAAACCCACTCAAGGCCATAAACGCGCTCTATCCTGACGATCCTTCAAATGTGCATCATTCCTACATTGGCGATGCCGTTCGTTTCCGTAATATGCATGCAGGCCCAAAAGAAACACACGTGTTCCACTTGCATGCGCATCAGTGGGTGAAAAACGACAAAGATGACAACTCAATGTATCTTGACTCGCAGACCATTTCTCCCGGAGCGTCGTTCAGCTATCAGATTTACTACGGCGGATCAGGCAACCGCAATCTGACTCCCGGCGATTCAATTTTCCATTGCCACCTTTACCCGCACTTTGCGCAAGGCATGTGGGAGTTGTGGCGCAGCCATGATGTCTTCGAAGCAGGAACAGAACTCGATCAAAACGGAAGACCAAAATTGGGTTCACGCGCATTGCCCGATGGCGAAATTACGCAAGGCACTCCAATTCCAGCCATCGTACCAGTACCAGAATTTGGCATGCCGCCCATGCCGACTTCGGAGTTCAAAGGCTATCCTTTCTATATCGCCGGGCAGCCAGGCCATCGTCCGCCGCAACCACCGCTCGATCTCGTTGTTGAAAATGGCGAACATCTGGACGGCGGATTGCCGCGCCACCGCATCCTTGATGCCTCAGCCACTGATGGCAAAGACTCTGTCGATGAGGCCTATATGAAGGATCTGACCAATGTCGATGATCTCTATTACAAGGGCCGCAAAACCGTAAACGAAAATGCCAAGCGGGTTCGTAACACAAGCTCGCAACCGGAATTGTTTGGCTTCGCGCGCAAATTGGATTCAGCTCGGATCGAACTTTTGCCCTTGGATGGTACGCTATCAGAAAAGGCCGCGATGGCGTTTCATGAAGCGCCGGGGCGTCCTATCATCACAACAAAAAATGGCTGGCAAGCGAGAAGTTATGACTCTTTCGACTCTGCCGGCATGCCGAAGCCTTTCATGGTCAATGGCAAAGCTGCAAAGCCAGGCGCGCCCTATGCCGACCCCTGCCCCATCGGTCAGCCCTTACGCAAATACAAAGCTGCTTACATTCAATTTGATATGACCGTGAACAAGGCAGGTTGGCATGACCCACAGGCTCGCATTGCGGTTTTGCAGGAGGATGTGAAGGCAACTCTTGATAATACGAGGTCGCCGGAGCCGCTATTCATTCGCGCCAATTCAGACGAATGCATTGTCTTCGAAGCAACTAATTTGGTGCCCAGTGCGCTCAATGTCGATGATTTCCAACTGTTTTCACCAACCGACATTATCGGGCAACATATTCATCTTGTGAAATTTGATGTCACGTCTTCGGATGGATCGGAGAACGGGTGGAACTATGAAGATGGTACATATTCGCCTGATGAAGTGCGCGAACGCATTGACGCCAATAATAAATACCAAGCGTCATTTGGCGGCACACAAATTCTGAAGCCGAAAGCGCAAGCGTTTTTTACGAGCAGTAAATTCTCGCAGGCTAAGTGCGGCACGCGCGACGCCCTAGGCATGCTTGTCGCGGGCCAGGAAGACGGACCTTGGTGTGGCGCACAAACCACTGCGCAACGCTGGTGGGCTGATCCGTTGCTCAACAGCAAAGGAGAAGACCGCACATTGAGAACGGTTTTCACTCATGATCACTTCGGTCCAACTTCGCATCAGCATCATGGATTATATGCGGCGCTTGTCGTGGAGCCCAAGCAATCCCAGTGGCAGAAGCTTGATGGAACACCGTTTGGTGGAACTAGCATGGGTTCGCAGCTGATCGTCAGGCCCGATGGAGGGCCGACTTCTTATGCCGCCAATATTGTGATGCCGGCGCCAAATGAAGGTCAAAGCCGCCGCGAATTCAATTTGGCCTTTGCCGATTTTGCTATCGTCTATGATCAAAACAATAAGCCCATCAGTGGGCCGTTGAAGATGGAACTTGAATTGCCTGTTGGTGTCGTGCATCCGAACACGCCGCGCCCTGAATCTATTTCAGCAGGCGATCCGGGATCGCAGTTGCTCAACTATCGCAACGAGCCTATTCCGCTGCGCATTGGGAAGGGTCTTGCAGATCAGTTAACGCAAAAGGACGCCTCAGATGGTTATCCTGCTTGTCGGTCTGCGGTGGAGGAAGAAAACTGCCCCAGCGGCGACACAGTCTGTGACAAAAGAAACGAAGCAAAGGCATGCCAATTTGGTGCAACGGCCTGCATTGTAAAGCTGTGCGATCCGGGTGATATGGCAAATGTTTTCAGCTCGAAGACGCATGCCGGACAGTCAGCTTCCAGCAATTACAAATTTGCAGATGAAGCCTTGGGCACTCGCCAACCAGGTGACCCCGCCACGCCATTGTTTACCGCCTATCAGGGCGACAAAGTTCAACTCCGCCTCGTTCAAGGCGGGCAAGAGGAGAACCATGTTTTCACCATGCATGGTGTGAATTGGCTTTCACAACCTGGGTCTCCGAACAGTGGCTATATGAACGGACAGCATATCGGCATTTCGGAGCATTTTGAATTCGATATCAAAACGTTTCCACAGCGCCGCGCAAGCGATTACAAGTATTCAGCCAGCGCGACCGATAATCTGTGGGATGGCACGTGGGGAATTTTGCGCGCGTTTCCAACGGATGACATAAGTCATCCACAACTCTCGCGACTG
>JANMWK010000042.1:0-11733 GCA_031393975.1 Hyphomicrobiales bacterium
GGCTTGTTGAAGTCCACTTTGGGTGCTGTGGCTGCGCCTGGATCAGCGGTGAAAGTTTCTGCCGGTTTGGCAGTGGGATAAAACCACGCGGCCCACCAGCGGCCGGGAATGGTAACCAGTTCAGTGTTATAAGTTTGCACAGCCTCGATATAATCTTTGCGCGCCACGGTTATGCGATTTTCTGTGCCCTCAAGTTGTGATTGCAACGCCAAAAAATTCTGGTTCGATTTCAAATCTGGATAGGCTTCCTGAATTGACAGAAGTTTTCCGAGTGCCTGCGAAAGCTGACCTTGGGCATCTTGATATTTTTTAAATGCCTCGGGATTGTTGATGATATCGGCAGGCAGTGTCATTTGGGTGGCTTTGGCGCGCGCTTCAACAACAGCAGTCAAAACATCTTTTTCTTGGGCAGCATAGCCTTTTACGGTTTCCACCAAATTTGGAATGAGATCCGCGCGACGTTGATAATTGTTTTGCACATCGCTCCATTTGGCCTTCATCGCCTCTTGATAAGTCGGCACATTGTTGATGCCGCAGCCAGAAAGAAAGCTGGCGATAAAAAATAGAACAGCAATTTGTACGATACGCATTGGTAGACCGCCTTTGTTGGTTTTGGTTATTATGGTGTCTGCCGGTGCTGCGTTCAAGTTTTCTTATTTTGCCGATTTGCCACGAGATCATCAACCACAGCCGGATCAGCCAACGTGCTCGTATCCCCCAAAGCACCGAAATCATCTTCTGCAATTTTGCGTAAAATTCGGCGCATAATTTTGCCGCTTCTGGTTTTGGGCAAACCGGGGGCGAATTGGATTTTGTCCGGTGTGGCCAGAGGGCCAATTTCTTTGCGCACATGATCAATCAAGGATTTGCGCAAAGCTTCATCGCCCTGCTCTCCCATCATCAAGGTCACATAACAATAAATGCCTTGGCCTTTAATGTCATGCGGGTAACCCACTACGGCGGCCTCGGAGACTTTGCTGTGCGAGACCAAAGCGGATTCCACTTCGGCAGTGCCGAGGCGATGGCCGGACACATTGATCACATCATCAACGCGACCGGTTATCCAGTAATATCCATCGTCATCGCGGCGGCAACCATCGCCGGTGAAGTACATGCCTTTATAGGTGGAGAAATAAGCCTCTACGAAACGCTTGTGATCACCATAGAGCGTCCGCATTTGGCCCGGCCAAGACTCAAGAATCACTAAATTTCCAGAGGCAGCACCTTCGAGGAAAGCACCTTTGTCGTCCACCAATGCAGGCTGGCAACCGAAGAATGGTTTAGCTGCAGAACCGGGTTTCAGCTTTGTAGCACCGGGCAGAGGCGAAATGAGAATACCCCCCGTTTCGGTTTGCCACCATGTGTCCACAATCGGGCAGCGGCCCTCACCCACCACACGGTGATACCATTCCCAAGCCTCAGGATTGATAGGTTCGCCCACCGAGCCCAAAAGTCGTAATGATTTGCGTGAGGTTCTTTTCACAGGGTCATCACCCTGTTGCATCAAGGCCCGAAGAGCTGTCGGCGCTGTGTAAAAAATGTTGACCTTGTGCTTATCTATCACCTCCCAGAATCGCGAGGTGTTAGGATAGTTCGGCACACCTTCAAACATCAATGTGGTAGCACCATTAGCGAGCGGGCCATATAAAATATAGCTGTGGCCCGTCACCCAACCCACATCTGCCGTGCACCAATAAACATCACCATCGTGATAATCGAACACATATTGATGAGTCATGGATGCGTAAACCAGATAGCCGCCTGTCGTGTGCAGAACCCCTTTAGGTTTTCCGGTGGAGCCTGAGGTGTACAAAATAAATAGTGGGTCTTCCGCTTTCATTTTTTCTGGCTTGCATTCAGCCGAAACTTTTTGCACTTCGTCATGATACCAAAGGTCCCGCGCTGGATCAAAGGCTACGGCTGCACCCGTACGGCGCACCACCAAAACTTTTTCATCTCCAGTGCAGCGCTTCAAAGCATCATCAGTATTGGCCTTAAGCGGAATTTTTTTACCGCCTCGCAAACCTTCATCAGCAGTGATCACAAATTTTGAATTACAGTCATTAATGCGGCCAGCGAGGGATTCAGGAGAGAAGCCACCAAACACCACCGAATGCACCGCGCCAATGCGTGCGCAAGCCAACATGGCATAGCCCGCTTCGGGGATCATCGGCATGTAGATTGTGACACGATCACCCTTTTTTACACCATGTTTTCTCATCACATTGGCGAGGCGACAGACGTGTTCATAAAGTTCGCGGTAAGTGATTTTCTTATCATCATAGGGGTTGTCGCCTTCCCAAATGATGGCAGTTTGGTTGGCCCGCTTTTTCAAATGCCGATCAATACAGTTTGCGGAAACGTTCAGAACGCCATCTTCATACCATTTAATCGAAACATTCGGATATGCGAAACTGGTATTTTTAATTTTCGTTGGTGCTTTAATCCAATCCAAACGCTTGGCCTGCTTGCCCCAAAACTTGGACGGATCCTTCACGGATTCTGCATAGGACTTATTGTAAGAGGTCTCATCAAAATAGGCTTTCTTTTTCCAGGCAGCAGGCACAGCATAGATTTTATCAGACATGGCGCAATTATCTCCCGAGGTGGTGTGTTTTTACAAACCTACCTGCCGATCTTACTATAGCGTACAAATATTATTTTTAAAAAGCCTCTTGTGATGAAAACGCCCAATCATTTTTTGTATTTCATGTTGCTCGGACTGTTCTGGGGCGTCTCACCCAGTGTTTACAAACACCTGAGTAGCATCGCTATGCCGATCACCCACACGATTTTTTATACAGGAATTGGAGTGGGTTTGATCATGTTTTGCATGGCCCTCTACCGCACTGGCCTGCGCAATTTCGACAAGCGACTGGTCTATTACGGCTTGGGTTGTGCGTTGCTGATGAATATTCCGTTTGGGCTTAATCTTTATCTCGCTGGTTTTGTGCCACCCACAGAGCTTGCAATTATCATCACCATGTCGCCGTTTTTCAATTATTTGCTTGCCATGGTGACGAAACATGAAAGTTCATCACCCCGAAAATTGCTGGCTATCTTCTTTGGCTTTGTTTCCACACTGATATTGATTTTATCGCGTCAAGGCACATTGACCGGCAGCGTGTCTTGGCCGCTGATTGCTTCTATTTCAATTCCTCTGCTCTATTGCGCCTACAACACCTTTGCGGCGCGGGCTTGGCCAAATGGGGCTGACACTATTCAAGCCGGAGCTTTCGAAAGTCTATGGTCTGGTTTAACTGTTTTGCCATTCCTTTATTTTTATCAACCGATTGGATCAACCAGCCCCAGCCTTCTCGACCATTGGATTTTGGTGGCGGTTACAATGATGTGGGTTGTTGAGCGTGTGGTTTATTTCACTCTCATTACCCAGAAAGGTGCAGTTTACACTGTGCAGGCCACCTATGTATCAACGCCCGCGGCTGTGATGATCGGAGCGATATTCTTTGGTGGCGGCACGGATGTGTGGCTGTGGCTTTCGTTGGCGGTTTTGATGGTGGCACTTTATTTCAACAATACGGGCCATAGCGATGAAGCGGTAGCGGCGGTTAATCCTGAGTCGCACCCGATTTAGTCCAGCTTCCAGACGGCAGATTTTTTGATTTCTGCATCTTCCAAATCACGCGATACGGGCACGGAATATTCGACGATTTTTGTAAGCACCGATTTTGGAAGGTATCTTCGGCCCGGGTCACCGATTAGAATATTTGCGCCGTCAGATTGTCGCAACCATAAGAGACAGCGCTCGGCGGTGGTTTTTTCATAAAACAAATCACCCACCAGTAAGATATCAACAAGAGGTGGAGCGGCCTTTAATAAATCAACCGAAGTTATGCCTAATTGAACGTGGTTCAATTCAGCGTTTATTGCTATCGCAGCCACTGCAAAATGATCAATATCAGCGGCGAGCACCGATGCTGCACCCGCCTTCATGGCAGCGATTGCCACAAGACCAGAACCTGAAGCAATATCGATAATGTGCTTTCCGCGAACTAGTTCTGGGTTGTCCAAAATATAGCGGGCTAACGCTTGGCCCCCGGCCCAAGCAAAGGCCCAAAAGGGTGGTGGCAAGCCGATTTCACCAAGTTCATCCTCAGTCTTTTGCCAAATCGGCAAGGCCTCGTGTGCGAGATGTAAACGAATTTCCGGCACCAAGGGCGGTGTAAGAATGCTGGTGTTCTCGCGGATAAACCGGCTGTGATTCACGCGAGCTTTGGCGGTAGTTTGAGGCCACCTAGATCACAAATGATTTTCCATTCTTCTGGCAATACAGGCTGCACCGAAAGGCGTGAATTTTTGACCAAAACCATTTCGCTCAAGCGCGCATCGGTTTTGATTTCATCCAAGGTGATCTCACGCGGCATGGCAACCAGGCCGCGAACATCGACGCATTCCCATGCTAGTTTATCTGCTGTTGAATCGGGATGGACGAGTTTGCACACCTCAACAACGCCCACCACGGCTTTGCCGATGTTAGAATGATAGAAAAAACCTTTGTCGCTCAGCTTCATGAGCCGCATATTATTGCGGGCTTGATAATTGCGGATTCCGGTCCACTCTTCACCCTTGGCTCCTTTCTCCATCAATTGCGAGAAAGAAAAAACATCCGGCTCCGACTTAAAAAGCCAATAGGCCATTATGCGGCCTCCGGATTTTTCAATGCCCATTTCCAAGGTTTAATTTCAACCGATGCAAATAAACCGGCTATTGCATAGGGATCTTGCGCTGCCATCGCTTCAGCTTCAACTCGATTCGCAGCTTCGATAATCACCAGACTGCCGCATGGGTTTCCAGCTTCATCGAGAAAAGGTCCGGCAGCTTTCAACTTGCTGTTCAAACTGCTTAGATAAGCCAGATGGTCGGACCGCACATTCAAGCGTAAATCTAGGCTACCCGGTTTATCCGTACACAGCAAAACGAAAAGCATTTTTATCTCCTACTTAAATTCAACACTGACGGGGCGCGCCAGTAATTTAGCAATCTCTTCTGCTGGATTAGAGCCGCCGTCAATAATGGCATGAACTGCATTGATAATTGGCATGTCCACGCCATGCTGATGGGCAAGTTTGACGGCAATAGAGGCAGTGTGTGCACCCTCCACAACGCCCAGAGAATTACGCAGGGCTTGTTCGGCGCCAGCCCCACGACCGATGGCCAAACCAAAAGTGTAATTGCGAGACTTGGTGCTGGAACAGGTTAGCAGCAAATCGCCAAGGCCTGAAAGGCCAATTAATGTTTCAGGCTTTGCTCCCATTTTTCGGGCATATCGGGAGAGCTCCGCAAAGCCGCGGGTAATTAAACTCGCGCGCGCACTTTCACCAAGCCCTTTGCCATCCGATATGCCGCAGGCTATGGCTAAAACGTTTTTAAGAGCGCCACCGATCTCGACACCAGTCACATCATCGGAGGCATAGATGCGGAAGGTGGGGAGCGACAATGCGGCTGCCCATTTTGTAGCGTCGATTAGATTTGGCCCCGCCAGCGTCACAGCTGTGGGCAATCCCGCCAAAACATCGGTTGCAAAACTGGGGCCGGACAGTGCATAAAACTCGGCGTTGGGTTTCAGCTTTTTAGCGATTTCAGCCATTGTCAAACCGGTGTCACGTTCAATGCCCTTAGCAGCAGAAATAATGACGGGTGATTGCACATTTGGCAGAACATCGCGCAGCGCTTGGGCGGGCACAGCTAATATGCAGGCATCAGATTCCATTGTAACCGGGTTACGGCGCGACCAGACAGAAACATCGTGGCCCGCTCTGTTTGCTACAAAAGCCAAGGTTTTTCCCCAAGCGCCATCACCCATCACGGTAATTTTCATGCCTTTGCTCCTAAGCGACCAGAACCATAGACCGAGGCTGAAACCGTATCGAGTGGCCACCGCGGGCGGGCGGCAAAATCAATGTCGTCGCTGTGACCCAAAGCTAGTCTTTCAGCCCCGGCCCAGGCAATCATTGCGGCATTGTCCGTACACAGATGAAATGGGGGCACGTTTAAAATAAATCCATTTTTGGTCGCGCAAGTCTCAAAAACCTTGCGCAAGCGGACATTGGCCGCCACCCCGCCTGCAACCACCAGAGCAGGATTTTCACCATCAGGATGGGCTGCACGAAATGCTGCAAAGGCACGATTCAATCGATCTTCTAAAGTTTCAGCCACGGCCAACTCAAAACTGGCGCAGACGTCGGCTACGTCTGCATCTGATAACTCACCAAGGGATTGCACGGTCTCACGCACGGCCGTTTTGAGGCCGGAAAATGAAAAATTACAATCATCACGGCCTTTCAAAGGACGCGGAAAATTAAAGCGTTTAGCGTTTCCGCGTTTGGCATAGGCTTCCACGCGGGGCCCACCGGGATAGCCGAGGCCCAACAGTTTGGCTGTCTTGTCGAAGGCTTCACCTAACGCATCATCAATTGTTGTGCCAAGACGCTTATAATTTCCCACACCCGATACCATATGAAACTGCGTATGTCCGCCTGATATGAGTAGCAGCAAATAAGGAAACTCACATTTTGCCATGAGGCGCGGTGTCAAAGCATGGCCTTCCAAGTGATTGATAGCCAGAAATGGAATGTCATGCGCCATCGCTATGGCTTTGCCAGCCGTTAAACCAACGATCAAGCCGCCCAGCAGGCCTGGCCCTGCGGTTGCAGCAACAGCGCTGAGTTGAACAAATTGCAGGCCTGCCTCACGCATGGCCTGTCCGATGAGGCGATCAAGATGGGTGACATGAGCCCGGGCTGCGATTTCCGGAACCACGCCGCCAAAAGGGGCGTGATCTTTGAGTTGAGACAACACCACGTTGCTCAACAACTCACCTCTCCCATCGTCATGACGGCGCACCACCGCTGCTGCAGTTTCGTCACAGGAGGTTTCTATGCCAAGTATATATGTCGGTGCTGCGGCCATCGGTCCAACGTGGAAATTATCTCAAGGGTTGCCGCTGTAGCATCGACAGCCTAAACTTGGCAAATGACTAAAATTCGGATTGGAACACGGGGTTCTCCCCTCGCTCTTGTGCAGGCCCATGAAACGCGTGATCGTTTGATAGTAGCGCATGGTCTGGCGCAAGATCAAATCGAAATTCTCACTTTCACCACTACAGGGGATCAAATTCGTGATCGGCCTTTGAATGAGATGGGCGGCAAAGGACTTTTTACAAAAGAATTAGAAGAAGCGCTGTGGGCTGGTGCCATTGAATTGGCAGTGCATTCACTCAAAGATATGCCCGCTAAAATGTCAGAAGGCCTCGACATTGCGGCAATATTGCCACGCGAAGATGCACGTGATGCGTTTATCAGCTTTGTAGCGCCCAATCTAATGGGCTTGCCGCAAAGTGCGATTCTTGGTTCATCATCGGTTCGGCGCACGGCACAAGCCTTGCGGGTGCGGCCTGATCTTGTACCGGCCCAATTCAGGGGCAATGTTGAGACACGATTGAAGAAACTTAAAGACGGCATTGCGCATGCAACATTTTTGGCTTGTGCAGGACTTAACCGCTTGGGTCTTGCCGATAAAATTACATCCATCATGCCGATGTCTGAAATGTTGCCCGCAGTGGCGCAAGGTGCAATCGGGATTCAAATTAATAGTCGTGATGAGGCCACCCGCAATTTTCTCATGCCGCTCAATCATACGCAGTCAGCAATAGCGGTCACATGTGAACGCGCCTTTATGGCCGCTCTTGATGGGTCTTGCCGTACACCGATTGCTGGCCATGCGATCATTGAAAATGGAATTTTGAAATTTATGGGAGAAGCGCTGACGCTAGACGGCAAACATGTCTTTACAGTCTCCCGTTCTGGCAGCTTGTCAGATGCGGCGGCCATGGGCCATGAGGCAGGCGAGGACGTGAAAGCCAGGGGCGGCAAGTTGATTGCATATTGATGAATATTATCATCACGCGGCCTGAAAATGACTCCAAGTCATTGGCAAAAAGACTAGAGGCTATGGGCCATTATGTTTTTATGATGCCGTTGATTAGCATTGTTGTGCGTCCGGCTGTCAGTCTTCCAAAAAAGAATTATCAAGCCATTTGTTTTACCAGCGCAAATGGTGTGCGTTCCCTAGGCAGCATCGCAGGATTGGAAAATTACCCTGTAATCGCTGTTGGGCCGCAATCTTTAGATGCGGCATTAAAGGCCGGATTTCGCAACGTATCTGCGCAAGGCGGTGATGTGGAGGGGATAGTTTACTATATAACCCGCAATTGTGATCCACATCTGGGGCCGCTTCTCTACATTTCTGGCTCTGAAACTTCAGGCGACCTCGAAGGTAAATTGACATTGGCAGGGTTCATGGTCGACCGCGTTATCACTTATGATGCTTTGCCTTCGAACCTATCAAATGATGAAAATAAAATCGGACAGTCTGACGCAGTGATGCTTTATTCACCGCGCAGTGCCAAGATTTGGCAGGCCGAAATTATGCGGTTAGACCTGCAAAATGCTGCGGAAAAAATTACTCATTATTGCCTTTCCGCAAATATAGCCACGGCTCTGCCAAAAAGCTGGCCTAAAATTGTTGCGAAATTTCCAACAGAAGCGTCCATTCTCGCGGCGCTTGAATAAAACTGCAAAGCGGAATAGGTGACATGACTATGAGTGACATTGAAGACCAAACCGACATTATCGACATTTCCTCGGAAGACATTGTTGAACATAAGCCGGATGAAAAAGTGGCTTCGAGCAAACCCTCGCGCAATCGCGCCAAAATAGGCGTTGCCGCGTTGTTGGTCGTGGCCAGCGCGGTGGGGGGTGGCTGGCTTTACCGTGAATTTCTTTCAAGTTATTTGCCATCCGATCAAAACCAAGCCATCATGGCGCGGGTTGATGCGCTTGAGGCGACAACCAAAACGCTGGGTGGAAAACTGGATGCTGTTGTTGGTTTCAGCGATGAAATTAAATCTCAGTTGGGTGCAGCGCTCAGTGCTGCCGCAGAGGCAAAAAAGCAATCCGGCGTTTTGAAGCAAGACTCTGTCAGCACCAAAAATAGTATGGCGACTTTAGAAAAATCTCTGGCCGTCGCCATTGCAACCGTTGATGATCTGAAATCTAAAATTACTACAGGGGGACCTCCGCAAACAACAACTGGCGGAGATTTACCAGCCCTCGCCTCACGGGTTGATACGCTTGAAAAAGATGTGGCGGGCTTAAAGGCTGCGGGGGGAACCGCCAAAGCAGATACAGTAATTTTGTCGCAATCATTGTCCGATCTTAAAGCCAAAGTGGCTCAAGGTGCGCCGTTTGCCGATGAAGTCGGGCGCATCGCGCGCATAGTGCCCGCTGCTGAAGGGTTAGATGTGCTCACAGCGCAAGCGTCGCTAGGCCTGCCCAATGCACAAGGCCTCAGTGCTGAACTAAAAGCCATCATTCCCTCGTTGCCAAAATCTGGAGTAGCACCTGCTGCGCAAGATGGCAGCTGGTGGGGATCGGCAGTGACGATGATGTCCGGCCTTATTACAATCAAAGAGTCAGGCGTTGCTGATTGGCAACAGCTAGCCACGCAATGCGCCGCATTTGCCGACCAAGGTGATTTGAAAAAATCTATTCTCACCCTTGAACAAGCCGAAGGTGCGCTACCTGTTGATTTGCAAAAATGGCATGACAAGGCCGCTGCACGATTGGCCTTAGAACAAGCCATGGAAAAGGCTTCAGCCGCCGTGGTGCGTGAAATTGCGGCGAAGGGCTGAGGCGCATGATTAAGTTGCTCTGGCGTTTTGCTCTTCTCATTCTCGCGGCTATTGGATTTGCTTGGCTTGCGGACAGGCCAGGCAATATTACCATCCAATGGTTGGGCCGCGATATTCATATGTCGGTTTTGGTGGGCGTGGTCGCCCTCGCAACGGCGCTTGTTGTGTTCTATTTCATGTGGCGGATCACTCATCGCATTTGGCGCAGCCCCACGGCTTTGCGTGAAAGTTTGCGCTTTCGCAAACATCGTAAAGCCTATGATTCATTATCGCGGGGCATCATAGCGGCAGGGGCTGGCGATGCACATGCTGCCGCACGTCATGCCAACATTGCGGGCGAAACTCTCAAGCATGAACCCTTGATCACATTGCTCATTGCGCAAGCTGCGCAATTAAAAGGTGATCGTGCCGGCGTGAAGCGCGCCTTTGAAGATATGACCAAAGCCCCTGAAACGGAACTTTTGGGTTTGCGCGGGCTTTTTGCTGAAGCAAAGCAATCGGGTGATTGGGCTGCCGCGCGCCACATTGCAGATCGGGCTTTGGCCAAAAACCCAAGGCTTCCATGGGCGTCAACGGCTATTTTGCAAGTTCAAACGGCAGCTAGAGATTGGGCGGCGGCTGCGGCCACCATAGCAAATCAAGCCAAATTTGGAATGTTGCCGCGTAATGAAGCTGTCAAAAAACAAGCCGCTCTCTTAACCGCGCAGGCTCTAGCGGAAGAAGAAAGCAATCGCATTCGGGCGTTGAGTTTAGCTGTTCAGGCCCATAGTTTGGATGCGAGCTTAGTGCCCGCAGCTCTGGTTGCGGCGCGCTGCACACTTGCCGATAACAACCAGCGCAAAGCCAATAAAATATTGCGTAGCACTTGGGCTTTAAACCCCCACGCGCAACTGGCTGACGTGATGGCCAATAGCAAACTGGGCGATGACCCCGAACAACGCTTCGAACGCGTGCGCGATCTTGTAGGTAAGCCTGGTGAAAGTATCGAAGCTGCTTATTCTTTGGCTCGAGTTGCAATCAATGCGAAGCGTTGGGATGTAGCGCGGGCCACATTAGAACCTTTTATCGAGGATAAACCACAAGCCCGCCTGTGCGGTTTGATGGCCGAAATAGAAGAAGCCGCTGATGATAAAGGCCGCGCCCGCGAATGGTTGGCACGGGCACTCCATGCGCCGCGGGATCCGGTTTGGGTCTCTGACGGGGTGGCCTCCACGCGGTGGACGCCAGTATCTCCTGTGACTGGGGAGATTGTTTCCTGTGAATGGAAGCCGCCCTTTGAATATACATCGAACGCACAGTGGCAGGTTGCTGCCCCAGCCGAGACACCTTTGCTGGCAACCGAACCTAAAGCCGTCGAACAATTCCGAGCGCCTGATGATCCTGGAATCGAATGAGGGTTGTTGAATTGAATATCGAAACGGTTTATTCGACTTCTAAGTTGCTGCTTTAGCTCAGTTGGTAGAGCACCGCATTCGTAATGCGGGGGTCAGGTGTTCGAGTCACCTAAGCAGCACCAGTTTTCCAATGTCCAACTGTTTTGCAGCGGCGGCCTGAGTGAGCTTCCACGCTCTTGCATCGTCGGTGGGTGTGATGAGTAAATCTGTGTGCATCATCATGGCCGCAGCCTTTTCGGGCGTAACCATAATAGCATCCCAGACATCGGCAAAATATTGGGATTGTGTTTTATGTTCAAATTGAACCTACCGCCTCCCTAGCAATCGCGGGAACTATTCCAGCAACCCTTGGAGCACCATAATCCAATGGTGAGTTGGTTGGCACGATGGGTTCCCGCAACACGTGCGGGAATGACAGATGGCGAATGGGTGGCATCGGTATGAGTAACACACTCGCCAGAACGACAAAATCCGCCGTCCATTTCGGGAGCGGCGGATTTGTGTGTCTGTTTCATCGTATGAAGGGATTTAGACGAATTCAAAAGAATTCGTTTATCTGTCTTTCGCAGGCCTGGCAGCGACCTACTCTTCCGCGTCTTAAGACGAAGTACCATTGGCGCTGGGGTG
>JANMWK010000044.1:0-1784 GCA_031393975.1 Hyphomicrobiales bacterium
GCTTTTGTCGATTCAATGCTTGCATATGTGTCATTCACCCTCGTGTTGGCAACATCCGCAGGCACACCTGTTTGTTGAGACACCATCTGAGCCAAATAAGTTTTGTCATCAGCGTTAGGAGTCGAGCTGGTGGTGGGCAGCGCGGCTTTCGCCAAGATGGTGTTAATCTCGCTGACTACCATTGTTCTGTCGGCGCGAGCGGGCATAGAGCTGCCATTCCCTGGGCTGCGCAGAAGCACATCTGTATAATATTGCATGGCGCTGGAAGGAGAAGAATTCGCCATCGACGAAGTTGACATCGTTGCTGTTTTTGCGATGTTACCAATCGAGTTCACCACCGAAGATGCACCACTCAGTGCAATGTATGAACCAATCAAAACACCACCGGCCCAAACCAGCAGACCGTGCGATCCATCACGCACTTCAACCTCGTGCTCCGTGGAATCATGTTTTCTTTTCCTCAACCGACCTGTTAAATAAGCGCCCGCCATGAAGCTTGAGACTTGAACCCATATAAACCAAAGAGCTGCGCCTATCCCTGCGCCAATCGCAAAACCTTTCGCAGAAACTGATGCGCTGGAAAACGAAAGACCGATAGCTGAACCAAAGGCCAACATTACGATCGAGATTGCTGAAGCCAAGACAATCCCACCAATGACCGAACCCCAATCAAGATAAGAGCCAGTTTCTTGGGATATAGATTTTTCTGAGGAAGATAATTTTTGCGATTCATATGTCATCACAGCACCTCAATGAAGACCTAAAAAGGAAAGAATGGCCATAACGACAACGACCAAGCCTACCAAATATATTATCCCATTCATTTTCCAATTCTCCTATTTCTGCATTTGTTTGATTATATGGGGCCACTGTGACGCGAATTGACTCGCGTTAAATAATCAGTGGTGAAAAAATAAAGCGAGCAAAATGATTATGGGAATAGGCACTCCCAGCATCCACAATAAAATACCTCGACCCACGGCGATCTCCTCTTTTAACGATTTCGGGTATTTGAATAACTTTCCAACGCCAGAAAAGTTCCAACGAAATACTAAAGTGTAAAATTGCATCCAAGAATGACCCCCTTCTCAAAACGATCTAATCGATTGTTTTTGCGGAACTGTTGACCAATTTAAGGGGTCAATGTTGGACGCGAAATGAGACCCCGCACAAAACAAATATTACCGAATATTTAAAACGTATTAGCCAACATTAGATGTGGGGTCATTGTTCGATGCGTATTCACACCTGTCACGCAGGAAGGCGATCGGGGGCAGTGGAAAGTGCGTTTTGTTATGCCAACAAGCTATACAATGGCCACGTTACCGAAACCGAACAATGATGTTGTGAAGTTGGTCGAAATGCCCGGCAAGCGCTTTGCGGTGATCCGCTTTTCCGGGATGGCCGGCGAAGCAAGCCTAAGGAATCACACGGACGAATTAAATAATTTCATCACAGGCAAGAACCTGAACGCGCTGTCGCCACCCAGTTACGCCTTCTATAACCCACCATGGACGCTGCCTTTCTTGCGACGCAATGAGGTGATGATAGAAATCCCGTCGGAGTAGCTATCCAGAAACGGCTGCTATAGCACCACTGAAGGCGCAGTCTTTCTGGCCAGGCTTTAGGTCCCCAAAGTGTTGCTACAACAGCCTATACAACGAAGGTGATCCCGTATCCGGTGACTTGATAAATAGGATCGTGAAGAGAACCAATTGATTAGAAACTGACTGCTGGCCAAGCCTGTGAAGTCTTAAGCAAACAAGCCAAACTCAAGTCCTTTT
>JANMWK010000070.1:0-26052 GCA_031393975.1 Hyphomicrobiales bacterium
CCTGAAGGCTTTGACCACGCGCCATGTTCACGTGCATTGGCAGCCAATTCATTGAAGATCAATCCGAACGGTGTTGCATATTGAGGTGCGAGATAGACTTCAGGACCAGTGATGAACAACTTAACGTTATCCAATTTGTCATATGAAGCAAGTTGATGCCGCGCCAACGCCCCCAGTTCAATGCCTCGCCAATCATTGGCCATTAAAACGTCTTGCGCTGAGGCCAAGCTGTGCAGCCTGCTTGAAAAAACCTTGGCAAAATCTTTTAGTTCTGGGGAGGTTTTTAATGTTGAGTGTAAAATCGATTGTAAAATCGCAAATGAATTGTTGACGCGGTGAGCCAATTCCCGTGTCATTGACTTTTGTCGAACTTCCCATTCTTTGCGGCGGCTAATGTCTTGTATTGCGATCTCTACAATAAAAATTGAACCACTGATAGATTTGATAGGAGCTGCCGAAAAAGCGACATCAATCAGCGTTCCATCTTTACGCAGACGTTTTGTGTCTTCCGGCCCCAAAGTTTCGCCAGCGCAAGCCCGCGCTAGAAATTCCAATTGTTCGGTTTGGCTTTCTGGAACAAGCAGCATGGCAATGTTTTGGCCGATTGCATCAGAGGCCCCATATCCAAAAAGACGTTCGGCGGCGCGATTCCAGCTGGCAATTTGACCGTCGGGTGCCACACTAAAAAGCGCCTCCTGGGAAATTGACGCCGCGATGGCCAAGCGCTCATTTGCAATATGCAAAGCCGCTTTTGCACTTTCGAGATCGTGAAGGACGGGCGTTTCGATTTCAATTTCTCCCGTTCGCATTTTGTACAGCGAACAAACAACAAAACTCTGGTTGAAGTCGATTGTTCCGACTTCACTGGAATACGGTTAATGAAGTGGAATTAGGCGATCATACTTTGTGCCGTGCCTGGGCCAATGCTTTAACAATTGCCGTGCCCAATCCCATTGTTTTCGTCAGGGGCAACAGGCATACCGCCGCCGTTGTCAACAATTGCCATAACCCACTCTTCCCCTGTCACCTCATAAGTGACGGCAATATGGCCAGATGAAACATTGGCAGAAAATGCATATTTGAGAGCTTTAATCACCAGCTCAGTTACAATCAGTCCGAAACTTACCGCCCAATCGGAGAGCACTTCAGCCCGGTTTGCGACCACATTCAATGTGATGGACTGTTTTTCACCGATCAGGGAGCCCGCCAAAGTTTCGCAAAGCATGGTGAGTTAATCACACACATCGTTATTCTCGCCAGTGCCTGTGGCTTTGAGTTGTTGCCGCAATGCCGCGACAGACATCATGCGGCGATGCGCATCTTCAAGATGGCCACGAGTTTCGGCCGATTGCACGCAGCGGGCTTTAAGAAGAAGATTGCCGGCGATAATTTGCAAACTATTGGCCACGCGGTGGCTCATCTTCGCAAGCAAAGTATCTTTCTGATCGCTCAGAGTTTTAAGAAGCCGTTCCGCATCGCGCCTCACCGTCACGTGCTCAATGGCCAGCAGTGGAGTTGTATTCTCCATCGCCAAGATCTTAAACACGACGACCGACAGTTTCGTCTGCTGTGTTGTGAATGTTGAGTAGAATGAGCTGCTGGCGGCATTAACGTTTAGCTCGCCATCGAGCACCAGCAAGGAATCTCGCACAGTGTCTACCACAGCATAAGCTAATGCATGACCGTCCTCGGTACTTTCCATTCCATCCTTTCAACCAACTGCTGAAAGAAGCGAGCTCAAGCTGGCCCAATTACTGAAAAGAGCAAAGAATATAATTCTGTGAGCAATGGAACTTCCTGCCGCATATCCCGTTTAATAGCACAGCTCAGATTTTGAAAGGATAGAGCCATGAAAAAAACAACGCAGCGTAGTACATATCAAATTTTTGAAGACTTATTGATGCTGGCCGGCAGCTTTGCCAAACTAGGCAAGACAATTGCAGCGAACAAAATTCAATCAACCGCAGAAACGGCAGGCAACTTTGTTCATAGCAAGGTAGAGTTGCCAGATTTAAGCGCTCAACTTTCGGGAGCGAGAGAAAGTTTTGGTAATATATCTGATTATGCCGTCCACACTGATGTGAAGCATATGATTGATGATGTAGGTAGCTTTGCACGCAAGCATCCGGTCACGGCTTTAATTTCGGTGGTTGCTGTTGGCGCCATGTTAACGCGGTTTATGCGTGCTGAGCCCACCGTCATAAAAGCAGTTGTTAAAAACCCAAGGCCTAGAGCTAAGATCACTAAACCTGCGGTTAAGTCCCGGCGCAAAGCCAACGGAACCGCTCAAGCTCATGCCTAAGAGACAACAGATTTTGGGGTTAGTGAAACAACTCCTTCAAGATGCGTTTCAATGGTCGCAAGCTGAAATCGAATTGACCCGTTCAGATGCCAAAGTCGTGATGCGAAATTACATCATTGCTTTGGCTCTCTTCTTTACAAGCTTTGCAATCCTCATCGCGGCGGTGTTTACGTTGGCACAAACCATGATTGGCGCCATTGCAACATACGTGCATGGCCACGTTATTGCTGGCCTCATTGTTGGCATCGTCCTCCTCTCGTTGACAATACTTCTCCTCATAACTGCACGTTATTTTTTGACGCGAAAATCACGTTCCAAAGGACTGATATTTCGCCGTATTAAAGGTGAAGAAATTAATTAAGATAAGTCCACTTTGTCAGTATGACGCGAAGATAAGAACTCACCGAGGCCCGACAGGCTTTCCATGTGGTTACAAAATATCTTCAGGGTGACAAGTGCCGGCACTGCAATTGCTGCACCCGCAATGCCCCAAAGCCACGACCAAAATGCCAAAAACAGAAGTATGGCAACGGCATTCATTTCAAAGCGGCGGCCAAATATTTGTGGTCGAAAAATTTCAGATTCCAAAAGTGACCAACCGGCATAAGACAAAGGAACGAGCATCGCGTAACCGATAGAGTCGAACGACACGACCGCAATAAAGCCAGCCAAGATTATGCCGGCCAAAGTTCCCACATAAGGAACGAAATTGAAAATGAAGATCAAAACGCCCCATAAATGGGGAGATGGCATTCCGATGAAGTGAAAGCTTATAGCAATCAATAGACCAAGACCTGCATTGATGCAGCTTAAAGTAAGCACATAGGTAGAGACAGCGGATTCTATGTCGTAGACGATGTGAAGGGCTCGTTTCCTGGCTGATAAGTTTGGCATAATACGGACCAGTTTTTGATAAAACAAATCTCCGGACGCCAATAGAAAAACCGCAATAACCAAAGTGGCAGCCAGTGTAACTGCGAATTGAATGGGGTAACCAGTCATCGCCACCAACAGTCCGGGAAATGAATGCTCTTTCACGACAACTTCCTGGACGGGATTGCCTAGCGCAGGTGTTGAAGCATTTTGAATTTGATCGGTCAGATTTGAAAATTTCTTCAAAATATCACCAACCCATGAAAACTTGCTGGCAAATTTCTCTTGAAGCTGTGGCGCTTGGTCAATCCAATTCGACAGTGGTGCGCTTAGAAGGTAAATCGCCAATGCGCCCGCACTGATCAATACCAACACAAAAACCGTTGCCGCTAACCATGGTGGCACCAAGTATTTTTCCAAAACCCGAATTGCTGGTCGCAATGTGAGCGCAATGAAAAGGGCCAATACAACAGGCAAAAGAAAATCGCGGGCGAAATACAGCGCCGCAATGATAGCAATAAAAAACAAGCCTTGGAGTGCCACCCGCGATTGATTTGCACTTTTTGCGATACTTTCTCGGTGCTGTTCAAGCGGAGTCATTAACCGATGGCCTTGGCGTTAAATCTTACCCATCAGCCACAATATAATTACGATTATTAACACTAAACCCAAGCCACCTGAAGGGCCATAACCCCAGCTGCTGCTGTGGCTCCAATTCGGCAACGCACCAATCAAAAACAAAATAAGTAATATGATTAAAATTGTGCTGATCATTATGATCTCCCTAAACACTTCAATTATATATTGATGCAAGCGGAAACGTGGCTACAACTAATTTGTTCCCACAAAATTTAAGTACGGCGTTGAATTTGTTGTTCAGATTCACCACCGCTCTTTGCATGTGGGTTAATTTTCAATAATTCTGTCAATCGGATTCTAGCGCGATTTACGCGGCTTTTAATTGTGCCCACCGCACAACTACAAATTTCTGCAGCCTCTTCATACGAAAACCCTGATGCCCCAACGAGAACAATCGCTTCGCGTTGATCTTCCGGGAGCTTGGCTAGAGCCATCGTAAAATCTGCCATATCAAGATGGCTCTCTTGCTCAGCATGAACTGCTACCTTGTTTGAGTAGACACCGTCGGCGTCTTCAACTTCGCGTTTACGTTTACGCAATTGTGTATAAAATTCATTACGTAAAATTGTGTAAAGCCAAGCCTTCATATTGGTGCCAGCGGTAAAGCTTTCATGATACTTCCACGCCTTCATCAGTGTTTCCTGAACGAGATCATCGGCCCTATCTCCGCGTGCCGTGAGAGAAAGGCCAAAGGCCCGCAAGCTTGGGATCGCTGCCAACAAATCATCGCGAAATTGGTTTGAGATACCCATTGGGTCAAGACTTTTTATCTGTTGCACTGGCAGCTTGCAGCTGATTTAACAGATCAAGGAATCGATCTGGTACGGGCTGTTTTGCCACATCATCATAAAAACTGCGTAGTCGCTCACCTATAAGATCGGATATTTCGGGTTTGGCCACTGATTGTTGCATACTGTCTTTCTTTTTGCTCGAATGATGAGCGCTGCCATTCTTTGTTTTATCAACCATGGGTCACCTTGGGTGTTAGCTCGTCCAAATCAACAAACTCCTTTTAAAGGCAGCTTGTTTGATCAAGATATTCCATACAATATTAAAACCGAAGGAAAGTTCCAACTTTAAATTATTTATTTTCAAGCATGGAACTTTATCTCACCTCTATCGTTATGGGTGGTATGTTTGGTGGCATAACGCCGCCAAATGCTAGGTTTGTGGGGAATTAAATGAATATTGCAGCAACGATTGCGCCAAATTTGCCTTATTTGCGCCGGTTCTCCCGCGCATTGACAGGAAGCCAGACCAGCGGAGATGCCTATGTGGTTGCTTTGTTGGAGGCTCTAATTGCCGATACCTCGCAATTTGAACGTGAGATTAGCCCGCGTACAGCGCTCTACCGCGCTTATTGTAACCTTTGGGAGTCAATATCCATCAATTTGCGGAAAACGGAAACTGGTCAAGAATGGGAAGCGACGGCACAACGCCAACTTTCCAATATCGCCCCCAAAGCGCGCGAGGCCTTTCTACTAATGGCTGTTGAAGGCTTTACCCAAGATGAAGTGGGCATCATTCTCGGCACATCATCGGCGCAGACTTTGGCTCTGCTTAAGGAAGCCTCAGAAACAATTGTGAAGCAAGTAGCAACTGACGTAATGATCATCGAAGATGAACCGATCATCGCCATGGATTTGGAAAGCATTTTGGAAAGCTTAGGGCATAACGTGGTTGGCATCGCCCGTACCGAAAAAGAAGCTTTACATATGGCCTCTGCCAAGCGACCCAAATTGATACTTTCTGATATTCAACTGGCTGACGGCAGCTCGGGTCTGGATGCTGTGAACAAAATCCTAACTAATTTCCCAGTGCCCGTAATTTTTATTACTGCTTTTCCTGAAAGACTTTTGACAGGTGACAAACCTGAACCTGCATTTTTAATTACCAAGCCATTTCTACCCGACATGGTGAAAGCCGTAATCAGCCAAGCTCTATTTTTCGATAGTGAACCGCAGAAGTTAGGAAATCGGAACAAGGTCGTTCATTCCACGTTATCTCTTTAGGTCGCGTAATTGAGCACGACCGACAGATTGTATTGGAGAACATCATGAACTGGGATAGTATTGAAGGCAATTGGAAGCAATACCAAGGCAAAGCCAAGCAACAGTGGGGCAAACTGACTGATGATGATCTGACCGTCATCAAAGGCCGTCGCGAGGAACTTGAAGGCCGCCTACAAACCCATTATGGTTATGCCAAAGAAAAAGCACAGGCCGAAGTTGATCGTTGGATGGGCGGCTTTTAAAGCATTCTCAAGTGGGGTTTATATTTCAAGGCAGATGAATTGATCTGCCTTTTTTATGGCTGGCCCTAAAGGCATTTGAGTGGAAGGATAATTGTGCGAACTCCACCAAAGTCGACAATAGAAAACTAAAACCAGCTGAGCCCCACACTCTCGCCCTGCCCTGCTTCACCGACGCGGTTCATGACATCTTTCCAATCACCAGTACCCCTAGGGGAAGGCTATCCAAATGCGCCACTCGCCTGATAGAAGCCCGAGCGGGCCCACATACGACAAGCAATGGTTTGATAGAGCAGCCAACCGTTCACCATAATATCAAAGGGACGATCAGGAGTTTTCACGTGCACTTGACCAAGGATTTCAGTCCAAAATTTCTTTACGTCGTTCAGAACACCATCTGCGCCCAACAGAATGAGAAGCTCCGCGGTGTCACCCTGTTTGACGGTGATTTTAGTTTGCATGGCACCGCATGGATTCATTCCAGCACCCGTCCTGTTTGACATAGGCAGACCGTCCAACAGTTTTGAAGCCCTTCCAAATTGGAAAAACCAATTTGTGCTGGTCCTGAGAGATTCCAAGGATTGCGCATCATCATCGCATTTGTCGTTGCTTCCACCTCACTGGGCAGAAACCCTGCAGCCGCCGTGCGGAATCAACCCATATTGGTTCTCTAATTCGTTTGAATATATCAGCGATGGTGGATTCACTTCGATTAAGAGTTAAAACCTCCTCGGCGATCGCGTCAGCCGCGTCGCGAGCCTTGCGAGACTCCACCATACGTTGTGAAACCCGACGTAGATTTTTCACAAGGATCAACCGCAGACTGATCGCGACCGCCCATCGCTCACCAATCGTCAACACTTTAACGTATTGATATTCGTCCACAAAATCCATCAATGACGCAGCATCAGGCCGACTGTCTGTGTGGGCCACATGCGCCCAAACCCATCCAAAATACGCGGATGTCCAGCCAAAGGACCAGCGGCCCATTTGATTAGTTGGCGAAAAAAAGCTTGAGGTAAATCAGCGCATGTTTGACGAATTTGCTCTTCAACAAGGTGATAATCATCAATCAACCATTGGGCCGCAGGCGTTATTGATTTTCCCACGGCAACCGCAGAACAAATTTCACTGTCTGCAATATTTAAAGCCGCCGCATTTTCGCGCCATCTGTCAATAATTCTATCCCCATATAGTGGCGGGTCCGTCACCTCCTGACTTTCAGCTAAACTGCGAGCATGTTGGAAAAGGCGCTCAAGACCAAAAATTTCAGCACTGATTGGTTTCAAGTCGTCCCATTGCTGGGTGTTCTGCTAAAAAATTCGTCTCATATTCACTTGCCTTTCACGCAATTTTAAAATCTATTGCGGTCGCATTGAATCTGCTGATCTGAAAAATTTCAATGCATAGGCCACGATCTGCCCATCACTGGGGTAATCAACCGTTTCAACATACAGAATCTTCGAAATCAATTTTAGATCATGCTGCGAAATGTGTTTCACAAGTCCAGTCTTGGCATTGCTCTTCGAAGGGATCAGAGCGAGCGCACCTTCGTCAGCTATCTGCTGCCTGATCTTGCCTCTGCCATAAGCCTTATCGGCAACAATGGCGAGTAGCTCATTGTGCCAATCCAGAAACGCATCCGTCATCTCGCTGTCGTGCAGATTTCCAGCGCTGATTTCCAAGTGTAATGGCCGCCCAGTTTCATCCACAGCCCGGTGAACCCTACTCGTGCGATTCTCCTAATTCCCCTTTTTTGAACCCGCCGTTGGGGAGGTCGAAGCTTGAAGATAGAACTATCGATGAAGTTGAAACTTTCTTTCGCTCCTTGGCCCATGTATCAAAGATGCCTTTCCAGATGCCGCGCTGGCCCACCTGTTGTAACAATTATAGACAGTTGTTCAGGACCCATAACGTTCCGGCAAATCGCGACAGGGAATACCTTTTCGCAAAATATAAAAGAAGCCGTTCAATGTCCGACGATCATCCCGCCGCGCCAGACCACGCCCTGCTTTTGGAAAATGCGGCTCAATCGTACTCCATTCTTCATCACTTAAATCAAATAGACCCATGATAGGCTTCTTGTAAGAAGCATCTGAATCTGATTTGCTAATGTAATTCAAGAATTTGAATTGGGTTCCCACCTAATCACATAGTTAAACTAGGGTTTGACCAAAGAGCCGATGTTGCACAGTATTGATATTGATCGACAAGTTGATATTAGCCGAGGCTTGATTGGTGATAGCGAGAGCTTTGTTGCCGATGGAGCGCGATTACATTTCACAAAAGCAAGCCACAATACGGTCAAATCGCAAACGCCAATTGATTCTCACAAATGACTACAAAAGCGGGCTCACAAGTGCCGCAAGCTTTTCCGCCCATTGCAGCGCCACTGGCCGTTTATTCCACTCATTCGCAAGAAGCTGCTTACTTTCACTGATGTACTTATGTTGCAAACTTGTTAAGTTGGCAGTGACTACTTTATCAAAAAAAATCACATTCAATTCAGCATTAAGTTTGAAGGAACGAATATCGACATTGCTCGACCCAAGAATAGCAATTTCATCATCAATAGTAATATGTTTGGCGTGGAGAAATTCGCTTCTATAGAAATGAATGCGTACACCGACTTCGAGAAGATCTTGAAGATATGATCGTTGCGCCAATTGCACCAGCCACTGATTGCCTACCTCAGGAACAATTAGGTCGACTTGAACATTGCGGAGTGCCGCAGTGGTGAGTGACAGTTGAAGCGAGATATCCGGAATAAAGTATGGCGTAACAATTGTGACCTGTGATTTTGCTCCGTGGATAAATGCCACAAGAAGCCGTGTGATTGCATCCGCTCCCTGATCTGGACCGCTGGCCAATAACTGACCAATCGTCCCAGTTCCTGGGTGCCGGTGGGGTCCCAACCAGGCCCTATCAGGCTTCTGTTCGGTTTCGAGGAACCAATCGCCGGCAAACACACATTGCATTTCTAAGGCCAGCGGGCCATCAATCCGAGCGACCAGTTCACGGTTCGGATTTGAAGAGGTTGCAGTCGCCGCAACGATGTTCTGCGATCCTATAAAGCCAACCCGGCTGTCGATGATAGCGAGCTTGCGGTGGTTCCGAAGATCGAGACGGGTTCTGCGGCGGAATAGCCCGACCGGCATGATCTCATGGGCTTCGACTCCAGTGCCGCGCAAGACAGAAATAACTGAACCCGCCCATTTTTGGGAACCAACCGCATCTATTAACACCCGGCAGTTCACCCCGCGCTGAGCGGCGGCAATCAGGGCCGACATGATTTTCCGCCCAATCTCATCATCGCTGAAGATGTAATAAAGTAAATGTACAGTATGTTGCGATTCCTCAATGTCCCGTACAAGTCGGTCAATGGAAATGCCATATTCGGCCAAAAGCTCGACCTTGTTTCCAGTCATTGCCGGGAAATCGCCCAGCCCTGCAATAAGATCTGCTCCGGGCTGAAGATTTGCCGACAACAAAGGGCGTTTACAGTGCGAGGAACGGTTCACTTCTTGGCGCAACGCACGTGTGACGTCTTGAATCCTTCCAATCAGTTTCTTCCTCCATCTTGCGTGATCAGGACGCCCAATGACTAGATAGAGCGGGAGTGCGAAGAGTGGCAGGAAGAAAAAGAGTAGAAGCCAGCTTTTCGCAGCGTCCGGCGTTCGGCGGAACGGAATTACCACAAGCATCGCAAGGCGGATGGTCCATTCCGCCGCGAAATAGAGCCACCCCCACCCATTCAATCCGTCTAGATTCATCCGTATCCTTCTCTTTCAATGCCTCAGGCTAGGGCAAGCCGCACGGCCGCATTGTCAATCGCAATGTGCTACGAGCAACAGTACTATGTAAAACTTAGAACAAGACGATGATTCTTTGGACATTACCGATCGCCACACCAAGTGAAACCACAAATTGTTCACCAAAAGCGCACCCTTATCGCACAATTAGCCTCTAGTCAGCTTAACCTCCAGTAAAGCTATTTTGAATTAGATCATAACTGATTTGGAATTCAATTTGTCAAGACGCTCCACTAGAGGCATATTGTGGCGGAACTTTTTTCGCTCGTCGGGAGTAATATGACATGGACTTCTGCATGGGGTCGATTTATTTCCGTCAGAAGAATAGAATAATAAAAATAAATCTATCAACTGTACCAACCAAGAGGACAATTTTTTGATTAGCGCAATATTGTCGTTTCTGGCCCAGTTGAAAAGACGCAGTGCCAACGTCTTACCGCAGGTGGTGGGCCGGTCGGTTGAATGCCAGTTGAAGATTGCATCATACAACATTCACAAATGTGTCGGAAACGATGGCATATTTGATCCCTTGCGAATTAATAACGTGATCCTTTCACTGGATGCCGATGTTGTCGTTCTGCAGGAGGCTGATGCCCGCTTTGGCCAGCGCGAAGGTCTGCTCGACCTGAACCATCTAAACCTCAATGGTGGTTACAGATCTATTTTCAGCCCTCAACGCAACTCGCGAAGCCACGGATGGCATGGCAACATGGTACTGTACCGCAATAGTATCGTTCACAATGTGGAACAATTGAATTTGCCTAGCCTCGAGCCGCGCGGAGCAATTGTCGTGGACTTTGGCATCGGAAAAACATCATTTCGTCTCCTTGCAGTGCATCTTGGTCTCTTCAGAAGATCCCGCAAGAAACAGGTCGCCGCAATCATCGCGGCTGCAGATCCTCATCCCCTGCGACATGTAATTATTATAGGAGACATGAATGAGTGGCGACTTGAGAGGCGTTCGGCTCTCAAACTCCTGATGTCAGAATTTGTTGAAGTCTCGGCCAAGCTTCGAAGTTATCCGTCACGTTATCCCGTTCTAGCACTTGACCGCCTTTTCGTCAGCCATAGTTTGAGAGTTGAGAGTCTGAATATAGTCGACACACCGCTCACGCGCATTGCATCTGACCACCTGCCGGTCAATGCCACAATTTCCTTTGAAAATTGATTTGTAAATACTGAAAACTAACCCGCATTTTCTGAACTTGGCACCATAGTACTCAAGATATATTAATTTTACTTTTGGACTTGTCCCCCACTTCATTCTGCCTCCTGTTCTCATTGAGGCTGATAACCAACGAACGAAGGTCGCGGTTAATCGTTCGAGCTTGACGGGTGATGGACCTCCTCTATGGCTGAGTGTTTGCATCGGGTGTCGTAGAAGCCGTTGATATGTTGAAAGAGGGCATTGCTAACCTGCTTGGGTGTTGTCCAAGTGTGCCGCCAAAGGAGTTCTGCCTTAAATGTCTTGAAGAAGGTCTCGACGGCAGCAGTGTCGTAGCAATTGCCTGTACCGCTCATCGATACTTTGATGCCCAGATCGCGCAACCGCTTTTGATTGTCGTGGGAGCAATATTGACTGCTTCTGTCGACGTGGAAGTTTCGGCTCAGCCAGTTGGGTGCAATGTTGAAGTGATGGTTGCCGCCCGTGGTCACCTTGTATTTACAGGTTCTGACGATACGAAAGCCATTGCTGCGCATCAAACGGCCCACACGTCGGTGTCCAACTCGCAGGCCTATTTCCTTCAACTCTTGGGTCATTCTGGGGCGGCCATAGCTACCTAAACTCAGGCGAGCTACCCAAACTCAGGTGATGCTGTTTGCCGATATGAGCCAATCGCGGCTTGGTCGCTGAGCATAACCGCTTAAAATTCCGAAAATATTCGATTATTTTGGGCTTGGACTTACCTAAGTTTGATTTCACGTCTTTCGATGGATATTTTATTGCCACGATATTGCGCTGCGTCAAACATTAAACCGCTATTGTCATACAAATAAATGTTGACTGCTTATAATATTAGTTCTTAGATTAGCCAAATCACACAAAAACAAAACAACCGTGTGAACCAATAATTCAAAGGGAGATATCTATGAATAATATTTCACGTCGTAACGTATTGTTGTCGTCAATGGCGATGGCAACTGTATTTGCCACTGGCGCAAAGGCCGATGGCCTGCCGAAGCTCGCCGTTAAGCCAACTTACAAGGTGGGCTTTGCTCAAACTGAAAGCAATAACCCTTGGCGTTTAGCGCAAACCGCCAGCATGAAAGCTGAAGCTGAAAAACTCGGCTGGCAATTGGTTTATACTGATGCGGCAGGTTCAGCTGCCAAGCAAGTAGCTGATGTTAACAGCATGATCGCGCAAGGTGTTGATGTTATTTTCTTGTCACCCCGCGAAGAAAAGCCACTTATTCCTGCAGTTATGGCCGCCAAGAAAGCTGGCATTCCCCTATTCTTGATTGATCGTGGTGTTGATGCAACTCTTGCCAAGGCAGGCGTTGATTATGTGACATTCATTGGTTCGGACTTTTTGCTCGAAGGTAAAACAACCGCCGAATGGCTAGTTAAAGCCACGGGCGGCAAAGGCGTAATCTTAGAGCTGGAAGGATCAACTGGTTCTTCACCGGCCAATGATCGCAAAAAAGGCTTTGACGACGTGATTGCCAAGAATCCTGGCATGTCCATTGTGGCTTCACAAACCGGCGATTTCAATCGTGATAAAGGTCGCCAAGTTGCCGAAGCCTTGTTGCAAGCCCACCCTGAAGCCAATATTCTGTTTGCCCACAATGATGAGATGGCCATTGGCGCTATTTCAGCCATTGAAGCTGCAGGTAAGGTTCCAGGCAAAGACATTCTGATCGTCTCTATCGATGGCGAAAAGGATGGTTTGCAAGCCGTTATTGATGGCAAGTTGGGTGTAACCGTTGAATGCAATCCAAAGTTTGGTCCTGCTGCTTATGCTGCTGCCATGTCCTATGCCAAGGGTGACGTAATTCCTGCAAAGATGGTCAACAAAGACCGTGTGTTTGACATCACCAACGCTGCAGCGAGCATTGCAGATTCCTATTGATCGCCAATTGATCTAACGCGCTCCTCCCGGGCCCCGATTTCATATGGACAGAAATCGGGCCCTTTTTTAAGTTCATTGGCAAGCAGTGTTGCTCTCCACTTGACAAGCGGAACCGTTGGGTTGAGCTTCACCAACAATTCGAAAGTGGCTCGTGATATGGTTTTGGCAACAGTTTCTCAAAACACTAATCTGCTCTCAATGCAGAATATCAGTAAAGCCTTTGCGGGAATTCCAGCGCTTTTGCAGGCTTCACTCGAAGTTGGTGCTGCCGAAGTACACGGTCTAATTGGCCAGAATGGTGCAGGGAAATCAACTCTCATCAAAATTCTAACGGGTTATGTGAGTCGTGATTCTGGTGAGATAATTTTTGATGGTACGCCATTCCAAGCCCGCTCTCCTCAAGACGCGCAGAGAAAGGGCATCAGTACAATATATCAAGAAATCAATTTAGTTCCTTCTCGCTCAATCACTGAAAATATCTGTTTGGGCCGCGAGTCCCGACGCTTTGGTCTGCTCGACTGGAAATCCATGCATGAAGAGGCGCGCAGCCTTATGGCGCGTTTTAACATCGTTATTGATGTTAAAAAGCCGTTACACAATTTCAACACTGCAACCCAACAAATGGTGGCCATTGCGCGTGCTATAGGCTTCAAAGCGAAGTTGGTCATTATGGATGAACCTACTTCTTCGCTCGATGAGCGTGAAGTGCTTGTGTTGTTTGAAGTGATCCGGCAGTTAAAGCAATCAGGCATTTCCGTCATTTTCGTAAGCCATAAACTTGATGAACTCTATGCAGTCTGCGATCGCGTAACCATTATGCGTGACGGCCGCACGGTTAAAACTTCCGATATGAAATCAATCAGCAAAATAGAACTTGTCGCCAGCATGTTGGGTCGCGACATTGCGCAAGTATCAAAAAATGCCACGGCTTTCGGTGGCCGTAAGGGCAAAATTGGAAACGTGATTCTAGATGCCCAAAATCTGAACGCTGGGCATAAAGTTCAAGATGTTTCTCTATCTGTGCGACGCGGGGAAATCGTTGGTCTCGCTGGTTTACTGGGAGCGGGGCGCACTGAAACGGCGCGGTTGGTTTTTGGTGCTGATAAAATCAAAGATGGTTCGTTAAAGTTGGATGAGCAAGTATTCAGGCCGCGCGAGCCAATTGATGCGATTGAACACGGAATTGGCTTTTCATCGGAAGATCGAAAACTTGAAGGCATTATTCCAGATATGTCTGTTGCCGAAAATATGACGCTGGCTCTAATGCCGCAACTCACTAAAGCTGGCATCGTTGATGAAGAGCAACAGCGCGTCATTGTCGAAAAATTTATCACCCGATTGGGAATCAAATGTAGTGGTCCTGGTCAGCGCATTCGCGAGCTTTCCGGCGGCAATCAACAGAAGGTTTTGCTGGCCCGTTGGTTGGCGATGAACCCTAAATTATTGATCTTGGATGAGCCCACACGCGGCATTGATGTGGGTGCCAAAGCCGAAATTCAGACCATCGTTAAAGAACTCGCAGAGCAAGGTCTCGGCGTGTTGATGATCTCATCTGAATTAGAAGAAGTGATCGAAGGATCAGACCGGGTTTTTGTGCTGCGCGATGGTCATAACGTAGCTGAGTTTGCTGGTAAACAAATTACAGAAGCAGCCGTGATGGCAGCCATGGCCCATGGTAACAAAGAGGGAAACAGCGTTGGACAAGAGATTAAGCCATGACCGAAGTTGCCTCCGTAAAAACAAATGCAGCCAACCAATTTGACTTCGTCGCGCTTCTAACTCGCCATGCTACTTTGGTTGCATTGGTTGCCTTGATTATTTTCAATTTGATTTTCACAAAGCATTTTGTCTCAATTCAAACGCTGAACGTGAATCTTACACAAGTTGCCACGATCGTTATTGTTGGCGTCGGCATGACGCTGGTGATTGCCACGGGTGGCATTGATCTTTCGGTGGGATCAATGATGGCGATATCAGGAGCCATTGCGCCACTGATTTTCCTTGGAACAGCTGTCAAGATCAATGAAATTCATCTGGCCGTGGCGGTAGGCATGATTGTTGCTGTTGCAGCGGCTGGGGCGTTTGGTTGGTTCAATGGCTGGTTGATCACCAAGTTTCGCATCCAACCGATTATCGCCACACTGGTTTTATTTATTGCCGGGCGCGGCATTGCGCAAGTGTCAACAAATGGCAATTTGCAACCCTTCAAACTGGCTCAATTTCAATGGATAGGCTTGGGGCGCTGGTTTGGCATACCAGTGCAGGTTATTATCATGGTTGCCCTCGTGGTGGCCGCCGCTTGGGTTCTCAGACGCTCACTTTTCGGGCGGCAAATCTTGGCAATTGGTGGCAATGAACGGGCTGCGCGCCTCTCCGGTATTCCCGTGGCCAGCGTCAAGCGCTGGGTTTATTGTATCAGTGGTTTATGTTCCGGAATTGCGGGCCTTGTCGTCATCGCGATCAATTCATCAAGCGATGCCAATCTGGTGGGCCTTGGTATGGAACTCGATGCCATTGCCGCAGTTGCCGTGGGCGGCACGTTGTTAAGTGGGGGGCGGGCCACCGTCACCGGGACCCTCGTTGGAGCGCTCATCATTCAACTCGTGCGCTACACTTTGCTGGCCAATGGCGTGAATGATGATGTTGCAAAATTGGTCAAAGCAGCATTGATTGTTTTAGCCGTCTGGCTGCAACGCCAAGGAAGGACTTAGTCCATGAAAAAATCTGCCCTTTTAGCGGCGATATCAAGCCAAGGTGTTTTGATCGCCCTTGCCTTGCTGATTTTGTTTGGCTGGCTGCGTTACGACCATTTTCTTGGTCTATTCAATATCACATCTGTGCTGCGTTATAATTCCATGTTTGCGCTTGTCGCACTTGGTATGTGTTTCGTAATTATGACCGGAGGCATTGATCTTTCGGTGGGTTCAACGGCAGCGCTTGGTAGTGTCGTTTCAGCACTGCTTAGCCAGCATGGCATGTTGATTGGGGCATTGGGCGGTGTTGCAGTAGGCGTGTGTGTGGGCATGCTAAACGGTGTGGTCATTGTTCGCCTCCGCATTTTGCCCTTCATCGCCACGTTGGCGACGATGCTTGCCGCTAATGGCACAGCTCTATTGCTTGCGCAGGATCAAACCGTATCGGTATCTTATGACGGCACATTCGTCGACCTTGGGCAGGGTGACCTTTTCAATATTCCAATTCCGGCCCTCATTGCCGTGCTGGCTTATGCTATCGGCTCCGTCGTTTTAAATTTCACGGGCACTGGCCGCACGGTGCTGGCTATCGGGGGCAATGAAGATGCTAGCCGATTGATGGGCCTGCCTGTGGACCGTGTGAAATTTCTGGTTTACGTTTTGAGTGGCGCACTCTCAGGTCTTGCCGGCGTCATTCTCGCCTCGCAATTTGGTGCGGGCCAGCCCATTGAGGGCGTGGGTTGGGAACTGTTTGCAATTGCGTCGGTTGTGGTCGGTGGTACGCTTTTGACCGGTGGCGTCGGCTCTGTTGGCGCAACACTGGCTGGCGTTATGCTGCTCGGGCTCATCTTCAACGTATTGAATTTTGAAAATGGCTTGGGCTGGATTTCGCTTTCAGCCTATTGGCAATCGGTTATCCGCGGATTGTTTTTGCTTGCGGTTGTTATTCTTCAGTCGCGTCTGACATCCCAAGAAAGTGCTGCGTGAAAAGCGCTATGTGTGCCGTAAGTTACCAGCTGACCAACTCAAACTGTCAAATGAGTGCGAATGTCATCGTGTCGAATAGCGGCTTTGTCACCTGCTAGAATAATCTTCCCGCGATTGAGAATGATGAAATCATCGGCCAATCGTTTAGTAAATTCAAAATATAGTGCAACCAATACAACGGCCATGCCACCTCTGCCGCGCATCAGCGCAATCACGCGTTCGATATCTTTGATGATCGAAGGTTGAATGCCTTCGGTTGGTTCATCAAGCAGCAGCAGGCGCGGTTTGGTGACGAGCGCGCGGGCGATGGCGAATTGTTGTTGTGGCCGCCTGAAAGATCGCCACCGCAGCGGCCCAACATATTTTTGAGAACAGAGAACAGTTCAAATATTTCATCAGGAATATGGCGGGTTGCCCGTGGCAAACAGGCATAACCCGTTTTTAAATTTTCCTCGACTGTGAGTTGCGCAAAAATCTCTCGGCCCTGCGGCACCAATGCCACCCCTGGTCGTGCTCGATCCGAAGTCGATAGTTTTGCCAAGTCTTGCCCATCAAAGGCGACACTCCTTGCCTCTATCGGTTGCAACCCGGCAATTGCACGAATGGGACTGGTTTTGACAACACCCTTGCGGCCCAGCACACACGTCACAGTGCCAATGTCAGCACCCATAGACACCTTGCTCAGGGCCCGACTCGCACCCGAAATAAACATCAATGTCTTTCACTGTCAGCATTCTTCTCGACCCAAATACACGTCAATAACGAGTTGGCTATTTTGAACTGCATCGAGGTTGCCCTCAGCCAACACCGAACCTTCATGCAGAACGGTGGCGCGAACATTCAGTGCACAAATAAAATTCATGTCATGCGCAACGACGACAACGGCGCGGCTCTTTGATATGTCGCGGAGCAGAGATGTCGTCATTCGGCAGCCTCCGGAACGGACTGCATTATTTTTTGCGGTTTGAGTTTTGACCAGCCCGCGAACAGTCCGGCCAAACCCTAGGGCATGAACAGTGTTACAAAAATGAAAAGTCCACCGAGAACGGATAACCAAGCATCAGGCAAAATGCCAATAGCAAGGCATAGCTCATCGCTTGCGTAATGATCGAAAGATAAACCCCGGTAACACGAGACCGGAATGCCAACTATCCAAAAACAAAAACGAAGATGGCATAACACAAATATTTACCCATGATTGTCACGAGATAGTCAGGCACATGCAACGCAGAATCGTTTGAGGTGAGAAGATTAGATAATGGAACGGATAAACCAAACAATTTGAGTGCAACTAAAAATAAAGTTCCGGCCCGGCCGAAGTGGGATGAGAACTCCCTCATGCATCCACCCAACGGCCACGCAAGCCAAACAATCCGCGCGGCTCTTTCTGAATAAATAAAATGACCGCAACGAGAATAAATATCTTGCCAAGAACGGCACCCACAAAGGGTTCAAGAAATTTATTCGCCACACCCAGTGTCAATGCTCGGGCCAGCATGCCCCACAAATTACCACCCCTGCCAAACACCACGACCAGAAATCAATCTATAATGTAGCTTTGACCTAAATTGGGGCTCACAATGTCAATCTGTGAAAGCGCCACTCCGGCAAGCTCCGCAATGCCAGAACCAAGACCAAAAGTAAGAGCATCAACCCGAGAAGAACGGATGCCATGGCGTTGGCCATTTGACGATTTTGAGTGACGGCCCGCTTTTGTAAAGCGATTGCAGATTTACGCATCAGAGCCATCAGACCAGCGAACACGCCCAGCGCAAAAATCAAAATTGCAATGCGATTCATTGTCAGTGAAAGCCCACCAGCAAGTTCAATAGAACCACTCATCCATGAAGGGGTGATAACTTCCTTGTTGGTCAGACCAAAGACGCTTCTCACCGCTTGTTGCAAAATGAGCGAAATGCTCCATGTGGCCCACAGCGTTTCAAGAAGTCTGCCACCTAAACATCGAATGACAGTGCGCCCGAAGAGATTACCAGTTAAACCAGCAACGATAAATGCAGATAGAATTGCCCGGTTCACCCGTTCCCGACACTCCTTTAGGGTCGGATTGGTTGTTGTCAAAACTCGGCGGACAATTTCAGCTTTGGGCCATTGATGCCGACGTTCCTGAAACCCTTCAAATTGGCGACTTCAAATTAAAGTCAATAAAGCTTTCGGCAGCAGGAAATGCCACTCTTCGCGACCGTTATCTTGCTGAGGCTCCTTCGGCTATATACCTGTTGCGTCCAGATCAACACGTCGCAGCCCGCTGGATCAATTTTGACGAGGCCGCCATTCGCGCAGCTGTATCCAACGCCATTTCACTTCAATAGGCCACTTGAATGCAGAACTTAAGAACCACCGCCAATATAGAAAAACCGGACGACCTCTACGAGTTGCTCATTCACGCACATGATGGGCTAACGAAGGACCAAAACGATGCATTCAACGCGCGCCTCCTACTCATCATGCTGAACCATATAGGCGATGAAGCAGTAATCCGCGAGGCTCTGACCCTAGCCAACTTGCCGTCGAAAACTGGGAAAGAAGCACCATAAATGGTCCAGCAGACAATTAGATTACATGGCTTATTGTCGAATGCCATTGATAACAAAGCAACCCGATTTCGAGGTTTTTTTTATCATTCTGTAAAATTTATGTTGGGGCACCGCAGAACGGAAATTGCGTACATGCTTTGGGGTGTGATTTAAGTTAAGCAGGGTAAATGTTCGGGACACGATATCACATCAACCTATCTTTCTCGCATTGCCTCAGCAGCTTTATTGAGGGGCTTTAGTAAATATTCGAGAACAGTTTTTTGCCCTGTATTTATTTCTGCAGACGCTATCATGCCAGGGATAATTGGGTGATGTTTGCCATCCGGGGTTTGTAAGTATGATTTGCCCGTGCGCACATGGACACGGTAATAGAATTGGCCACGACTGACAGTGTCTTCGGTTGTGTCGGGTGAAATTTCTTCAACTTGGCTGGGCAACACGCCATAGATTGATGAGTCATAGGCGGTAACTTTAACTGTCGCCGACTGGCCTAAATGTATGAAGGCTATATCGCGCGGGCTGATATGCGCTTCGACCAGAAGTTGATCATCAATCGGTGTGATCACCATGATTTTACCTCCAGGCGAGATCACGCCGCCCAAAGTTGAAATTTCAATCTCTTTCACAACACCCCGTGCCGGTGACATGATGTCGGTTCGTTTCAAAAGTTCGGAACGAGCGTCAAGAATTTTCAAAAGCGGATCAAGATCAGCCATAGTGGCCGAGAGTTCACGCTTCACGCCGGTAAAATATTTACTGCTGAGGTCATTGAGTCTGGCTTGAAGTTCGCCCACCTTTTGCTCAACGCGGAGGATTTCAATCTTGTTGGTAGCTCCGCTCGCCAGCAGCGGCTTCAATATTTTTAGCTCCTTACTTGCAAGATTGAGATTGTCTTTTACGTCACGAACACTGGTTTCATATCCACTTTGATCAGCATCAAACAACTGTTTTTCACTGGCCATTAAAGCTTTGTCTTGCTCCACGGTACTTGGAAATATGATCGTTGATTGTTTCGAAATTTCAGCTCTTAAGCGCGCTGATCGTGCCAGCAAAGTATTGATCTTGGCAGAAGCTTCTTCGACAGTGGCTCGCGCTGTTACCGGATCAAGTTGAGCAAGCTTTTGTCCCGCTTCAACCATATCTCCTTCATGGACATAAAGACCGGTTAGAATTCCACCTTCAAGGCTTTGGATGGTTTTCGCTTTAGTTGATGGTACAATTTTACCCTCCCCTATCGCCACTTCGGCCAGCGTTGCATATTTAGCCCAGCCAACGAAGGAGAGCAGTGCAAAAATTGTCAACCACAACGAAAGACGTGCCAAAAAAGCGCTGTCTTTCGTCTCTCTAAATTGCAATGGCTTTTGTTTTGACATTATCCATTGCTCCGCAAGCGGGCGATCACTTCGTCTTTCGGGCCGTCTGCAGCGATACGTCCACCATCAACCAGAATAATACGATTGACCATATCGAGAATGGGATAACGATGCGTCGCAACGATTAAAGTTCGGCTTCCCAACCATGCGTTAAGATTGCTCACAATTTTACGCTCGGTGCTTTCATCAAGTGAAGCAGTGGGCTCATCGAGCAAAACTATTTGCGGATTGCGCAAGATGACGCGTGCCAGCAAGAGGGATTGCCGCTGTCCACCGGAAAGACCAACACCGTTTTCACGCACCGCAAGATCCAAACCATGTTGCTGGTTGAGCAGCAATTCATCGGCACAAGATACTGCCATAGCCTTCACCATGTCTTCATCGCTGGCCATGGGCGAAGCGATGCGCAGGTTTTCGCGGATAGTGCCGTGGAACAGTCCTGAGTCTTGCATGAGCAAACCCGTAGCGCGGCGCAGATCGCCAACATCAATCAAATTGAGATTGGTTTTATCAAGCAGAATGCGCCCATTTTCCGGTTTTGAAAGACCCGCAAGAAGACGCAAAATGGTAGACTTGCCAGCCCCAGCCTTACCCAGCATGGCAATCCGGTCACCTGGATTAATATTTAAGATCGGCAAAACAGCAGCTGGCTTTTCATTGCCGTCATAAGCAAAGACCACATTTTCAAATTGAAAGTGACCTTTTATCTCCGGGCGATGATACCGGGTTTGGTCGACATCGTGATCAGCCGGAAGCTTCATCAGCCCATCAAGACCAGATTTTCCTACCCGCGCATTTTGAAAAACCGAAAGCACCGCGGCCAATTGCCCAAGAGGCGCAATGGTGCGCGATGTCAAAGTTGAACAGGCAGTCAACACACCAAAGGAAAGATTGCCACTGATCACACCGTAAGCGCCCGCCACCAATGTAGCCGCATAGGCAGCTTGTTGAACAGTTTGTGACCAATTGCTGAGCAAAGAACGATAGAAACGTTGCTTGGTGCCGATGACCGCATTGGTTTGATTAGTTTGATCCCATAGGTTTGAAAAGCGCTGCTCAGATTGCAAGGCTTTGATATCATCCGCGCGATAAATCGATTCCATTAACACCGAATTGCGTAATGCTGCTTCGCCCATGCCAGCACGTGAAAGTTTAGCCAAAGGAAATTGCGCAATAAGGCTGGGGATGATCACCAGTGGAATTGCCGCAATGGGAACCAGCACCATCCATCCGCCGATCATCCAGATAATAAACAGAAACAGAAATGCGAATGGCAGATCGAGCATCACGCTCAAAGTTGTAGACGTCATCATTTCACGCAATTGTTCAAGGTCACGGAGTTGGGCGACCAGCGAACCAGGATTTTTTGGGCGCTTGTCACTGCTGATATCAAGCATACGCGTAAAGAGCATCGAGGATAATTTTAGATCTGCACGCTTACCAAAATGGTCCGAAATTGCCGTTCGAGCCGCACGCAGCATAAGATCAAGCACCAGCGCCATACCAACGCCAATGGTGAGCACCCAAAGCGTATCCATCGATCTTGCTGGGATCACACGATCCCAGACTTGCATGGAAAATATCGATGTAGCAATGGCAAGCAAGCTAGAAAAAAATGAAGCGAGACCCAATTCAAAGAGCGGGCCTTTCGCCTCTTTCATCACTTGGCGGAACCAATTCTGTGGTGCTTTTGGATAATATTCTTCGATCCGTCCATCGTTCAATTCCTTGGCAGGTTTGAGCGATAGAAATGGCTTTGAAATAAACTCATTTAGTTTATTGAGATCGACCTGTTCTTCAAAATACTCATCTTCGGCGTAGCCACAAAGTTCAGCTTGATTCTGGGTGATGCTCTTGATCACGCAGATAATCCCGTCTGGGGTCAGTCCAACAACCGGCAAATCGCTTTGTTTTAATTTGATCGCACTACAATTGATGACTTTGCCGTTCAGGCCTGCAGCTGCAGCAACAAGAGGCAGCTTTTTCTCGATGCGAATCGATCGTGTCCATGCGGAAGTTGATTTTATTTTTTCAGGCGAAGGATTGAGACCAAAAAGTTTTGCCGTCAATCGAATTCCGTGGGCCCATTGTGCGCTTACTTCTGGGATATTTTCATTTGCAACTGAACCGCTCATTTTTGATCTACCGCCAACAAGCCACCTGAGAGTCGACCTTTGTTGGCAAGGCCTTTGATCATGGCTTTAATAAAATCAGCACGGGCATTGATCACGTCACTCATGGCTGTATATTTGTCGCGTTCGGCGCTAATGACATCATTCAATGGCTTCTTATCCAATTGATACTCTTGCCAAGACAATACATTTGAGTGGACGGCCAGATCGTGAATGCGTCTATTGTTTTCAGCGCGTTGTATAGCAGCACTCACCTCGATATCGCTTGCACCTAAGGCTATACGCAAACGCAGTTTTTCACTTTCGAGCAGTTGCTGCGCGGCGACGAAATCAGCTTCAGCGGACGCTATCTTTTGCCCCGCTGCGCCGCTGGTAGAAAATGTGCCAGTAACTTGAAGTCCGAGCCAGCTTGAACCTGAAAAACCTGTTTTGCTGACTTGTTCAGTATATTGTCCGGCCAACTTCAAGGGCGGTAGAACATCTGCGTGGGCACGATCAATATTGTGGCGTGCCGCTTCCACGGCACTTTGCAAGGCTAATAATGATGGCGCAACTTTCGATTCCTCATGCTCGGTAATTTTTTGCAGTAGCAAGGCAATGTCCTGCATGGCGCTCACCCGTTCCGGTGCTTGACCCAACACCTCTGCAATATTGGATTTCGCGGTAGCAAATTGCGATTGAGCCCGCAACACTTCGCCTTGGGCGCGATCAACAGCCACAGTTGCTGTTGCACTGTCGCTCGCATCTGATGCCCCTGCCCGAACCCGACTTTCAACGCGACTTGCAAGTTTTTGCAATTCGACCAGATACCCTCTGGCTTGGTCAATTTGATCGATGCTTGCGGCAAGGTTTGTGTAGTCTTGCGCAATCTGAGCTGCGACGGCTTCTTCAGCCTGATTAACTTCATGTTCACTTTTGGCCTGCAGCGCCTGTGCCGCTCCCAATTCAGCTTCGGATTTTCCAAAATCATAAACGAGCTGCGAAACGCCCGCAGTGGCTGAGCCATAACTATTCTTCGAGTAGGTCGGCGATACGCCATAACTGAGTTCAGGATACCAGACTGAGTTTGCCAAAGCGATGCCGGTTGCTGATTTAATCACATAGGATTTAGCACGTAAAATATCGGGATGGCGTTGCAGGGCCATGCGGGCCGCTTCCGGCAATCCTAAAAAACCAGCCTGCGCAGGATTTGAGATCGACGCCGTCGGAATTTCAGGCTCGAGGAGGTTAGTTGCAGGCTGAGGTAGGCTTTGCAACTTTGCAAGTGGATTACTGCAAGCGGACAAAGCCAACAGCGACACCAAGATCAATCCTATTTTTAAACTGCCCAAATGCCGACACCGAAAGATCGGCGCAGTGATTTGTTCCATTAACAATTCCGGCATGATCATCAAACAACAATCACACCTTGCTGCACCCATACATCATCTTTGTGATTAGTCGTTGGCAACAGGCTGCTGCTCCACAAATCATACGTGTTACCGCCGATGAGTGTTGTGGCACCGCTGTTTGTCCATGTGGCCCCAACGAGGTCCAAAGTATCGGTGGCTCCACCGCTGACTGTAACGTGATTGGTCCCCGTCAGGCTTTCTGACATTTGCAGAACGTCAGTGATCCGCAATGTCAGCATGTTTGTGTGGTTGCCCAGTTCAAAGTTTTCAAAGCCTTGAACTTTATTGCCTTGGGTTGAGAGATTGAGAGATAAGTTAGAACCTGTCAGCGCCAAAGTATCATTGCCCAATCCGCCATCAACCCGGCTGAAATTTAGACCCACAATTTCGATACGATCGTTACCAGCGCCGCCATAAGCGACGTCATGCAGACCATTATTGCCTGTATCAGATGCACTGCCAATGCCCGTGATGTTGTCGTTGCCCAGGCCGCCACTAATCCGATCAACTCCGCCGACGATGGCAGCAAAGCCCAAACCATGCGTACCTGCCGCCAACACATCGTTGCTTGAGGAGAAGCCTTGGGTAAGGCCGGAAGTGGCACCAAAGTAATTGTAGGTGGAGCCCGCATTGAGGGTGGCGCCGCTGTCAACTCCGGAAGCACTCACATTGAGATCGGAAATGCCGTCACCGTTAAAATCACCCATCGTCACGCTGGAGCCAAAGTGGTCTTGCGAGGCCACCCCAGAGATTACTTTGGCCATGCCTGCGGTCACGAGCGCGTCGAGGTCAGTGATCGCTGTAAATGTGGTGGCGGCCCCCGCCTGCGACTGGCCATAAACGATGTAGGCCGCGCCGTTGTTGGCCAGACCGTTAGTGTCGTCGCCGGGGGCGGTGACCACGAGATCGTCAACTCCGTCGCCGTTCAAATCGCCGCCTTCGGAAATTGTCTAACCCAACTGGGTGTTTGACGTCGACGTCACGCTGCTGCCCCCGTTCGACGACTTTTGAAGGATGAAGCCGTTGGTGCCGTTCAAGTTGCCGAGGTTAAAATCCGTCCAAGTCTGGCCGTTGGCTTTGCCATAAACCACATATGTGCGGCCTTGGCCGACATCACCAACTGCGCCGTTACCCCAGTCGGGAGAGCCGATAGCAAAGTCGGCAATACCATCACCGTTAATGTCACCAATATTGCTCACCGAGTGACTGACCGCAAATTGCGCGTTGAGATTGCTAACATTTGCTGTGGCGGCATTGCTTGCCTGGCCGTCGTACGATGAGCCGCCGAGCCACTCGCCTTTTTCGGTGCCATACAATCGTATGCCTTGAGATGACGTCAGATTTGCGAGATCTAAGTTTCCAAGTCCGGCCGCACTGCCGAACATGAGGAAAGCTTTACCCCCCTGCGTGAAGGTTGCCCCGGCGTTGTTAGGATCAGGGATCGTCGCCAGCGGCATTGTCACCACATAGTCGACGTAACCGTCGCCGTTGACATCGCCCACAACAGCCATGCGATCACCGAGGAAACTGGCGGCAAAGTTCGTTCCTGTATCGCTCGAAATGGCGTGCCCGGCCGCCGTTGTCGGTAGCAGCGCGCCCACTGTACCGTTGCTGTTGATCGCATGGAGGCCATCAATGCTACCGTAGAGGTTCTGCCAGGCGGTGCTGCCGCCCACCCCCGCATGGCCGTTCAACACATAGACTTGGCCCCCTGTGCTTACACCGGGTGCCGAGTTACCGATGATAAGATCACTAAAACCGTCGCCATTGATATCGCCGCCCGTGACACCGGAGCCGAACCAATCGCCGCCCGACGTGCTGGTTGAAACTACAAACCCGTCCGTCGTCGCCGTGCCATTGTTGCTCACGTCGATCGTCCCCAGATCGATGCCCGCCGTTGTGTTGCCAACCAGCAGGTTGTTACTGATATTCTGGATGGAACCGGCAATTCCCGTGGCATTGTTCTTGACCAG
>JANMWK010000071.1:0-3651 GCA_031393975.1 Hyphomicrobiales bacterium
GGTGGCTGCGCGGCCAAGGAAGTTCATGTCGAAGGGGAAGAAATCTGCGGTCATGCCATCGACCGAAGTGACCGCGCGAAGTGCCAGCACACGATCATAAGTCCGGCCATCGCCCATCACACCAACAGTTTGCACAGGCAGCAGCACTGAAAACGCCTGCCAGATTTTGTCATAAAGTCCGGCTTTGCGAATTTCGTCGATGTAAATTGCATCGGCCTTTTGCAAAATCAAAAGCTTCTCACGCGTCACACCACCGGGCAAGCGGATCGCAAGGCCAGGGCCGGGGAAAGGATGACGACCAACAAATTTCTCAGGCAAACCAAGCTCTTGCCCAAGCTTCCTCACTTCATCTTTGAAGAGTTCACGAAGTGGCTCCACCAGTTTCATCTTCATGCGATCTGGCAGACCACCCACATTATGATGGCTCTTGATGGTAACCGATGGACCGCCGGTGAACGACACGCTCTCGATCACATCCGGATATAAAGTGCCTTGAGCCAGAAAATCCGCACCACCAAGTTTGGCAGCTTCACGTTCAAACACTTCAATGAAAAGCCGACCAATAGTTTTGCGTTTGGTCTCCGGATCTACTTCACCTTCCAGTGCTGTAATAAATTCATCCGACGCATCCACATGCACCAATTGCAAATTATAATGTTCGCGGAACATCGCCACAACCTCAGCCGCCTCGTTCATCCGCATCAAGCCATGATCAACCAGCACACAAGTCAGTTGATCACCCACCGCCTCATGGATCAGCAAGGCCGCCACCGATGAATCAACGCCGCCCGACAGGCCGCACAGCACCCTGCCCTTGCCTACTTGACGGCGAATGCGATCCACGGCCTCGGCACGAAATGCCGCCATGGTCCAATCCGCTTTACAGCCTGCAATTTTTAAAACGAAATTCTGCAGAAGCTTCGCCCCATCCGGCGTATGGTGAACTTCTGGGTGGAACATGGTGGTGTAAATGCGCCGTGCCTCGTCCGATGCAATTGCAAAGGGCGCATTCTCCGAACTGGCTTTCACGCTGAAACCATTTGGCAATTGGGTCACGCGGTCGCCGTGGCTCATCCACACCGGATGGCGCTCACCTACGTTCCATAAACCATCAAACAAACGGCTCTCAGATTTAATCTCAATTTCTGCACGGCCAAACTCCGCCGCGTGGCCACCTTCAACCACGCCACCCAGCTGCACCGCAGTAGACTGTTGCCCATAGCAAATCGCCATTACGGGAATGCCTGAATCAAATACTATTTGAGGTGCACGCGGGCTACCGTCACGCGTCACCGAATCTGGCCCGCCCGAAAGGATCACCGCCTTGGGTTTCATCCGCGTGAATGCAGCCTCAGCCTTCTGAAACGGCATCACCTCAGAATAAACCCCCATCTCACGCACGCGCCTTGCGATGAGTTGGGTAACTTGAGAACCGAAATCAATGATGAGAACTTGATCATGTTGCATGGCGAGCGAATAAGGGAAATGACGAGAATCTGCAAGGAGGACAATCCCGTGCCAAAAATGAAAATTGATGCTGTAACTGCGACCAGCTGCACTATCGTCAAATCCGCCGAATTCTATTCCTTGCTGGGTTTTGAGTTTCCAATTTTCAGCGCCTGATGATGGATGAGGCTGCATTCATGAAATCAATGACGCGGAAAACCCCAAGCCCCCACCGCTATGCAATCCTCGTCGATCCAGATGGCTATTTAATCGACGTATTTGCTTGGGTTTAGCCTACCGCCAAGTCCCACAATAATTTCACATTCAGCCCGATCACCACAATGGCCACCAGCCATGACAGGGCCGTCAACCATATTGGTGAAACCATCGCGCCCATCTTGGCCTTATCCGCTGTGAACATCACCAATGGTACCACGGCGAAGGGTAACTGAAACGCCAAAATAACTTGACTGAAAATGAGAAGGAAACCTGTTCCACTGCTGCCATAAAAAATCGTCACCGCAGCCGCTGGCACAATGGCAACAGCACGTGTGATCAAGCGGCGAATCCATGCGGGCAGGCGGATGTTGAGAAAACCTTCCATCACAATTTGTCCCGCCAAAGTCGCGGTGACGGTGGAGTTCAAGCCGCAGCATAAAAGCGCAATGGCAAATAATTTGGGTGCCAGCAGCGAACCGATAAGCGGTGCCAACATTTTATGGGCGTCACCAATCTCAGCCACATTAAAATCGCCCGCCTTATGAAAAGTGGCCGCTGCCAAAATTAAAATCGAGGCGTTCACAATCAGAGCGAAACACAAGGCAAAGGTTGAATCAAACGTGGCAAAGCGCAAAGCTGATTTTTTCTCGGCTAGACTCTCGCCAAAGTCACGCGTTTGCACGATGCCGGAATGCAAATAAAGATTATGTGGCATCACCGTGGCCCCGATAATGCCGAGCGCCAGATAGAGCATATTCTTATTGTGCAAAATATCGGTCGTGGGTGCAAAGCCGCGCAACACGCCACCCCAATCAGGATCGGCCAAAGCAATCTGGAACATAAAGCAGGCAAAGATCACCGCCAGCAAAGTTATGACAAAGGCCTCCACCCAGCGAAAGCCCAAGCGCTGCAAGAGGAGAATGATAAACACATCCAGCGCCGTGATGATCACACCGATTTCGAGTGGAATTCCAAACAACAAATTAAGCCCAATGGCTGTGCCCACCACTTCAGCCACATCGGTGGCGATGATGGCAATCTCCGCAAACACCCACAGCACAAAAGCCACGGGTTTTGGATACGCATCGCGGCAGGCTTGCGCCAGATCGCGCCCCGATGCGATAGCCAAGCGTGCGCACAGCGATTGCAAAATAATCGCCATGATATTGGACAGCAACGCCACAAACAAAAGCGTGTAGCCAAACTGCGCTCCGCCAGCAATCGCGGTCGCCCAATTGCCGGGGTCCATATAACCCACGGAAACCAGAAATCCTGGGCCAACAAAGGCCAATGCGCGTTTGAAAATTGACCCACTGCGCAAAACCGGAACCGTGCGAAACACATCCATCAAAGATGCCTCGCCTCGTCCCTGCCTCCAGCTATTCATCTGGTCCATCTACAAAGTTTAGCATAGGCTAACTTATATGCAATAGGCTAAGATGAAGTATGGCTCTGTCCAACAAAAAAGGCACTTCCGCAAAATTGCGCTCCGCAGCATTCAAACGCGTGCGCGCTGATCACTCGTCTGAACTGGCTGGCGATTATGTCGAAATGATCGCCGATTTGATTGACGAACAGGGCGAAGCCCGCTGCACCGACATCGCTATGCGTCTCGGCGTAGCCAATGCGACGGTCGTTAAAACATTGAAAAGATTGCAAGATCGTGGCCTCACTAGTCAAGAACCTTACCGTGCCGTATTCCTCACGGGTGAAGGCTGGAGGATGGCCGAAGACAGCCGCCGGAAACACGTTATCGTCGAAAAATTCCTGCTGGCTTTAGGCGTTTCGGAAACCACGGCCCGCATCGATGCTGAAGGTATCGAACATCATGTAAGTGTGGAGACGCTAAAGGCCATGGCGAGATTTGTGATGCGGAACTGAGAGCCCTCACACACCCCGCTGCATTACCGCCACAAAAAATCCATCGGTGCCGTGCTGGGCTGGCGTCATCAACAATGTATTGGCCGACCCATCAGCCGATTTTGG
>JANMWK010000110.1:0-11165 GCA_031393975.1 Hyphomicrobiales bacterium
TGGTGGCGCTGTGTTTGTTTGGGCCGCAAACTTTCGGCTTACAGCAGCAAAAGTGAGAATCGCAGGCGCCGCAGAGGGCAGCATCATCGCCATCATCATTGTCCACCACATCACGAACAACAGCACTGGATAAGTCGGATCGGCTTCACCGGTCATGGTGAGCATCATCAAGTCGTCGCCCACCCTTTGCGTCACGAACAGTCCCGCCGCCGCCACTAAGGCAAGCCCCGCCATCACGAACCAACGTTCGTTCTTGGCAGACAATTCAAAAAGCGAAGCCAATGCCACGAGGCCTCCCCCCCGCTAGTGGACCACGCCGTGTCCAGTCAAATGCAAAAGGGCCAGATGTGCATGGCGACCCTTTGTTGAAAGTGCAATCGGGCCTTTGGACGTTATGGTGCCGCTGGCAAATTCAGCGTTGGCATATTCAAACCCCTGCCTGATCGACACGTTGGCATGATGCGGCTTAGAGGTAATGGGGTTGAGAATTGCCTCGGTCTTGATATCGACAACTCCGGGTACATTCACATGCCCGCTGCAATTTTTCATATCCACTGAAAAATCAATGTGCTTGAACATGGGTTCATGAACCTTCTCGCACATCGACACGAAAACTTGGAAGAATGTGGTTCCTGGTTCAGTGTCCTGCCCTGACATTATCTTCAGCAAGGCTTCGCGTTGTTCCGGAGTCGCCCGTTCATCGACGATTGGTAAAATTTCGCCGTGCCCCATGTGAATGGGGCCAGGCCAAGCCGCCGTTGCCGCGATATTCAGACCGTCAAGTTTCACTTTGCCATAGTGACCCTTGTCAATGTGGATGCCCACTGCTGCACGGCAGTCTCCATTGGTAGGCAGTGCGTTAAACTGGCAGGGACATCCATAAGCACAATTGCAAGATGAGATACTTGAACCGCGAAGCATCCATTCGGTCATAGCCATTTCGGCCTCCTTTAAGACAAAGCCCCCAGGACAAAGGATAATTAACACATTTTGATCTGCAATACCAGTCCTCCTCCCGAGCCGTGGTGAAACCGACGGCAAGCTTCTTGCAGGTTCATCGCAACCTTTGCGTGGTTGAAAACTGAAGGCTGCCGTAGACCTTGAAATGGGGCGTTAATAGCGGGGAGAAGTTCTATCATGCAGGGTGCAGCGCGTCTGTTTTTGCGGTTGCCTTAATATACGCGATACTTGGAATGTTTCTTGGTCTTACAATGGCTATCTCCAATGACCATGGAGAAATGGTGACGCATGCTCACATCATGTTGACAGGCTGGGTGACATCGGCATTGCTTGCTTATTTTTATCATCTGCTTCGCGCCATAAGCAGCAACCCAATCGCTACCTTCCAATTCTGTTTCCGACGAGGATATTAACTTGCTGACCAACAAAGCGGTTAATATCACGCCTACAGCGCTTCGATACTTCCTTGAACGATTCCATCGCTGACGCCAGATTGCCTTCAGCTGCATCTGTGAGTGCAAGTGCGCGTGTCACCGCTCCCTCCCAGCAAGGATGCACGAGCTGACAGCTGAGGGCAAAGGATTCCTCTAACATTGGTCGAACGATTTGAGCAGCGACGTTTTGCATGAGCCGCGCTTCAGACAGCAGGGCGACCGGCCATGGGCGAAAAGCAATCCAGTATTGCTGCTCTAGGAGCCGCAAGCACTCACCTAGCCAAACTTCTGCTTCGGCGGGGCGACCCGCCGCAAGAAGGCCTCTGGCACCAAGGACGAGCGACCAGATTTCGCGGCGGCGGGTGCCGGTGCTTCGACAACAGTCAAGTGCGGTTTGGTAATCCTCAAGCACCCTTCCAATCTTGCCCCAATCAACAAGAGTAAAGCCAAAGGCACCGTGAACACCGCTACGCGTTTCAATATCTTCCGGCAACAGCACGGAGCCTTCGTCATCAGAACCTCTTATCAAATGAACAGGTGCTGGGCCAAGCTCAAGCATCATGCGACATTGAAGCTGCCTTTCGGAAATTTTTTCAGAATCTGTTACACAGCGGCGTAAGCAATCAATGCCAGCATCAATTGCTCCCGCCGAGAGTGCCGCCTTCCTTGATAGTCGGGTTCATTCGCTCGACTTGCCCGTTGGTCCATGGATGTTTAACTTTGGTCGTCCTGTGATCAATGCCATTTTCGCTGCAGGTGCGGCTAAATATGAGCAGGCCAGCGATGCGGTCTTGTTTACGGTTGGTGAACTGGATGCCGTTGTCGGTAAGAATAGGATGAATGGCGTAAGGAAGTGCCTTGATGAGATCGGACAGGAAAGCTGAGGCAATCATCTTTATCGCTCTCTGGTGCAGGTGGACAAAAGCAAATTTTATTGTGCGATCAATGGCAACAAAGAGGTAGAGCTTGCTCTCTGCGGTCTGAACTTCGGCGATATCGATATGAAGATATCCAATTAGGTAGATTTTGAACTTCTTCTTGTCCGGCTTGTCACCCTCGACATTCGGCAACCGCGAAATGCCATGGCGTTGCAGGCAGCGATTCAAGGATGAGCGCGTTGAACGGGGGATGGTCGGTTGAAGGGTGGAGAGGCAATCACCGAGAGGCAGGAGCGTATGCTTCCTAAAGGCAACGATGATGGCCTCTTCTTCAATTGTCAAAATTGTGGATTTTGGATCGGTTGGCCCAGTCGGCAGATCAACAACAGAGCCACGCTTTCGCCATTTGGCAACCGTCTTCGGATTTATGCCATAGCGCTTGGCCAGACATATCAACCTCTCTTGACTATTTTGTATTGCTCGACGGATTGCCTCTGTCGTTGGGGCGCTGCCGTGTAAAATTTAGACTAAAGTGCGTCACTCCATTCAACCGAAAATATACACCATCAAATGTCGGGACTGAACAACCAGCTTCTCTTCTTAAAAACTGCCCAAAATGTCTTTGTCGCAATTCACGCGTCGATACCGATGGCCGCAAGCCTATCAGCTTTCTACATTGTGAAGGCGCTATTGGGTTAAGTTATTATTATCAATATAATACAACATCACCATAAGCGGAAATTACCGCATATATTAAAATTGATATTGCCAGCCGGAACAAAAACGCACGCGCGGCGTTAAGTAAATTATAGCGTACAGGAGAGTGAAATGTTAAAGAAAATGATTTTGTCCTGTGTAACGGTGACTGCAATCGGAATGGGTTTGGCTTCGGCTGTCACACCTGGTGAGGCCCATCAGTTCCGGCACAACTCAGGCATTGGATTTAGTTTTTTGTTTGGTTCGCCAGGTTATTATAACAATGGCTATTATAACAATGGCTATTATAACAATGGCTATTATGACAACGGTTATTATGACAATGGTTATTATGACGGGTATTACAATAACGAACTTTATGACAATGGCTATTATGGACATTACCGTCATATTAAGCGGCATGTTAGTAATCGCTGCCACAATGCCAAAGTCCGTTATCATCACAGAATACATCAAGCCCGCATCTGCAATGGGCACGTGACAAAGGTTTACTAGGTGTTTGATCCCAGATTTTGATGGTGAAATATTTTCTCTTGGCGGGGTTCAGCCCCAATTGGCAAAATGCATGACTTGAACAAGGGAGGATTTCTGGCTCATCGTATTCGTAAAGAGAACGAGGATGATACAAAAACGAGAACACAAGTGGGCTCAACCCTTAGGGCAAATCGTGAGCGGGGGCTCCCGCGTGGTACAATAGCTGAGATTACGGCTACCTCATTTTTTTTCGGCGAAAAAGTTGCCGTGACAATTATGTTACGCTGCTTGGTTGTGAGCTCCAAGGTATCGAGCTATCCATGCGTAAGAGCGCCGCTTCGACAATTTAGGGTGCCAGCAAAATATGGGCATTGTCCTACGAATAGCCCTTAACGAGCCTGGCACGCGCTGCTGCAGTGTCGCCTTCCAAGCCACGCTTAGTCAGTGAAAATGGCACGGGTTCAGCAGCAGTTACTTTGGGTTAGCCGCCAGCTTCGTTAATTGTCACCTTCTGACCAAAGACGGCTTCACAAGGAATGTTTCTGCTTTTGCCTTTGGGACGCCCCCGGGGATTGCCACTCTCGCCTGGGGTAGATAGGCTTGCCCGCGGTGGCTTGTCGTGGCTTACTTTAGAGAGCGGATTTTGACTGGACGTTTCATCAGTATCTTTCATTCTGGATCACCGGCTCTCTCACGAGCGCGCAAGACAAATTTTCAAGCATCGCGGGTAGAGTGCTGTATATTAGTCCATTCTTGGAGGGTAAGCGAGTTCGCTCAGCGTCGTCGAACTAGTGCAGCCGTGACAGCCCAAGGTTCTAATAAGTGTGGGGCTCGATTGTGACCGTGACCTGCTTTCTCAGGATCGCGGACAGCAATTCCTAACCTAAGAGGATCATGGCTGCCTCAGGATTGTCCGGATCATGCAGTAGTCACCCCTAAGTTGGTAATGTTCACGTATCAATAATTCAAGTTAGCGGAATTCTGTAGTTTGGTTAGCACTTTAAGTTCTACTTCCCCATCCGTTCTGCATACCTATCCACCAATGCCCTGAACATCTTCTGATACGGCACGCGCTGTTTCTTCGCTTCGCTTTTAAAAAATCAATGCTGCGGCGCGATAGGCTTAGTGTTACTTTCACATTGTCATCGCGCAGCACCAGTTCTGAAGGTGGCGGCAGGAAGTCTTTAACGATTTTAACTTTGCCGATTTCACCTTTGGTATATTCAATTTTTTTATTCATAAATTTTTTTCCTTTTTGCCAATATCCAGCCCCAAAAATACGAATGCGGCCATCGCGCCATGTAAACCGCGCTGTTAGAATTTCAGTTTCAACCAAACCGAAAGAAAAATATCGCTTCTCTATGGCGCTATGAGCATCATCCTCAACAATAATATGGTGGGGATCGAGAAACGCTTTTTGTGCAATTGAAAGCTCAACACCCCGTTTTTTGATGTTTGAGCGATCTTTCTCATCATCCCATTCAAAACTTGGAACGTCATCATTCATATGGAATTAATACCATACTTTAATATGGGTGTTTAGTTGCGAAACTTGGCTCTTCAACACGCACGTCTGGAGTCAAAATTAGGCATGGCGATGCGGTTACTTGCCTGATAGAATTGCGCGATAATTTATAGGTGCCCCCGTGACCAAACTCCCATCTTATTTCATTTCTCATGGCGGGGGGCCTTGGCCTTGGTTGCCGGACAGTCGCAAGGCGATGCATTTGCTGGAAGCATCACTGGCGGCCATGCCTTCGCAGTTGCCAGAAAAGCCTAAGGCCATTTTGATGATTTCTGGTCATTGGGAGCAGGATGATTTTGCGGTGATGGGGGCGGCTAATCCTCCGATGGTTTATGATTATGGTGGATTTCCTAGTTTTACTTATCACATCAAATATTCCGCCCCGGGTGCGCCAGCCATCGCGGCGCGCGTGGTTGAACTGTTGAAGGCAGCGGGGCTGCCGACGCATTTAGACACCACGCAAGGGTTTGATCATGGTGTTTTTGCGCCCATGCAAATTATGTATCCCAATGCGGATGTGCCGTTGTTTCAAGTTTCGATAAAACATAACTATGATCCGGCTGCGCATTTTGCATTGGGCCGTGCACTTGCACCCTTACGCAATGAAGGTGTTTTGATTGTGGGCAGCGGACTTTCCTATCACAATATGCGGGGCTTTGGCCCGCAGGGAAAATTGCCATCGGCGGAATTTGATGCTTGGTTAAATGAGACGCTGTTGAGTGCACCAGATAAACGGGAGGCCTTGTTAATGGCATGGGACAAAGCTCCTTCAGCGCGGGCCTGTCATCCACAAGAGGATCATCTCATTCCATTGATGACAGCGGTTGGGGCTGCTGAAAATGAAAAAGCCACGCGGGTATATTATGATCAAGCTGTGTTTGGAAATATCACAGCGTCTAGCTATCGGTTTGGGTGAGGGCTCATCATGTCTTGGTTGAAAAAACTATTCGGTGGTGGTGTTGGGCAGCCTGCAGCTTCCAAAACTCTTGAATATAAGGGCTTCCTCATTACTGCCGAACCCTACAAGGATACCGGGCAATATCAGTTGGCAGGCGTGATTTCAAAGGATGGGAAATCACATCGGTTTGTGCGAGCCGATAAGTTTACAGATGCAGGCGAGGCTGCAGATTTTGCATTGGCCAAGGGCCAGCTGATAATTGACCAACAGGGCGAAAAGGTTTTTAATTCATGATCCGCAGGCGAAGATTGATACAGCGTTTGACGCGCAATGCGATTTGGGCGCTGGGCATTATTGCGAGCGCCCTTGCGGTGGGCATGGCGGGATATGCTTATTTTGGCCCGATGGATTTGGTCAAGGCCTTTGCTAATGCGTCGATGATTTTATCAGGCATGGGGCCGCTTGATCCAATGCCCACGAAAGCCGGCGAAATTTTTGAAGGTGCTTATGCGCTGGTATCAGGCTTGCTGTTTTTTGCGGTAGCTGGCTTTGCATTAGCGCCTGCTCTGCATCACATTCTGCGCAGCTTTCATCTTGAAGATGAGGAGTCGAAGAAACGGCATTAGAGTTTAACACCTAAAGCAAAGAGCCTTGGTTGATAATTCAAACAAGTCTCCCTCTAAAGTTTTGGTAATCGGCGCATCGGGTGGCATTTGCCGCAAGTTATAAATCCAAGTGATCTCAGTGCCGAAATATCAATTGCTTCATTTGCAGTTGAACTCATGCATCAAAATATTAACCTGGATGGTAGTGTTTTGGTGCCACCGCCGCCGCATTGTTCCAATGATCCGTTGCGCTTGGTTGGGGCAGGCTAAAACTTTGGCCTTTGCGCAAGCGGCATTCACATAATACGCGTTATGAAGTCGCTGCTGCCAGTGAGGGATTGTTATCGTGATTTTCAGACCATATGACGGGGCTTAATATTATGCATGCCGGTGGACTTACATGCGCCCACTGAATTATTTTACGCCAATCACGTAATTGAAACTCACCGAAATGCGTAGGCCATCGGCTTTATTCAGCGGCACTTCATGGCGGAGCCAGCTTTCCCACATTAATACTGTTCCCGCTTCGGGTGTTTCACTGACGTGAGATTTCATTTGGCGTGGCGCTGAGGCGAGGCGCTGCGGTGCTGCCATCATTAGGGCGTGGCGCGGGTCTTCGTAGACGATGGGGCCAGCACCTTGTGGAACGGACACATAATAGGTGCCGCTGATCACCGAGTTTGTATGGATATGGGAGGTATGACTGCCGCCCTCAGGCATGACATTGACCCAGATGGAATCGCAGATCGGCTTGCCCCCACGAATATCCCAATGCAGTTCTTTAGCGAAAGTCGCCGCATGTTTGTCGAGTTCTTTTACCAGCTGTTTGAAAGCTGGGATCATGGCAGCTAAATCAAAGTTAGAGGAGAATGAGGTGTAACCGGGATAACCGTGCTTTTCGCACCAGCGTTGGCCTGCGACATCATCTTCGCTCAGGGTGAGGGCGGCGTCTTCCAAATTGACATTGAGTTTGGCTGCATTCGGCAGTTCAGCGCGGTATAGGAGGGTGGGGAATAGGCTTTCAATTTTACTCATGCACATCCCCATATCGTGTCTTCACAGGATGACGCAAGAGCCGTATGAATGGCGAAATTATCAGTGAGGAATTGCATGTCTCTGCCTGCACATTTGATGGATGGATATAATCGTTTTCGCTCGGGCCGCTATGCGCAAGAATCTGAGCGTTATTTGAAGCTTGGCGAAGGCGCGCAGAAGCCCAAGCTGATGATAATTGCTTGTTGTGATTCTCGTGCTGCACCAGAAACAATTTTTGACGCAGGCCCCGGTGAAATTTTTGTGGCACGCAATGTAGCCAATCTGGTGCCGTCTTATGCGCCGGACGGAAAGCACCACTCAACCAGTGCTGCCATTGAGTTTGCGGTTTTATCATTGGGTGTGCGCGACATTATTGTGATGGGTCATGGCCGCTGTGGCGGCGTGAATGCCGTTGTGCATAGCAGCGGGCCATTATCAAAGGGTGATTTTATCGGCAAATGGATGAGCGATGTGGAGGATTTGGTTGCCACGGTGCGCGAAAATCATGAAGATGAAAAGACTTTGGCTAAAGCAGTTGAACATGCTTCAGTTGAAAACTCGCTGGCCAATTTGCGCACCTTTCCTTGGTTGCGCATGAAGGAAAATAAAGGCGAGCTTGGCATTCACGGGGCATGGTTTGATATTAGTTTGGGCGAGCTTCACATTTTTAATGAAGCTGCCCATGTTTGGAATGCGATTACTTAATTTCCCAACTTATATTCACGTCAACGCCGATCACTTGCTCACCTTGCGCGATTGGAACTGGTGCTGAGTCTGCGGCCATCATTTTGGCCTGCATCGGCATTGGTGGCTGATAGTTTCCGACGCCTTCGCTGATGGAAATTACATTTCCCAATGTAACAGACGTTGCCACTGCATAAAGGTCAGCTTTGCGTATAGCGTCTTCCACAGCTTGCTTGCGGGCTTCGTCCATAGCACCTTGTGGGTTTGCCACAGAGAACGAAATGCCGTTGATTTGGTTGGAGCCGGATGTCACTGCCTTATCGAGCAAATCACCAATGCTCGCGATTTTATGCACAGTTACGGTCACATTGTTGGAGACGTCATAGCCCGAGAGCTTGGGGGGCTGGCCATTGTTCTGACCATAATCATAGCGCGGATTCACACTGAAATTTGAAGTTTGAATATCCTTGGCTTCGAGGTTCGCAGACTTCAATGCCGCCATCAGATTAGTTATGGCTTTGGTGTTGGCGGCCAGCGCTTCTTGTGCAGTTGTGGACGATGAAATAACACCCATAGTGACGATGGCCAAATCCGGTGCCACGTGAACTTCACCATGGCCCGTTAGTGAAAGTGTGCGGATCAATTTACTGTCCTCAGCAAAAGCAGGATTAATAATGGCGATTGAGGCAAGAAGTGCAGCGGTGCAAAGCGATTTAAACATGGAATCTCCGTTTGAATTAACGGCCATCATTCTACTTCCAATTGCGGCGGCGTTATGTCTAGCGGAAGGGCGGCTCATCAAAACTGCGAAGTTTGCGCGAATGCAGACCAGCGCGGATGGCACGAAGGCGCTCGACTGCCGCGAGGCCGATGAGCAGGTGCTCACCCACGGCGCGATCATAAAATGCATTGGCAGCGCCGGGCAATTTGATTTCGCCGTGCAGGGGCTTATCGGAGACGCAGAGCAATGTTCCATAAGGAACGCGGAAGCGATAACCTTGTGCGGCCAGCGTTCCGGATTCCATGTCGATGGCAATGGCGCGTGAGAAGTTGATGCGTTTGCGTTCTTGGGTCCAACGTAATTCCCAATTGCGATCATCGTTAGTCACCACGGTGCCGGTGCGCAAACGGGCTTTTAATGCATCGCCTGTTTCACCGGTCACATCGGCGGCGGCCTGTTGCAAAGCCACTTGCACTTCAGCGAGCGCAGGGATGGGAATTTCGGGTGGCAGCACTGAATCTAAAATATGATCTTGGCGCAAATAGGCGTGTGCCAAAACATAATCACCAATTCGCTGCGATTGGCGCAGGCCACCGCAATGGCCGACCATCAGCCAGCAATTTGGACGCAAAACTGCCAAGTGGTCGGTCATATTTTTAGCATTCGAGGGACCAACGCCAATATTAGCCAAGGTGATTCCCCCTTCGCCATCACTGCGCGACAAATGATAAGCAGGCATTTGGAATTTATGCCATTGGCTGGCAGTCATCACCGCTTGAATGGCAGCCTTATCCATGCCGCGCTTAATGCTGCCACCCCCGGGCAAATGCAAAGCGTCATAAGGACCATCCGAGGCGAGCTGCTCCATCGACCAACCGATGAATTGATCGACATAACGCTGATAATTGGTCAGCAAAATCCATGGCTGCACATTGGCCCAGTGGGTGCCAGTATAGTGTTGAAGACGCTTCAATGAATAATCGACACGGACGGCATCAAACAGGGCGAGGGGAAGTGGGTGATCGCCCTTCGGTTCCCATTGACCATCAGCAATTTCATCACCGACTAAGGCTAAATCAGGAATGGGGAAATGCAAGGCGAGTTCTGCTGCTGTTATGTTGCCCTTGCCCAAATCATTGCCCTTGTCGAGCACATAGGGGTAGGGGATGAGTTGTGTGGAATTTCCTACTTCAATGGTTGCACCGTAGTCATCCACCAAGTGGGTGAGCTGTGAAACCAAGTAACGCTTAAAATGAGAGGGCTGCGTGATGGTTGTGGCGTAAACGCCCGGGCCTTGAAATTTGGCATAGGCCCGCATGATGGAAGGTTGCAAGCCATTGGATGTGTAAGTGACGCGCAATTCAGGGTAATTAAATTGTAATTTTTGCGCCGCCGTTGGGGCTGTTCGATTTGAAAAATATTTTTCGAGAGCCTCGCGCAAGGCGATGGTTGCAGCCTTGTGCAAAGCAATCAGTTGGTCAACAGCAGCTTCGGGGGTGAGGGATTTGTTATTCATCTAAAGCTTCTAGCATAGTTCTAAAAAATGTAGTAGCCAGCATCCGTCACGGCGGGCCTATAGCTCAATGGTTAGAGCCGACGGCTCATAACCGTCTGGTTCCAGGTTCGAGTCCTGGTGGGCCCACCAACCAGTCTAGCATTTCAGACCTTCTCCCCGATGTGGGGTGATAAGGCCCCATATGCGGGCGATTTTGGGGACTTTCTCTCTACGGTGTGGCACCCACTTCATGCGAGAGACAGTTTTCATACCGCTTTTGGGAGAACGTCTCTGTTGGCTCAATTTCGGGTCCACACCGTTTTGATCGCGAACAAGCTACTTCTGTAAACGAGCCACTGCTTCGAGCAAGACTGCTCGAGCAGCTTTGATATGACCTTTAAACAGTCATGATCTGCTCTTGACTATGATTATTTTTGACTGTCATTGCAGAGTGTAGTTATGTTTTAGAGTTCTCCGAACCCGAGGAGCTTTGCCTGTTCAGCCCAATCGAGTGGAAGCTTTGAAAGCCGTTGAAGCCGTTTTGTCGTCAGATCAATCGGCTGATGGCCCTGAAGAATTTTAGTGATGATCTGGGGTGACAGGAATGCGAGTGGCAACTGGCGACTGACTTCGCTGGCAGAGATCTTTTCGCGCGCAGCAATTGCCTTGACTGATGTGGTTGCGTTGGTGCTGAGTTCCTCAAACCAACACCGCGCTTTGGCAATACTTAGAACAAGAG
>JANMWK010000158.1:0-4942 GCA_031393975.1 Hyphomicrobiales bacterium
GGCGCTGGCACCAATACATTAAGTGGTGATGGCGATGACATCAACACTATTAGCATCACCGCAGGGGGCGTCTTTGTTACTACGGCGGCTGGCGGGCTCTATGGCGGCGCAGGTGCGGACTATCTCGACGGTGGTCAAGGCGATGACTATCTGAGTGGAGGCACCGAAGCTGACACACTTTATGGTGGCACAGGCAATGACACGCTTTACGGCGGAGCCGATGCGGATACACTTTATGGCGGCGCTGGCACCAATACCCTAAGTGGTGACGGTGGTGCTGACTTAATCATCACGCAAGGAACCAACGATATTGCCTATGGTGGCAGTGAAAACGATAAAATTTACGCTATCTCCGGAACCGGTGCACTCCTCTACGGTGGCAATGGCAACGACAACTTAGCAGCGAGCAATACTGCTGCCACAATGTCTGGCGATGCTGGCGACGACATCATTTTTGGTGGTTTAGGCAATGATACCATTTATGGTGGCACCAATGGAACGGGCTATGACTATATTGCCGGTTACTATGGTTATGACACCCTGTTTGGAGGCAATGGTACTGACGGCTTCAACCTTACGTCCGATGTGCGTGTTGGTGAATATGACAACATCATGGACTGGAATGTGGGTGGCGCTCAAGACCAGATCTATGTGAACGCAGCTTATGCTAGTGCTACCACATTTACGCTAGGTTCAGGTTATGTTGATGTGGCGGTGTATATGGGCAACAGCACCTATCACGCCTACGTCTACGGCACTGGCGTGACAGTAGGCAACGTCCAAGCCAACACTCTCTTCCTTTAACCTCAATAAATACCCCGCGTTGGCTAATGAGCTGGCGTGGGGTTCAACACTGAAATTGCCGGCGATTAAACCACCAAAACCTCACCCACTTCAACAATCTTGTGCTCACCATAGCCATTGAATTTGGTGAGCGTTGAAATGCCGTAAGCACCCAAGGTGCCGAACTCAATAAAATCACCTTCTCTTAAGTCCGCGATGAAATCCAAGCGATGGGGCAGAACATCGAGGGGATCACAGGTGGGGCCGAAGACTTTCCAGCTTTTGGCCACACCTTCAATTTCCTTACCATCACGGATGACGCGCATGGGGGGCTTCAATTCTGGCACCTGCATATATTCCATCAACCCGCCATAAACGCCGTCATTAATGAAGATATCGTCCCCGTCTGTGCACACCAGTTTCACGCGCGTGAGCAACGACATGCAATTGGCCACCATGCCGCGGCCGGGTTCGCATTCCAGTTTGGGCAAGCTTACGCCCGCAAAATAGAGCTTCACAGCGTCTTCAATGATGCGGAAAAACACCGTGGGTTCGGGTGCGGTTGAGAGCATATAATTGGCCGGAAAACCACCACCCACATTCAGTTTAGAAATCTCAATATGGGCCAAGCGCGCAATGCGAGCCGCTGCCTCAATGTGGCGCACATAAACTTGAGGCTCTTTGCTTTGTGAACCGGGATGGAAAGTGAGGGCCGTTTGATAGCCGTGAGTTTTGGCCTGCTGCAAAAGCTCCACACAAATATGTTCTGGTGCGCCAAACTTGGTCGAGAAATCATGGGCTGATGAACCCCGGTCGCGTGGCAACACAAAGCGCACCGCGATTTCAACATCAGCGTCTTTGCCAATAATATCGATAATCTTTTGCAGCTCTTCACGACAATCCACCACGAAACGTTTGCAATTATAATTACGGTAAGCATCTTCAATCTCGCGGCGCGATTTAACTGGGTTATGATAATGAAAAAGCGCTGTGGGTGAGATACTGCGCACCAATTTCATTTCATGCACCGAAGCTACATCCCAAGACGTAATGCCGCTGGCCGCCAAGGTGCGGATGACTTCAATGGAGGGATTGGCTTTCACTGCGAAGGTGACGAGGCCCGGAAAGTTTTTAATGAATTGCTGAGCACGCGCCGCCAAGGATGCAGCAGAAAAACAAAACACCGGCTCATCAGGCATTAGAGTCATAGCCAGTTCGGCAGCGTCAGCAGGAATGGAGTTTTGCAAAGCAGATTTCAACTGTGTGGCAGCGGGCATGTGAGTCTCCTGTGGTTTCAAACAGTTTGCAAACTATTGATGTCGAAGAAAAGACGGCGATCTGTTGCGAAGTGGCGTCTCACCCGTCATAATGACGACTCACAATGCAATTAGACGAAACCGATGTTGAGCCTAAAAGATGAAGAACTAATTGCGCTCTTGCGTGTCAATGCCCGCGAACCAGTGGCCGCTTTGGCGCGCAAACTTGGCGTATCGCGCACCACAGTTCAAGACCGCTTGCGCAGGTTGGAAGAGCAGGGTGTGATTGGCGGATACACTCTCAAACTCTCGAAAGAGGTGCGGGCGCACGGCATTTCGGCTATGGTTACCATTTCAGTGGAACCGCGACGCCAAATTGACGTGGCCAAGGTTATCGCAAAATTTCCGCAAGTGGAAACGTTGTACACGGTTAGTGGCAAGTTTGATTTGATGGCCTTTGTCAAAACCGCCACCGCCGAGGATATGGATAAAATCATTGATCAAATTGGTTTGATTTCAGGTGTCACAGAAATCGAAACCGCGGTCATTTTGTCGACAAAAGTTGATCGCAGATGAAGTGTTTAGGGTGAGGAGAATTGCATGCGGTTTGTATTGATTGTTATGGTTTTGCTGTGCAGCACTTCGGTGGGATTCGCCCAACAGAAAACAGTGCCGCAAAGCCAAGGCGAAATCACCATGTCATTTGCGCCGCTGGTCAAACGCACCGCGCCTTCGGTGGTTAATGTTTATGCCAAATCAATCATCGAACAACCGAATGATCAATCTGGCTTTGCTGATCCGTTTTTCCGTCGCTTCTTTGGCCAAGATGGAAGCTCGGGTCCGCCACGCCAGCGGGTTGCAAATTCTTTGGGTTCGGGTGTCATCGTTGATAAGTCAGGCATCATCGTCACCAATAATCATGTGATAAAAAATGGCACTGATATTCGTGTCGCTCTTTCCGATAAACGTGAATTTGCAGCCAAGATTATTCTGGCTGATGAACGGACCGATTTGGCCGTGCTAAAAATTGATGTGGGCGAAGAGGAACTGCCAACGTTGAGTTTTGCCAATTCCGATAATTTGGAAATTGGCGATTTAGTTTTAGCCATCGGCGACCCCTTCGGTGTGGGACAGACAGTGACGAGTGGTATCATTTCCGCTTTGGCCCGTACCAGTGTTAGCGCCAGCGATTATCAATTCTTCATCCAAACCGATGCGGCCATAAATCCTGGCAATTCCGGTGGGGCCTTGGTGAATATGCGCGGCGAACTGATTGGCATTAATACGGCGATTTATTCAAAGTCTGGCGGCTCCGTGGGCATTGGCTTTTCTATTCCTTCGAACATGGTGCAAAATGTTGTGCAGTCAGCTCAAAGTGGCCACCAAATTGTGCGGCCATGGTTGGGTGCCAGCTTCCAAGATGTGACGCAAGATATTGCTGACTCATTGGGTTTCGCGCGGCCTGAAGGCGCATTGATTGTCGATCTGCATCTGCAAAGTCCACTTATGCTTTCAGGGCTACGCCGGGGTGATGTTATTGTGGCGGTGGATGGCAAGCTTTTGGAAAGCGCCAAGGAACTGGGTTATTATGTGGCCACAGCCCATGTCGGTGAATCGCGCCTTATTGAATATCGCCGCGGGGCTGCTTCACTTCAAACCACAATCAAATTAATTGCAGCCCCAGAAACGGTGTTGCGCCAAGTTACAGTGATCAGTGGTCAAACACCACTGACTGGTCTTGAGGTGGCAAACCTTTCGCCAGCCGTAGCTGATGAAGTGGGCTTGCCTGCTGAAGCCGTCGGAGTTGTGGCCGTCAATGTCAAAGCAGGGCCTGCGCAACAATTTTTCCAAAAGGGCGATATCATTCGTGATGTGAACGGCCAGACCATTGAAAATGTCGATATGTTACGAAAAATTTTACAGCAAGCCACCCCCCATTGGGTGATTGGTTTTGAGCGCGGGGGCCGCAAAGCCTATCTGCGGATTGGCTAATGGCCTCCTTGTTTGATGCCGGGGGTGTGACGCAAGAAGGCCCGCGCCCACTGGCTGATCGGCTGCGTCCAACGAAATTATCAGATGTGGTGGGGCAAGATCATCTCGTTGGCGAACACGGCACGCTTACACGCATGTTGGCTTCGGGCCGTATTCCTTCAATCATCCTATGGGGTCCACCCGGCACAGGCAAAACCACTATTGCAAGATTATTGGCTGGCGAGACCGGATTGGTGTTCGAGCAAATGTCGGCAATTTTTTCTGGCGTGGCTGATTTAAAGAAAGCCTTCGAGCAAGCCAAAATGCGCCGCGAGCAAGGGCGGGCTACACTTTTGTTTGTCGATGAGATTCACCGCTTTAACAAATCGCAGCAAGATTCTTTTTTGCCCTATGTGGAAAATGGCACCATCACATTGGTGGGGGCGACGACTGAAAACCCCTCCTTCGAACTCAACGGCGCATTGCTTTCGCGCGCGCAGGTTTTGGTTCTGGATCGACTGGAAGAGGGCGCTTTGAACGCGCTCATCACGCGGGCAGAAATTTATGAGAAGCGAATTCTACCTGTCGAAGCTGATGCACGCGCGGCATTGATCAACTTGGCCGATGGGGATGGACGCTACTTCCTAAATTTGGTGGAAGAGATTTTTGCCTCAGTTCCAGAAGGCGCCACGCCGCTGAACTCCGAAGCTTTAGGCAAAACCGTTTCTAAGCGTTTGCCACTTTATGACAAGGCGGCGGATGGCCATTATAATTTGATCTCTGCTCTGCATAAATCGGTGCGAGGGTCTGACCCCGATGCCGCACTTTATTATTTGGCGCGAATGCTGACTGCTGGGGAAGATCCGCTATTTTTGGCGCGCCGCCTTGTGCGCATGGCCATTGAGGATGTGGGCTTGGCTGATCCGGAAGCT
>JANMWK010000179.1:0-2095 GCA_031393975.1 Hyphomicrobiales bacterium
GCATCCGGCGCGGCAGAACCTTGGCATCGGCTTGAAACTCATGCAATTTAGCCTCAGCAAGGCGCTAGAGCTGGGGCATAGTTTGATTTTGTTGGTGGGTGATCCACCCTACTATTCGCGGGTAGGTTTCCATCAAGTGCCCGAAGGAAAAATGGATATACCAGGGACTTATGATCCCAAGCGATTTTTATATTTGGAGTTGGTGGCGCATTCGCTGTCAACGGCCAAAGGTTTAGTTCTTTCAGCTCCTCGTTCGCATGAACTTCTAGCGGCCCTCGCGGAACCACATCGCTGAAGCGGCAACCAGCAACAGCAGCAAACTTAGCAAAGTTGAGAACAAAGAAATCTGCCTGATGGCTGTGACGCGGAATTGATTGTTGGCGCGTATGTTCAGCCAGCCTGAGCCTGCCATCAATTGGCCCGCTGCTGATTTTCCAATGGTCGGCATGCCATCCTCAATCCATGCGATGCCGCCGCCTGTTGCGGTGGCGACGGGTTGCAGCTTTTCAGTTGTGGCACGGATGTCGGAGGATTCCTTAGCGTCGCCTGCGCCAACTGCCGTGGCGGCGACTAATTTGCCGTCGTTCAAAGTGTGAAGGCCAGCTTCGGTGATGGGCACTGAGGCTGTGAAATGGCCCGCACCATCTGAAGCGAGTTCAACGTTTTCAGCCTTTCCGGATGGCGTTGTGATGACGACAGGCCCGGCCTTATCGGCGAGCGTTTGACGGGTGATCACAAGTTTATCGCCCAATTGTTTGCCTGAGAGTTTTTCTTCTTCCAAATCTGGTTCTTTCATCAACCAGTGCGCCATGCGGCGCAGCAGTTCGGTTTGCGGGCCGCCGCCTTCAAAACCGCGCGCCCACAGCCAACCGTGATCTGAAAGAAGTTGCGCTACACGGCCCTCGCCTTGATGGGCGAGTACGAGAAGCGGTTTATCATCTGGGCCTGACATTAGCGTTTCTGCTTCAGCAGCGGGAAGTGTATCAATCAAACGGAACCATCTGCCCCAACTGGGCTTGCCGTCGCCAGCACCGGGCAGCCCACGCGTGACGGGGTGGCGCTTGCCCGTGTCGGTGAGTGTTGGTTTGAAGGGTGTCTCGGTCACTTCGCCTGTGGGGGCGGCGCTCAAAACATCAGAAAGCGGAGTGTTGTAAATTCCATCGCTTTCTGCATAGTCAGGGCCGGAAGCCACGAGAACAGCACCGCCTTTTTTTACATACTCGGCAATATTGGCCATATAAGCATCCGGCAAAATGGCCTGACGGTGATAGCGATCAAAAATCACCAGATCAAATTGATCTAGCTTATCGATAAAAAGCTCGCGCGTTGGAAAAGCGATGAGCGAGAGTTCTTTTGTCGGCGTGCCATCTTGTTTTTCAGGTGGGCGCAGAATGGTGAAGTGGACGAGATCAACTGATGCATCAGCTTTGAGCAAGTCGCGCCAAGTGCGCTCGCCAGCGTGGGGTTGGCCAGAAACAAGCAATACGCGCAAACGGTCTCTGATACCTTCGATAACGGCAACGTTGCGGTTGTTTTCTTTGGATAACTCACCTTCGCGAATGGCGGCAGAAAGCTCAACAAAGTTCTGGCCTGCGTGTTCGATCTTCATCGGAAAATCTGTAACCACGCCAGGGGTTACGTTTAGGCTGGTCGTTGTGCCGCCTGGGGTTTGTAAGGTGACGGCCATTGGCGATCTATCGCTGCTTGATTCTTCAACATGAAATTGAATGGTTTGCTCTTGGCCGACAATGCCGAAGCGCGGGCTTTTATCTATGACGATGCGACGGTCGCTCTCGCTTTTGCTGCCTGAGATCAGGCTGTGGATAGGAGTGGGAAGTCCTGTCAGAGTTTGCGGCACGTCGTGCACTTGACCATCGGTAATCAAGAATGCGCCCGCAAAACGATCTTTCGGAATATCGGAAACGGCCTTGCCGAGCGCTGTCATCAATCTTGTGCCATCGCTGCCGGTTTCGATTCCAGAGGTGACAGATGCAACGCGCAGTTCGGTGTTGCCCAAGCTGGCGATTCGTGATTTTAAATCGGTAAGTGCTTTTCGTGTCTGAGCTGAGCGTTGACCGATATTCTGGCTTTGGCT
>JANMWK010000167.1:0-1573 GCA_031393975.1 Hyphomicrobiales bacterium
TGGGCTGTTTCAAAGCCGAGGGTCTTGAGGTTGATTATAAGTTTGAAGATGATCGTTCCAACGTGATGGCCGCTTATGCACGCGGTGACATTGATGTTGATATGCGCACTGTTGGTGAACACCAAGGCCGCCCACGCGATGCCAGCACGCCGGGCGTGATCATAGGCACAATTGATGAGTCGGTTGGTGGTGATGGTGTGATTTCTGATGGTTCGATTAATTCTGTTGCCGACTTGAAAGGCAAAACAGTTGCTGCTGAACCCAATATTCCAGCGCGCTTGCTGTTGCAGCTCGAACTGAAAAAAGCTGGCCTCACAATGAAAGACTTGAACATTAAGGAAATCGCCACGGCTGATACCGGTGCGGTTTTTGCTGATACATCCATTGCAGCAGTTGCTACTTATGAGCCTTCAATGTCGCAAGCCCTCAAAGCTTCAACACGTGCGGGTGCCAAAGTTCTGCTGTCTTCAAAGGACAAGGACTATCGCGGCGTCATCATTGACGTGATCACTGCCCGCCAAGAAGATTTGGCGGCGAAGCCCGCAAAATATGCAAGCTTCCTCAAATGCATTTACAAGGCGATTGAGTATAGCAAAGCAGAGCCCGCAAAATATGCAGCTCTCGCTGCGCCACATTTTAATTTGAAGCCCGAAGAAGTGACTGAAACTTTGACCAGCAGCTTGGCCTATACCTCTTTGGATGATGCAAAAGCCTATCTCGGCAAAGCTGGTGAACGCGGCAAGCTTCATGATATTTTTGATACGGTGATGGGGCTCAATCTCGAGAATGGTGCTGCTGATACCAAGCTCGATTCGAACCAACAAATCAACAATGCGGTCATCAACGCCGTAACGCCGTAACTGCAGCGAAGTTTGCGATGAATGAACTTTTAAAGTTTCGAGGAAAGAGCTCTGCGAAAGTCAATCTCTTCCTCGGAACGATAACAGCAGTTGGTCTTCTATTGATCTGGGAGTTGGTTGCAGATGTGGGGATCATCGCTCCGCAATTTCTGCCTGCGCCAAGTAAAGTTTTGTCCACGCTATGGTCAATGATTCTCACGCAAAACCTGCTTTGGCACGCATGGGTTTCTAACTACCGCGTTCTCTTCGCATTTTCGCTCGCTGCGATTATGGCCATCCCCATTGGGATATTGATGAGCAGTTATCGCATTGTCGGGGCCTCTCTTGAACCGACCATCGATTTCATTCGCTATTTGCCAGTTCCGGCCTTGGTTCCCATTTCCATTATTTGGTTTGGCGTGGGTGAAACCACCAAGATATTTCTGTTGTGGCTGGGCACGTTTTTTCAATTGGTGCTGCTCGTGGCTGATGACATGCGCCGCGTGCCGCAAGAATATGTTGAAGTGGCATTTACGCTGGGTGCCAAGCCGCGCAATATTTTAACGGATGTGGGCCTCCGCGCCATGGGGCCTACGCTGCTTGATAATCTGCGCATTACACTGGGTTGGTGTTGGACTTATTTGGTGCTTGCCGAAATTGTGGCCGCAGATTCAGGTCTTGGCTTTGTAATCTGGTCGGCGCGGCGTTATGTGAAAACGCCAGAAGTATTGGCT
>JANMWK010000178.1:0-3363 GCA_031393975.1 Hyphomicrobiales bacterium
TTCAGGCTACATCAATTCAATTGAATATGTGGTGATCAACACTGTCATATCGGTGGCCGTCGCTTTGCCCGCAGCTTATGCTTTCTCGCGCTACAGATTTTTGGGCGATAAGCATCTGTTCTTCTGGCTCCTCTCAAACCGTATGGCTCCACCCGCAGTGTTTGCCCTACCAGTGTTCCAACTCTACTCGCAAATCGGTTTGTTCGACACCCCGTGGGCCGTAGCGCTTTCCCACACGCTGTTCAACATCCCATTAGCGGTGTGGATATTAGAGGGCTTCATGTCCGGCGTTCCAAAGGAGCTTGACGAAACGGCTTATGTCGATGGCTATTCCTTCCCGCGCTTCTTCTTTCGCATCTTCATTCCCACAATTGCCGCTGGCATTGGCGTGGCCTGTTTCTTCTGCTTCATGTTCTCATGGGTTGAACTGTTGCTTGCCAAAACGCTCACCTCTGTTGCCGCCAAACCCATCGCTGCAATTATGACTAAAACTGCAAGCGCATCAGGTTATCAACTCGGACTATTGGCTGCTGCCGGAGCGCTGACGCTGATCCCCGGCGCAGTTGTGATCTATTTCGTGCGCAACTATATCGCCAAGGGCTTTGCCTTGGGCCGCGTTTAGGGAGGCGTAGCCATGCAGACTACATCAATCTTCGACCTGTCCTGGATGGTTTGGACTTGGCCGACCGGAGTATTTTTCATCGCTATCTTCGTCTCAATCGCCGCCATGGGTGCATTGGAATATCGCTCACCTGGCGGCGCTCCACGCCATGGTGCATTTGGATTAGATACAACACGCGGCGACCGCCTGTTTATCAGCATTCTCGGCAGCTGTTTTATCATGTTGGCTTGGGTCGGATGGGCGAGTGACGAAATTTGGGGCGGGCTGTTCATTTGCCTGCTTTGGGCCTTAGCGATCTACCGTTGGGTCTGAGCAAAACAATGTGATCACCAAAGTTCAAACTCTAGGTCTCCTCGCTCCCGCAGTTCTTATGCTTATGGTTATAGGCGTTTGGCCGCTTGCTTTGGTGATGTTCTACTCAGTGCATGAAAATTTCGGCTCTGACTCCGTTTTTGTTGGAACGCAGTGGTATAGCCAAGCATATTTCTCTTCCAATTTTCAGAATAATTTATTGCGCAGCATTGGCTTTTCGAGTCTAGCGCTCGCCGTCGAACTTCCATTGGGGCTTTTCATTGCACTCAGATTGCCGCGCGAAGGCAGACTTTTGTCAACACTAGTCGTCCTCATGGTGTTGCCATTGTTAACGCCAAACATTGTGGTCGGCTATTTGTTCAAGGCCTTGTCGCTACCACATACCGGGCTGCTCACCTGGGTCATTTCGATTATTGGCGTGGATCTCAGTTTAAATAATCCCATTTCCGCTTGGTGTGTAATCATCCTGATGGATGTTTGGCATTGGACAAGTCTTGTGGTGCTCTTTGCTTATGCTGGCTTGAAAGCCATCCCTGAGGAGTATTACCGCGCCGCAAGTGTTGATGCGGCATCCAGCTGGGCAGTATTCCGATACGTGCAATGGCCGAAGCTCAAACTCATGCTGTCCATTGCGGCAATCCTCCGTTTCATGGATGCATTTATGATTTATGCTGAACCTTTGGCCGTCACCCATGGTGGCCCGAAGACGGCTACCAGCTTTGTAGCCAGCGCATTCTTTCAATCGAAGAAAACCCAATTTGAGCTTGGCTTTGGCGCGGCAGTCAGCGTGACGTGTTTTGTGATTGTCGCCGTTTTTGCCTTTGTGCTTTTTAAGCTCGTCACAAAACAGAGCCTCGCAACATGAAATCGCAGCGTTGGCCAATTGCAGCACTTCTTTATGTGGCTTTTCTGCTGGTTCCGTTGTTTTGGCTTGTGTCGCTGTCATTTAAAACTGAAGTCGAAATTGTGCAGCAGTTCACAATTTGGCCGCACGATCCGACATTCGACAACTTTCTGCTTATCTTCACGGTCAGCAGCTGGTGGATGGGATATGTTCATGCTGGCATCTATGTTGTGTTGAATGTCTCTGTTTCACTCCTCGTAGCGCTCCCCGCAGCTTATGCTTTTTCACGCAGTGAATTTCGTATGAAAAAGCCGCTATTTGTTAGCCTCCTGTTTTTTCGGTTGTTAGCGCCGATTATCATGGTGGTGCCATTTACCGAGATTTTTTATGATACTGGATTGTTTGACACGCATATCGCTGTTGCATTGGCTCATTGTTATTTCAATGTGCCGATTGCAATCTGGATATTGGAAGGTGCTGTTTCTGCAATCCCACCGGAGATGGATCAAAGTGCGAGTATTGACGGACATTCTTTGTTGAGTTTTTTCGGCCGCGTTCTGATCCCAACAATCGCCCCGACAATTGCGGTTGCAGCTTTTTTCTGTTTTATGTTTTCGTGGGTTGAATATGTTCTGTCGGGTGCGCTTACGGCAGTAAACGCCAAACCTATAAGTGGTATTATGATGCGTGTGGCCAGTGTATCTGAAGGCGACTATGGGGTATTAGCGGCAGTCAGTTTGGTTGGCTTTGTACCCGGCATTATTTTCTTCATACTTGTAAGGCGTCATCTTTTGCAGGGGTTCTCGATTGGTCGCGCATAATGAATTCGACAACTAGGTTTAAAACGAAATGAAAAAAATTCTCGCCGCCGTCTTTCTGAGTTTCACTTCTCCGGCCTGGGCCACACCTGCCGATGATTTTGTCAAGCAAGGCGAAACCGCACTGACCGCCAAAGATGTGGCCGGGGCAATGAAGGCTTTCGATGCTGCCTTGGATGCGGATCCCAAAAACGCCAAAGCCGCCTATGATCGTGGCCGCATCAATTTGGTATTACATAAAAATACCAACGCAGTAGCTGATTTTACAACTGCCGTTTTATCTGACCCCACACTCGGCGTGGCCTATTCTGCGCGTGGCGAGGCCAAAATTATTCTGAAAGATGAAAAAGGTGGCTTTGCCGATTTGGATGCAGCCATTGTCGCCTCTCCCAAAGAGCCTGAAGTTTACATCTTGCGCGCCACATATCTCATGCGCAAAGGAAATGCTTCAGGGGCAAAGGCCGATCTCATTGCGGCCAAGTCCTTCGCAACGGGTGATATGGTAAAAATGCTGGATGAAATGATCGCAAAAATTCAGTGATCTAAAAATTCGACAACGACGATATTAAGGCTTAACCGGGCGAAGATAAACCCGCCGCGCAAACGCCGCGAGTGCCAGCGTTGGTAAAATCATAAACACGGTTGCGGCACAGAGATGCGCCACTTCCTCAGCCCCGCCTCCAACCTGCGCCTCCTTCATTGAAAGCTGCCCCACCATCCAAGGCGGCAAAGTTTGGGCATGGTCAGACGTCAAATAAACCGCAAAG
>JANMWK010000182.1:0-3597 GCA_031393975.1 Hyphomicrobiales bacterium
ATGCTTCAATCTGTGGGTCTGGCCGACATAGAAAAAAGGCGTCCTGCGAGCCTTTCAGGTGGCCAGCGCCAGCGTGTGGCCTTGGCGCGGGCCTTGATGGAAGATACTAAGCTGGCGTTGCTGGATGAACCCTTTTCTGGATTAGACGGTCCTAATAGGACAAGGATGCAAGATCTTGCCTTTTCTTGTCTCGAAGGTCGGCATGTGCTGCTGGTAACACATGATCCGGTGGAAGCGTTGCGACTTGGGAACCATTTAAAACTTCTCGAAGATGGAAAGATTCATGATCTTCCATCCAACTTGGGAGCGCCGCCCCATGCAACAGACTCACCGCAGTTCTTCAAAGCCTATCACTGCCTTGTTAGCCGCCTGGCAGGGATAAAATGAAAACACTTGTAGTGGCCGTGATGTTGGTTGGACTCTGGCAGGTTTTGGTTGGATTTACAGGTGTACCTTCCTTTATTTTGCCTGGACCACTGTCTGTCGTGCAAGCGGTAAAAGACAATGCACTGCTGCTTGCCCTCCATACACTTTATACTGCGGCTGAAATTTTTCTTGGCTTGCTATTGGGTGCACTACTGGGAGTTTTCTGCGCAATCGGCATGAGCATGTCGGAATTTTTAACGCGCGGCCTTCGCCCGCTTTTGTCATTCAGCCAAACGATTCCGGTTTTTGCATTGGCTCCCATTCTCACTTTATGGATTGGTTATGGGATGGCCTCAAAAATTGTAGTCGTTGTGCTGATTGTTTTTTTTCCGATTGCATCAGCCTTTTACGACGGCCTGCAAGCCACACCCGAAGGATCGCTTGATCTGGCGCGGCTCGCTCGGGCAGGGCGCTGGACAACATTCTTATGGTTGAGATTGCATCATGCCTTGCCGTCACTTGGTGCAGCATTGCGGATTGCGGCAGTCTATGCCCCCATAGGCGCCATCACCGGCGAATGGGTGGGTGCCTCACACGGTCTTGGTTATCTTATGCTATTGGCCAATGGCCGAATGAAAACAGATTTAATGTTTGCCGCTGTTTTAATCTTGACGCTGCTGACAATTGCCTTGCGCAGTTTTGTGGGCTGGGGCCTGAAACAAATGAAGATTTGATTCCGCGTTATTATCCCTTATTGAACAGGACTTATTCCGTGACTTTGGTCATAGTGGCGCAACACATGGATAAGTGGCAGCGCAACAAGAAGCGACCAAAATTTACCAATGATTTGACCACCTAGAAAATTTAGGCTGCCAAACGCTAACGTGAGAAACAAAAAACTGTCGACAAAAATGCCGATCAGCCCGCTGGCCAAGACGGCAACAACTAACCCTTTCCGTTGTAATGGCGTGAAGACCAAAGTATCGGCCAGTTCGGAAAACAGGAAAGCCACAACCGATGCCAAAACCAGATGTGGCGGCGAGATAATCCAAGAAATTAGCGCACCAATTGCAATAGCGATTAGTGACCAAGTAATGCCCAATCTTCGTTGCACAAGGTCTCTTAAAACCAGGGCAAAGCCTATGACCACAACCCCGCTGGGCGCGGCGAGGCCCGGCCAAACGGGAATCATACATGGACCGTCGGGCACACAGAATGTTCCCACATGGCCAATCATCCAATTAGCCAGAGGTATGCAAAGGCAGAACAACGCAAGGTAGATATAGCCTTCGATCTTATAAGTGTTGCCATGATGAACTATTGTCATTGATCAACCTCTGCCGCGATAAGGAGCAACACCTTGTTCAGGAATCCAAACACCCTTGGGTGCCATGCCTGTTTGATAAAACACGTCGATCGGTATTCCACCACGGGGATACCAGTAGCCGCCAATGCGCAGCCATTTGCTGCGCAGCAGATCATTGAGCCGTCTTGCAATGGCAATGGTGCAATCTTCATGGAACGCACCATGATTTCTGAATGAGGTCAGGTAGAGTTTGAGCGATTTGCTTTCAATGAGCCATTTGTTGGGGATATAATCAATGACGAGATGGGCAAAATCCGGCTGCCCCGTCATCGGGCATAATGACGTAAATTCAGGTGCGGTAAAACGTATACAATAGTTTACTGACCCTTGAGGGTTTGGCACTTTTTCGAGTTTAGCCTCTTCCGGATTTTGCGGGGTTTTTATGTCATGGCCCAACTGTGTCAGGTCAGAATAGATAGTCTTCTTGTTCACGATCGATACGCTTTCCTTACGACAGCCAAAGCGCAGCCCAGTCAAACCCAAAGGCTAACTGATTGTCCATGTTTTGTCTGGGTTGGCTGCGACCAGAGGCAAGATTGCCTAGACAGCCTGTTAGCAGCACCGCGCGGGCCCGTAAAGGATTTCTAAGACTGAATTAGTGCAGAAATCCTTCTATTTGATTTGAAGCGAGCTATTGCCTCGTACGACATCTGGCCAAGACCACCCGATAAAAGCATAAGTCAGATTGGAACTGTGGCCTCAGCCCACGCTCTGCCTAACGCGCCTTAATGAAAAACCCTTGCCCCGTTTTGGGGGGAGGGTGGTTTGAAGACTAACTTAAAGGGGCAGTCTCTTTAGTCAGTTTAAAATACTAGCTGCGTTCAAAATGTAGTTCTTGCAGTAACGCTTGGAGCACCCTACATGAACAAATCCAGTGCGAGCTGGAGAAACGTTCTCAGGGCGGGGTGTAACTCCCCACCGGCGGTAAATGTGCGTTAGCATAAAGCCCGCGAGCGCCATTTGGCTTTGGCCAGAAGGGTCAGCAGATCCGGTGTAATTCCGGGGCCGACGGTATAGTCCGGATAATAGAGAACATATGACGGCAAAGCTGCGCTCTCTTACGAGTGCGCTAGAGTTGCTTTTCATGGCCCTGTGTTGACGTTCAGACTTTGATTGAACACGGGGACTAGTTTGAACAACGTAGCGACCATAACACTTTCTGATAATGTAATCGCGCATGCGATGAGGGTTGCGCTGGATGCAGCGAGCGCTGCCGAAGGGGCAACCGCACCCAATCCCCCGGTAGGCTGCGTGCTGTTGGATGCATCGGGCCACGTGATCTCCTCAGCATCCCATCGGAAGGCAGGCCATCTTCATGCTGAGGTGTTGGCTATACAAAAAGCCCGTGCTTTGGGCTTGATACGGTTTGTTCATACATTCGTCGTGACTTTAGAACCTTGCAATCATTATGGCTGCACACCGCCTTGTACGGATGCCATTCTGGCGACTCCCGCCAAAAATGTGGTCATCGGGGCTGCTGATCCTAACCCAAAGGTCAAGGGTGGTGGTGCTGAACGATTGCGCAAGGGCGGTCTAGGCGTTTCCTTTCTGGACGTGGCTCGCGAGCCAGAACTGTTTCAAGCGCTCCAACGTTTGATTGCCCCTTTTACCAAACGCATGACCAAGGGACTGCCGTGGGTGACGGTAAAACAAGCGCTCAACCGCCGCGGCAGCATGATACCCGAGCTAGGGCATAAAACATTCACATCGCACGCCTCACTTGTATTCGCGCATCAGTTACGGAGACGTGCAGATGCTATTATTACAGGGTCAGGGACCGTTTTAGCGGATGCTCCGGAGTTCACAGTGCGGCACGTTGAGGATATCGTTGACAAGCGCCGCAAGCTCATTCTTTTTGACCGCCG
>JANMWK010000021.1:0-32840 GCA_031393975.1 Hyphomicrobiales bacterium
ACAAGCGAGTGAACATCCTTTGGCTGCAGCTGTGGTGAAAGCGGCCAAGGAACGCAAGCTGGAACTTGCTAAGGTGATGGGTTTTGACTCACCTTCGGGCAAAGGTGCCATTGGCATGGTGGAGCGCAAGCGCATGGCCATCGGTAATGCGAAGTTTATGGCCGAACTGAATATCCCAATTGATAGTCTTGCCGCCAAATCTGATGCGTTGCGCGGCGATGGCGCGACAACCGTATTTGTGGCCATCAACGGCAAACTGGCGGGCATTATCGGCATTGCCGATGCGGTGAAAGCCACAACACCGCAAGCTCTGACTGCATTGCGAGAAGCAGGCATTCGTATTGTCATGTTGACGGGCGATAATCGCATTACCGCCGATGCCATCGCCAAGCGCCTTGGCATTACTGAAGTGGAAGCTGATGTGTTGCCTGACAAGAAGGCGGACGTTGTAGCTAAGCTCAAAGCTCAGGGCCGTGTTGTGGCTATGGCGGGCGATGGGGTGAATGACGCACCAGCCCTTGCCGCCGCCGATGTTGGCATTGCCATGGGCACCGGAACCGATGTGGCGATGGAAAGTGCTGGCGTCACATTGTTACGCGGTGACCTGATGGGTATTGTTCAAGCAAGAACTTTGTCCAAGGCTGTTATGGGCAACATTCGGCAGAACTTGTTTTTTGCGTTCATATATAATGCAGCAGGCGTTCCTATTGCTGCAGGTGTACTCTATCCCGTGTTTGGCATTCTATTGTCGCCGATGATCGCGGCAGCGGCCATGGCTTTGAGTTCTGTGAGCGTGATTGGCAATGCGCTGAGACTGCGCAACGCATCTGTCTAAAAGCAGCCTGTCTACGGTTTGACCACGGAAAGTTTAACTTGCTGCTTGCGCCAGCCACAACGAGTGCGGCCTTGCGGTTTGTAAATCGACAAGACCATGGGCAAGAACAATACGGTTAATCCGCCAGCGGCGTGGACCGCGAGTTGAAGCCCTGCCGCATGAAGATCGGCGCGAGGTAAGATCGTCTCGGTGGCAAGACGCGCGGCTTCGGATATCAGCGCCATTTTAATGAGCAAAATTGTCGTCGCAAAAGTCGTGAGCAATAGCTTCACCACAACCCAATAATGCTGGAACAACCCCCAAGCTGTACCGAGACATGGGATAAGCCCCGTAAGTAGCGCGGCAAAGGCCAAAGGGACGATAACCATGCGGGCGATTGGCTGCATCGCAGGATAGGCAGACCGAAGGGCTTGATCGTCAGCACTTGTCAGGCCAACGATTGCCAAAGCCAAAAATGAGGCAATTGAGCCAAGCAAGCCAACAGAAGATGTGACGTGCAATGTGAGCGTGAATTTGTGCAGGAATGGCGGCATGATCATTGTGGTGTCGAAGCGGGATGCATTGCCGATATGCCGCCGATGGAGAAGAAATGGATGGCAAAAAGCAAAACTAAGTTCACAGCTGTGATCGCTGATTTTTTGACCCAGCGGGGTGGGCCTTTATATTCACCGGTGACAGGATCAACCATAAACGTCTCCCACATTATTTATCAAGACAATATGTCTTGTATAAAACAGTGTGTCAATATCATCGACATTTGCGTCATATCCTATATAGTGAAACGATGCCGAAGCTTTGGAGTGAAACGATTGCTAGCCATCGCCGAGCAGTGCGCGAGGCAACTCTCGACACGGCGGCTGCGCTTGTCGCCGAGCATGGGTTGGCTTCGGTGACGATGTCACAAATTGCGGTGTCGGCTGGCATCGGGAGGGCAACGCTGTACAAGTATTTTGCAGATGTTGAGGCAATTTTAAACGCTTGGCACGAACGCCAAGTGAGCAATCATCTGCATCAGCTTGCCGCAATCAGCGATGGGAAAGGCGATGCAGACGAACGACTTAGAGCAGCGCTTGAGGCTTATGCGTTGATTTCTCACGCCCACCACAACACGGAACTTGCAACACTGCTCAATCGCAGTGCCCCTGTGGTTCGCGCCCAGAAGCACCTCAAGGGGTTGGTCTGCGATCTCTTGGCTGAAGGGGTTGCCGCTGGTGCTATCCGCAAGGATGTTTCACCTCAAGAACTTGCCACTTACTGCCTGCACGCCCTCACAGCCGCAAGCAATCTGCCGTCCAAAGCCGCAGTGCATCGGCTTGTAGGGGTCACCCTCGCCGGATTGAGACTGACGGGAAGGTTATGAAGACGACGCGCGTTCCAGTTCGCTTTCTACATCGTTGAACTACCAACACCCGCGAGCGGTTTCCCATTTAGGTTCGGTTGAAGTTATTATCTCAATTTATCCCGAACTCAGTGGATATCCCGCAAATTCTTTTCTAAGTGTAACCAGAACGACTTTTTGCGCTCATCACCAGAAAAGGAAAACCCGCTATCTCGTAGAGATAACGGGTTTTTATTTGGTTGCGGGAGCCAGATTTGAACTGACGACCTTCAGGTTATGAGCCTGACGAGCTACCGGGCTGCTCCATCCCGCGTTAAGGATATCGGGCTTGTAACACAGTTCCACCGAATGTGAAGCCCTGATCGAAATTTTTTTATTTTTGTCAACACGATGACAAATGTGCCTTTTTGATACGGTTTGATCCGCTTTCGGGCATCGCAGTAAGGGTCTGTTAATGCAAAAGTTTTTTGCAGAAAGGGTTTCGAAACTTATCTCGCGTAATCTCACTTTCATGACACGCGTTGTTGTGTCCTAGGTTTTCCCGGATCAGGTACTGCGTACCGGGACTCCAGTTTGTGCGAAGGGCTCCCCAGTTGGGAGCCCTTTGTTTTTGGGGTTATACTTTTACAGGCTTGCCCGTTTGCCAAGACAGGGTTGCAGCATCGGCCAGAATGCCGGCTTGCAAACCATCAAAACCGGATGGCTTTGGATTACGATCACCAGTTTCAACGGCGTTGATGAAGGTATTAAGCTCATTAGTGTAGGCTTGGAAATAACGTTCTAAGAAGAAGTTTTGCACGGGATCACCTTGTGTGCCATCGCCATTGTGCAACTGAACGGTGGTGTTGTGAACGTTGGCGGCGCTGAGCATTCCCTTTGAACCATGCACTTCCATGCGTTGGTCATAACCATAAGTGGCGCGGCGCGAATTTGTGATCACGGCAATGCGGCCTGATGCGGTTTGCATTTGTACGGCGGCTGTATCGACGTCACCTGCTTCGCCAATGCCCTTATCGACGAGAGAAGAACCCAGAGCTTGCACAATTACAAATTCTTCGCCCATGAGGAAGCGAGCCATATCGAAATCGTGGATCATCATATCGCGGAACAACCCGCCTGAGCCTTTCACATAAGAGGGTGGCGGCGGATTTGGATCGCGCGAGATGACGGTTACAATTTCAATTTCGCCCACAACACCAGCGCGCAGGCGGCGTTCAAGTTCAGCAAAGTTAGGATCAAAGCGGCGGTTGAAGCCGATCATCAACGTGGATTTGTTTTTTTCAACAACTTTCAGGGTTTCGTGAATGTTAGCCACATCCAGTGATACTGGCTTTTCGCACATGATGGCTTTGCCATTGTTTGAAGCCATCTGAATTTGTTCGGCATGGAAACCTGTGGGAGAGCCGATGAGAATGGCGTCCACGTCTTTGGCTTTCATAATTTCATCTACGGTTGCAACCTTTGCACCATATTGCTTGGCCAAGGCTTCAGCTGCTGCAGGAACAGCATCAGCAATGTAAGCCAGCTGGGCTTTTGGGTTTGCAGCAATAGTGGCTGAATGCACTTTGCCAATGCGGCCAGCGCCGATGACACCAAATCTGATCATAGTTTAGTTCTCCGTTATGTCTTTGCTTAGTTCTGAGGAAGGTATTTGATAAATTTTTCGAGTTCAGTTTTTGTGATTCCTACGAGGTGCTTGTCTTCTGGATAGGCACCAATTTTCACATCGTTTACAAATTCGCTGAAGGCTGCGATGCGTTCGTTTTGCAAGCGGTCAAATTCTTTTGCGAAATTGCGATAGATTTTTGCATGGCGCGGCGTGTGGCCGGTGTTTTGGCCGAGCACATCATCGGCAAAAAGATATTGGCAATCGCCGCCAACACCGGCACCCATTGAGACCAGAAAAAGGTTCGTGTGTTTTGCGATCTCGGCTGTGACCTCGGATGGCACAACTTCAATTTCAACCCCAAAGGCTCCGGTATCTTCATAGCGTTTCACCAAGTCAAAAACCTGTTTGGCGCTTTCGGCGGTTTTGCCAACGGCTTTGAAGCCGCCCGTCCATGTCGCTTTAGCAGGAATAAGGCCTGTGTGGCCGATTACCGGAATGCCATCATCGGCCATGCGGCGCACGGTTTGAAGGGAGGCTGCGCAATAGACGGCATCAGCGCCATAGCTTAGCATTTTATAGCCCCAACGCAGGAAATCATCGGTGGTGCCGGAGTTATCGTAGAGTGACACGCCGGGCACTGCGAAAATGGAAGGGCCGACATCACGGAATTTCTTTTGGGCCAGAAGTTCTGGCGGCACCGAGCACATATCAATGCCCGCAGCCTCAGCCGCAGCCAATTCGTCCCAGCTTTCAACCCGCATCATTGTATATTGATACTTGCCTTTGTTGGCGCGCACGTCTGCAACGGTGGGGCGTTTCTTGGCCATTATTTTATCCCTTGAGAAGAGTTTTGAGTGGTTGGGTAGGGTCGGCCAAAATTTCGGGAGTAGGTTTGGCATTTTTTGCGATGAGCATTTCTGCTACTTTAATTTCGCGGCCAATGGCATTGCCGATGCCGATGCCGGAAGCGCCTTTGATTGTGCCGTCTTCTGCCATATGAAATAACACGAGTGCGCCTTCCGTAGGAACACGCGCGATGGTGTTAGGGCCAAGGTCGGCTTGGCCAGCAATTTGCAGTGAAAGGTCATATTGATCAGACCAGAACCACGGCACGTTAGTGTGGATTTTGTCGAGGCCTAACATATTGGCCACCGCTGTTGCAGCCTGCTCTTGGGCGGAACGCCAAGCTTCCAAGCGAATGCGGCGATCATCCAAGATGAATGAGGCGCAATCACCCGCGGCATAAATATCAGGATCAGATGTTTGCATTTGTGCGTTGCAGGCGATGCCGTTTTCGATTGTGAGGCCTGCATCTGCGGCGAGTTTGGTTTCTGGCGAAGCGCCGATGCCTGCAATGATTGTGTCGGCTTTAATTTCGCGGCCATCGGTCAGATGAACCGCATTTGCTGTGAGACGCGAAATGCCGGTGCCGATGATCATGATGACCCCCGCCGCCAAGTGAGCATCGTGAACGATCTTCGAAATAGCTTCTGGCACGCCGCGCATGAGAATGCGCGGTTGGGCTTCGATAACCGTGACCTTGCAACCGAGTTTTGATGCTGATGAAGCTAGTTCCAAACCGATGAAGCCGCCACCAATTACGACGATGTTTTTTCCGGGTTGGAATTTTTCGCGCAGCAAGACGGTGTCTCTGTGGTCCCGCAGGGTGAGTGCATGTTCGCCGCCGGGACAATTCAGTTTGCGCGGTTTGGCCCCCGTTGCCAGAAGCAGCTTGGCGTAGAAGATTTTTTCTCCATTATCGAGTGTGATGGATTTTTCAGCGCGGTTGATCGAAACGACATGCTTGCCGAGCTTCACATCAACTTTGAGCGAAGCGACGGTGCTGTCATCAAGCAATAATATCGGGGCATGGGCATCAAATTCGACGATCGAGGCTTTTGACAAGGGCGGTCGATCATAGGGCAGCAGATTTTCTTCGCTCACCAGAGTGATGGTTCCAGCATAATCATTGGCACGCAAATTGATGCAAGCCCGTGCAGCGGCCATGCCTCCGCCCACAATGACCATGCCGGATTCACTCATCTGCTTAAGCAACATTGATGAAGACACGATTGCCTTCAACTTTAACTGGATAGGTTTTCAAATTCACGCACACTGGGGCGCCTTTGGCAGCACCCGTGGTGTAATCAAAGCGGCCATTGTGTTTGGGGCATTCAATAATGTTGTCCATCACCAAGCCATCGGCCAAATGAACTTTCTCATGGGTGCAAAGTCCGTCCGTGGCGTAGAATTTATCGTCAGGTGAACGGAATATCGCAAAGGTTCGACCCGCATGATCAAACTTGATTACATCTTCTTCAGCCACATCATCTTTGGCGCAGGCATCAATCCATTGAGTCATTTGAGGTCCTATTCAGCAGCTATGGGTTCGGTCATGGGTGCCACACCGGGTGGCAATGTGCGTTTAATAGCATAGGAAGGGTCTTTAATCTGGCGCAAAAGTGCCGGAATAATTTCGCGGTAGGCGTCAATCACAGATGTATTGGCGGGCAGGGTGTAAGGCTTCATTTCTTCGTAGAGTTTTGGCAATTGATGGTAGGGTACCATGGGAAACATGTGGTGCTCCACATGATAGTTCATGTTCCAATATATGAAGCGCAAAACTGGGTTCATCATAACGGTGCGGCTGTTGAGGCGATGATCGAGCACGTCTTCGGCAAGGCCACCATGTTGGGTGATACCGGTCAGCACATAGACCCAGGCTCCATACATGCAAGGCAGCGGACCCACGAGTAATATTGGCAGGAAGCTGCGGAGATAGATTGCGAGGGCAATCACCGATAGATGGATGACTAGCCAAATGCGAGCCACAAGATAGACCCGTGAACGTTCCATTTCTGGAACGTAAGTGAGTTCCTCTTCGGTTAATCGTCCCGCAGCATGAATGAAGAGGCTTTTGATGGCAACTTTGGTTTGGCCAACCGAAAAATATCCTCCAATAACGCCCCAAATTTTTGTCGGACGTTGAATGGCAATTTCGGGGTCACGGCCAACAATGATTGTATCTGTATGATGGCGTGTGTGGCTCCAACGCCAAACTGTGGGTGGGCGCATGATCATGAAGCAGGCGATGTGATAAACCACATCATTCATCCAGCGGGTTTTAAACGCAGTGCCGTGGCCGCATTCATGCCAACGTGAATCGGTCGATGAGCCATAAAGCACGCCATAGGCGAGGAAAAAAGGAATGCTCCACAGGCTTGGATAGAAATAAATCGCAAACCCAGCAGTAACAATGAAGCTGGCAAACCAAATGAGTGTGTCACGAATGGCGGGACCATCGGAACGTTTCATCAGTTCCTTGATTTTTACACGCGGAATAGGTGCTGCGTACCACTGCGCTTTGGACAAGCCGATTTCTTCAGCTCGCTTTGCATCACGGCCGAGCATACTATAGTCGCGGGGGTAAACGACACTACTCATGGAATATTTCCTCTATTTCATGCTGATCGTAGAATCAATATTCTATTTACGCAATGTTGAAATGATGGTATCTATCAAATCGTATCATTTAATTTCAGATGAATCTGCGCCTCGAAAGGGAATTTCTCTCATGGTTTCGCGCCCGACAATTACTGATTTGGCCAAGCAGGCCGGCGTGAGTGTGGCCACCGTTGATCGTGTTCTTAATCGACGTTTGCCGGTGCGTGAAGATACGGCCATTCGTGTGGTGCAAGCTGCTGAAGCCATTGGCTATCACGCCACTGGTTTACTCAGGCGCCGTCTTACTGAAATACCGCAACGGCGCTTTGGGTTTCTACTCCAAAAACGCGATGCTTTTTATCAAAAGCTCGGCAAAGATTTAGCAGATGCGACAAAGGCTGCCAGCTTCATCGAAGGCAAACCCGTTATTGAACATGTTGATGAGTTAGTGCCCTCTATCATGGCTGGCCGGATTCGTGAAATGGCACCTCGAATTGATGCTTTGGCCGTTGTCGCGGTTGATCATCCGCTTGTCGTTGAAGCCGTGGAGGCGGTGATTGCCATGGGCAAACCGGTATTCACTTTGCTGAGTGATATATCAGCAGCTGTAAAAACCGGCCATATTGGATTGGATGGGCGTAAAGTGGGGCGCACGGCGGCTTGGACTATCAGCCGTACTGCGCGGGGACCTGGTAAGATTGGTATTCTTGTTGGTAGCCATCGCTATAGTAATCAGGAATTAGCGGAGATCAGTTTTAGAAGTTACATGCGCGAATTCGCGCCGGAGTTCACGTTGCTCGAACCCATCGTCAATTTGGATGATGAGCGCATTGCGTATGAAGCTGTAACGGATATGGTTGACAGCAATCCCGATTTGGTTGCTATCTATGGATGTGGCGGCGGGCAAGACGGGATGATCCGAGCGTTAAGGGATGAAAGTGCCGGGCGACGCATCGTTGCCGTGTGTAACGAACTCACGGCGACAACGCGCGCGGCATTGATTGACGGCACCATCGATCTTTTGCTCGGCACACCGACCGAAGCCATATCAAGACGCATTGTGGAGTTAATGACAAAGGCTTGCTCGGTTGCCGAACTTCCGCATTTACCCCCGATATTGTTTCCCGCCGACCTGCATATCAGTGAAAACATCTGAAGTCAGTTTCTGATAGTTTTTGATATTTTCGAGCCTCAAACTATTGTGTTGATTGACTCTCAATCAAATTGGAATGATATTTCCATTATAGTTCTAAGATGGAATAAATCTTCCATTGTGGAAAAACCGCAACGCGCCACAGAAGCACGAGCGGAAGGGGAGGGTTTAGCTTGCTGAATTCTATTCTTCTATCTGGTTGTTTTGCGGTGCGAAGCGAAAGCCTTTCCTCGTTAAGAGGATTCCGGCCCAGTCACGGGTGCTGCCGGACACTCGATAGAAGGAGCATTACTATGAAGAAAATTATTCTTGCTGCTGCAACACTGGCTTTGATGTCATCAGCTTCATTCGCTGGTAACATCGGCGTCTCGATGGCTAACTCAGACACATTCCTTACGGTTCTTCGTAAGGGTGTTGAAACTGCCGCCAAGGCTGCCAATCAACCAGTGCAAATTGAAATTGCTGATGACGATGTTTCAAAGCAACTTTCACAAGTTCAGAACTTCATCGCTGCTAAAGTTGATGCGATCATTGTGAATGCTGTTGACACTTCGGCAACAAAGCCAATGACCAAGCTTGCAAATGATGCTGGCATTCCAATCGTTTATGTCAACCGTCGTCCAGACGATGTTGATGCTTTGGGTCCAAAGGGCGCATTTGTTGCATCTGATGAAAAAGACTCAGGCACATTGGAAACCAAAGAAATCTGCAAATTGGTTGGCGGCAAGGGTGACATTTTGGTGATGGAAGGCGATCTTGCTAACCAAGCTGCTGTGCAACGCACCAAGGACATTCATGAAGTTATCGCCACCGATGCTTGCAAAGGTATGAAGATTCTTGATGAGCAAACAGCGGGTTGGGATCCTGTTAAGGCACAAGATTTGATGACCAATTGGATCGCTGCTGGTCATAAGCCCGTTGCGGTTATTGCTAACAACGACAACATGGCAATCGGCGCTATCAACGCAATGAAAGCTGCTGGTTGGAAGATGACCGACGTTGTGGTTGGCGGCATTGACGCTACTCAAGAAGCGCTTGCTACAATGAAAGCTGGCGACTTGGATGTTACAGTGTTCCAAGATGCTGCTGGTCAAGGCGGTGGTGCTGTGAAAGCCGCTATTGCTCTTGCTAAGGGCGAAAAAATCGATGCCAAGATCATGATCCCGTTCCAGTTGGTCACTCCTGCCAACATGGCGGATTTCATGGCCAAGAACTAATCGACATGGCATGAGAAGTGCGCCACTATGACGTGGCGCACTTTTTTTATGAAAATAGCGAGGCCCCATGGTTAGCCCTAGCACTATGAAAGTCGTCCGCCGAAGCGGCGCAATTTCGGGTTCTGAATATTTGTTGGAAGTTAATGATGTCCGCAAAGAATTTCCGGGAGTGGTGGCGCTTGACAATGTGAAATTCAAATTGCGGCCCGGCACAGTGCACGCTTTGATGGGTGAGAACGGTGCGGGCAAATCAACCTTGATGAAAATTGTGGCTGGCATTTATACGCCAGACTCAGGTTCATTTAAATTACGTGGTGTTGATATTCGATTGAAAAATCCTTTGGATGCTCTCGAAAATGGCATTGCTATGATCCATCAGGAATTGAATTTGATGGGGCCGATGACTGTTGCTGAAAATATTTGGATCAGGCGCGAACCCACCAACAAATTCGGATTCATCAATCACGGTGAAATGCAGCGTCGCACCGAGGACCTGTTCAAGCGTCTCAATATTGATATTGATCCTACAGTTGAAGTGCGCAGCCTTAGTGTGGCCAATCGGCAGATGGTGGAAATTGCCAAGGCGGTTTCATTTAATTCAGATGTGCTGATTATGGATGAACCCACATCGGCTCTCACTGAACGTGAAGTTGCACATTTATTTCGTATTATCAAAGCCTTAAAGGCCGAAGGCAAAGGCATTATCTATATCACTCATAAAATGAGTGAGCTGTTTGAGATTGCGGATGAAGTCTCGGTTTTCCGTGACGGTAAATATATTGCAACTAAACCATCGCGCGAACTGAGCCGCGATGACATCATAAAAATGATGGTGGGGCGTGAAATCTCGCAGATGTTTCCGAAGCTGACGGTGCCGTTTGGCGATGTCGTGCTTTCAGTTAAAGGCCTCAGCCTCAACGGTGTTTTTAAAGACGTGTCGTTTGATGTGCGAGCCGGGGAGATTTTAGGAATTGCAGGGCTTGTTGGGTCTGGTCGATCTAATATTGCTGAGACTATTTTTGGTGTGACGCCAGCCCATGCTGGCACGATTGCGATTTACGGCAAGAATGTAAAAATGTCGTCGCCTGCGGTTGCGATGGCACATGGAATGGCGTTTCTTACGGAAGATCGCAAAGAGACGGGTTGTTTTCTACTTCTGGATATCCAAGAAAACATCCAGATGGCAGTGTTGCAAAAAAAATATGTGAAATATGGTTTTGTTCAACAGAGCCAGTTGGCTGAAGATTCAGGCGAGATGGCTGCAACTTTACGGGTGCGAACCCCTGATATGCAGGAGCCTATTATCAATCTTTCTGGTGGCAATCAGCAGAAAGTATTGATCAGTCGTTGGCTGCTCACAAAACCCCGCATTTTGATTTTAGATGAGCCGACGCGCGGCATAGATGTTGGGGCCAAGGCTGAAATTCACCGTCTGGTTTCCGAACTTGCTAGAGACGGCGTGGCAGTGATTATGATTTCATCGGAAATGCCAGAAGTTCTCGGCATGAGCGATAGAATAATGGTGATCCATGAGGGCCGTGTGACGGGCTTTTTGGATCGTAGCGAAGCTGACCAAGTTAAAATTATGGAATTGGCCTCGCACTGATTGCGAGAGGATGGGAAGATATTATGAGCTCAACTGCACCTGAAACCGGAAAGTCCCTCACTGGCATTACCAAAGTGCGCAGAATGCCACCTGAAGTCTCTATTCTTTTGGTGCTGTTTGGCATTGTCATGGTGTTTGAAGTGCTGGGTTGGTTCAAATGCAACTGGGATCCTAATGGTCTGTGCGAAAGTTTTGTTGCCAATAAACAGCGTCTCTCGATCATCGTGCTACAGGTTGCAGTGACTGGCATTATCGCGGTTGGCGTGACGCAGGTGATTATCACCGGGGGTGTTGATTTATCATCAGGCTCCATTGTCGGATTTGTGGCTATGGTGGCTGCGAGTTTGGCGCAAGCTTCGACCAATACGCGGGCCGTATTTTTGGAGCAAGGTTGGGTTGATCTTAACCCGCTTATTCCAATTATAGTGGGCTTGATGCTGGGTGCGCTGCTTGGTTTATGTAATGGATTTTTGATTGCAAAAACTAAAATTCCCCCCTTCATTGCCACACTGGGCATGATGGTGTCGGTGCGTGGACTGGCGAAATGGTATACGCTTGGCCAGCCCGTAGCGTTGCTGCATGATCAGTTCACGTGGTTTGGACAAAGCTTCGAAATCGGAGGATTTCCGGTGCCGCGTCCAGTGATTGTGTTTATTTTCGTGGCCATCATCTGCCACATTGCACTCACCTATACGCGCTATGGCAAATTCACATATGCCATTGGTTCCAACCCACAAGCGGCGCGTGTGTCTGGCATCAATATCGGTAATCACTTGATGAAAGTCTATGCGGTTGCAGGTCTCATGTCCGGCCTTGCGGCAGTGATGACAGCAGCGCGTGCACAATCAGGGCAACCGGGTTTAGGTGTCGGCTATGAACTTGATGCGATTGCTGCTGCCGTTATTGGTGGCACGTCACTGGCGGGAGGGGTGGGCCGCATCTCAGGCACTTTTATTGGCACGATTATTTTAGGTGTAGTGATGTCGGGCTTCACGTTTTTGAAGGTGGGCGCCTATTATCAAGAGATTGTGAAAGGCATTATTATTGTGGCTGCGGTGGTGATTGATCAACACCGTCAGAATAAACGCCGCAAAACCAGTTAGTGCGTTTCATTTGAAATCGGTGGCTCTTCCTTCTAGCTTTGGCGGCAAGGGAGAATCACTATGAGAATTCTGTGTCGCCTGCTTTCTATTTTGTTTTTTGTATCGCTCTCCAGTTTGGCTTTTGCGGACGACCCAGCGCCTGCTGTCCAGCCGCCCCAAGGCAAGCTTACTCACTTTGGCAATTGGATTGTGCTGTGTCCGCCAGATGGCGATACTTCTGGTGTGCGCTGTGCCGCACAATTTTCGCTGGTGGACAAAAAGCGTAAAATTCCGGTCATTGTGTGGCGCATCGGATTTAACAAGAAACAGACTATGGTGATGGATATGGTGACACCCACTGAGGTGTTTATTGCCAAGGGTGTGCGCTTGGCGATCGGCAAATCTGCAGCGATCATTTTACCATATGTCAGTTGTGGCTTGCGCGGGTGCCAATCTAATATTTCTATTCCGCCAGAGTTGCTGGCGGCGATGAAACTCTCAAAAGATGCCATTCTCATCCTCGCTCCCACCAACGGCAAAATACTTCAGTTGAAGCTCGATGTGAGTGGATTGGGCGAAGCGCTCTCGGCCCTTGGTGCCCCATGAGCGAATATCCGCGTGATATGAAAGGCTATGGGCGGGCCATTCCTGATCCGCAATGGCCGGGTGGCGGATATGTTGCTGTGCAATTTGTTTTGAATTACGAAGAAGGTGGTGAGAATAATATTCTACACGGTGATGCGGCATCGGAAGCGTTTTTATCTGAGATTGTGGGGGCTGCGGCTTGGCTTGGCCAGCGCCATTGGAATATGGAATCGATCTATGAATATGGGGCGCGGGCTGGCTTTTGGCGCTTGTGGCGGATGTTTACGTCACGCAAAATTCCGCTGACCATTTATGGCGTGGCCACAGCGATGCAACGCTCGCCTGATCAGGTGCAAGCGATGAAAGAGGCCGGTTGGGAAATTGCTTCGCATGGATTGAAATGGGTTGAACATAAAGACATGTCAGAAGAGGCCGAGCGCGCTTCGATTGTTGAAGCCATTCGTATTCACACTGAGGTTACGGGGACAAGACCATTGGGATGGTATACGGGGCGCTGCTCGATGAACTCCACCAAACTGGTGATGGAAGAAGGCGGGTTTATGTATTCGTCGGATGATTATTCTGATGAGCTGCCTTATTGGTTGCCCAAGGCCGATGGCTCTCGGCATTTGATCATTCCTTATACACTCGATGCCAATGACATGCGTTTTGCAACACCTCAGGGCTTTAATACGGGCGAGCATTTTTATCAGTATTTGAAAGACTCTTTTGATTGTCTTTATGCCGAAGGCAGAGCTGGTTCACCAAAGATGATGTCAATTGGTTTGCATTGCCGCTTGGTTGGAAGGCCTGGTCGCGCGGTGGGGTTGGCCAAATTTATCGATTATGTTTTGGCGCACGAAAAAGTGTGGATTGCCAAACGTATTGATATTGCTAAGCATTGGCATGAGAATTTTTAAAGGCTGAGTAAAAACTCATGCTCTAACCAAACTTCTTCCAAATTTATGCTGGGGCCTTGGCGATCAACCACGATAAATCGGCTTGCATTAAAGACCAACAAGGGGTGGTGCCAGGCATTGCGTGTGTAGTTGATCCCTTGCTGGCCGCTGGCTTTGAAGGCGCGGTAAGTGTTGACATCCTGCGGATTGCTGCAGACCAAAACTAACCATGGTTCATCTTGCAGGGGGAAAAAAATCTGGCTGCCCAGCGGATGGCGTTCCATCATTTTGACAGCGATTGGTTGTGGGCGCGGAATGGCGGCGGCGAGGCTGATGTTGACACTTCCACCGTCAAGCTCAATATCGACATGGGCCAGATTGTTAAAGCGCTGTGCGAAGTTTTGATTGATGGCGATCTGCTCACCCCCCTCCATTTCTACAACTTCACCAAATGGCGCGAAGGCTGCTTTTGTCAACGGTTCGATTTTCATGTGAGGCTGAGCTTCATATGGCGGTTCACATCCTTATAGAGGAGATAGCGGAACTTGCCGGGGCCACCTGCGTAACAGGCTTGCGGGCAGAAGGCGCGCAGCCACATGAAATCTCCGGCTTCGACTTCCACCCAATCTTGATTGAGACGGTAGACGGCTTTACCCTCTAGAACATAAAGCCCGTGTTCCATCACATGAGTTTCCGCGAATGGGATCACACCGCCTGGCTCGAAATTAACAATGCTTACATGCATGTCGTGACTCAGATCAGCTGGATCAACAAAACGGGTTGTCGACCATGCGCCATTGGTGTCAGGCATGACATGAGGTGCCACATCTTTTTCATTAACTATGAAAGCGCTAGGTGGTTTAATGCCTTTTACGGCTTCATATGATTTTCTAATCCAATGAAAACGAACTGGGCTTGCGCTGGTGTTTTTGAAACCCCATTTCGCCGCAGGTGGAATGAAGGCATAGGAGCCCGCCACCAGTTGATGTTTCTTGCCCGCGAGTATGAGTGAGCCGGTGCCTTCAACAACAAATAGAACAGCTTCTGCATTTTTATCTGGCTCTGGATGGGCGCTGCCGCCGTTGGCACCCACTTCCATAATATAGTGTGAGAAGGTTTCGGAAAAACCTGAGAGCGGGCGAGCGATGATCCATGCTCTGGTCTTATCCCAGAAAGGCAGATAGCTGGTGACGATATCGCTCATCACGCCTTTGGGAATGACCGCATAAGAGGTGGTGAAGACGGCGCGGCCGGTGAGCAGATCAGTTTGGGGGGGGAGGCCACCATGGGGGGCGTAGTAACTGCGGTCCGTCATCATCATGCCCTTTGTATTGCTTTGCACTGTTTTATGTCAAACATGGCGTAAAGAGCAAATGCTTTGCAAAAAGATTAGTTTCTGAAAGTGGCCAAGCTCTGCAAAGATTTTACATCCTTTCCCTCTATGGCCCCCAGCACAGCACGGGCCAGTTGTTGCCCGGCGATACGATGGTCTTCATGGACCAAAATAAGCTCTGGTCTGAACCAACCGATGAAGGGTGATGATTGCGTTGTTACAAAATCAAAGTCTTTGCCAATGGTTTGGCCCGCTTCTTCAAGTCCGGAAATCAGCGCCATAGTCATCAGCTCGCTGGAACTGACATAGCCGTCGGGGGCCGGCACGCCCTTGGTGAAGGATTTCGCGTGATTGCGAACATCATCGATATTTGAATCGATGTTGAAATTCTGTAAGGGAAATTCTGTGAGGCCATGGGCATGGAGGCCGGCAGTGAATCCTTTCACGGTATGATTGTGATAGAAAAGATTGGGTGGTGGTTTAAGATGTGCGATGCGCTTGCGCCCACGGCCTGCAAGAATATCAACTGCGAGTCGGCCAAATTGTTCACCATCACAGTCATGGTAAGCGTGAACAATTCCGCAATCTGTGCGGCCGTGGGTGACGAAGGGCAAGTGGTTTGCTGTGAGATAGCGCACCCGCTGGTCATCGGCTTGGGTGCGCGAAATAATAACGCCATCGGCCAATCTGTTTTCAACCACATAGCGCACTGGTGCCATGGGGTCATCGAGACTGTAGGGTGTGACCACCAAGTGATAACCCGTATCAGCGAGGGCTTCGGATATGCCCAATACAATATGTTCGGTGAAGCCCGTGGCATTACTTTCCGTGTTCAAAATTAAACTGATGACATTGGTTTTACCGGTGCGCAGGCGCACTCCAGCACGGTCGGGCATATAGCCTGCCTGCTGGGCTGCGAGCTTGACACGACGCCGCGTTTCCTCAGCAATTTCTGGATTGTCGCGCAAGGCTTGGCTGACTGTCGACACCCCAAGCCCGGTTATTTCCGCAAGGGTGCGGAGTGTGGGGCGCGTTGGATTATCTGAAGGTTTGACCATTTGGGCTATAACACTAACGATTGTCTGAAACGATACAAGTGGGTATTTTTCATTGTGCACCGCAGCAAAAAGTTTTTTTATGAATCTACATCTGAAACGTTGCAAATTTTTTTAAATTCACTTAGCGTCACGGCTACCCACTAAAAGACAAGGGAGGAAACTGTCATGGGAATTAAAAAATTTGCTGCCGCTCTCGCGTTTTCAGCGTCTATTTTGACTGCTGGACTTGCATCAGCGACGGATCTTGAAGTTACACATTGGTGGACATCAGGTGGCGAAGCTGCCGCTGTTGCTGAATTTGCCAAGGCTGTTGATGCCTCGGGTGATAAATGGGTTGACGGTGCTATCGCTGGTTCGGGCGACGTTGCTCGTCCTATCATCATTTCACGCATTCTCGGTGGCAACCCCATGGCTGCCACTCAGTTGAATCCCGGTAAAGATGCCGACGAACTGATTGCTGCTGGACTTCTGGAAGATATTACTGACGTTGCAACTGCTGGTGATTGGGCGCACATTTTGCGCCCCGCCACACAGCTTGCAAGCTGCACAAAGGACGGCAAAGTTTATTGCGTTCCGGTGAACTTGCATTCTAACCAGTGGATGTGGACCAATCGCAAAGTATTCACCGATGCTGGTTTAGAACCTCCGCAGAACTGGAATGAATTTGTGGCCGCTGCTCCGAAGCTTCAAGCCAAGGGCATTCAGCCTTTGTCGATGGCTCAGGGGTGGCCAGTTGGGCTGATGGTGAACGACGTTGTCGTGGCAGTAGCTGGCGTTGACAATTTCGTCAAGGTTTATAAGGATCGTGACCTTGCGTTGGCTGGCGGCCCAGAATTCGGCAAAGTGTTTGACGCTCTTGCTGCGGTCCGCCAATTTGCTCCCGCTGACAAAATGGTTCCACAATGGAATGAAGCCATTGGTCTCGTTATTCAGGGCAAGGCCGGTGCTAACATCATGGGCGATTGGGCTGGTGGTGAATTCGCCGTAGCCAAGTTGGTTGCCGGTAAAGACTTTGACTGCTTGCCAGGTCTGGGTATGACCCCAGTTTTAGATACTGGCGGTGACGTGTTCTACTTCCCAAAGAACAAAGATCCGAAGGTAACCGAAGCTCAAAAGAAGATGGCCGCAACACTGGTGACCAAAGAAGTGCAAGTTGCATTCAACCTGAAAAAGGGTTCGCTGCCGATGCGCGCTGACGTGGACTTGGCTGCCGCCAACGACTGCATGAAGAAGGGTCTCGCAATTCTTGACCATTCCAAAGCCGTATTCCCGAGCCCTATCCAAATGATTGATCGTGACTCGGTGAACCAAATCAACGATCTTTTCACAGCGTTCATGGCTGATCCAGCGATGAAGGCTTCTGATGCACAAGCCAAGTTTGTAGACATCATCAAGAACGCCCCAAAATAATAATTTTGTTTTGATGCATTGCGCGGGTTCGACTTTCCCCAGGAAAGGCGAACCCGTTGTTTACTCGGAATCTGGTGGGGAATTGAGATACATGGATCGGCCAAATCCGTTATTTAGAAACTTGTCGTCTAAAATTGCATCGCTGCCGATGATGTTGATTGTGCTGGGTGTGTTTGTGGGCGGCACAGCCTGGACTGTGTTGTTTTCTTTTACCAACATCAAAATTCTGCCTCTGTTCACACCGCGTGAATGGGTGAACGGCTATGTTGGTTTGGCCAATTATGACAGGTTGTTCAAAACTGATCGCTGGATGGATTGCCCGGGGCTTACTAAAATTGGGACTGAAGCTTGGCAATGGAAATGTGCGGGCGCATTGCCGAATGTTGTCACATATGCCGTACTCTCGATCATCCTATCAATTTCGATCGGCTTTTTACTTGCCGTCTTCATGGATCAGAAAATCCGTTTGGAAGGCATGTTCCGCACAATTTATCTTTATCCATTTGCGCTTTCATTCATCGTTACTGGCCATGTGTGGGCGTGGATTATGTCGCCTGAATATGGTTTGCAGGCGGGTGTTCGGCTACTGGGCTGGACCAGTTTTTCATTTGGTTGGATCGCTGATCGCCAGATGGTCATGTACGCCATTGTGATTGCTGGCATTTGGCAAGGCTCTGGCTTTGTTATGGCATTGATGCTTGCAGGGCTTCGCGGCATTGATGATGAAATTTGGAAAGCTGCCAAGATTGATGGCATTTCAACATGGCGCACTTATTTGCAAATTGTGTTGCCGATGATGAAGCCTGTGATGGTGACAACATTTGTGATCGTGTCATCTGGTGCGGTGCGCATTTATGATTTGGTTGTGGCCATTACAGATGGTGGCCCGGGAATATCATCAGACGTTCCTACACGCTATATTTATCAAAATTTCTCCGCTAATTTAGGGCAATCATTAGCCGCTTCCACTTGTATGTTGGTTGCGATGGCCTTCATTTTGATCCCTTGGATCAGAATGGAATTTGGCAAGAAGGGCTGAAGTAATCATGTCGAATTCATCTACAACAGCAATCGTTCCATCAGGCCGCAAGCCTAGGAAACTTATCTCTGTAGAGCGCGTGGTTGTATATTCGGTATTGTGCCTTTGCGCCCTGTTTTTTCTATTCCCACTCTATATCATGGTGATCACTTCGCTGAAGGACATCGAGGCCATTCGTAACGGTAATATTTTCATACCAACAATGCACCCCACATTCACTGCCTGGGGCAAAGCATGGAACAGTGCTTGCACAGGCCTCTATTGCGAAGGGATTAAAGTTGGTTTTTGGAATTCGGTTCGCATCACGGGGCCAAGTACGATTGTATCAATCGCGATTGCTTCCATAACAGGTTATTCATTGGCAAACTGGCCGTTTAAATTTTCGGAAGCATTTTTCACAGTCTTACTTGTTAGTTCATTCATTCCGTATGTGGTGATGCTTTATCCACTGGTTTTGATCACCAGATGGCTTGGCATTTTTTCCACATTGCCTGCTGTGGTTTTGGTGCACACGGTTTTTGGTTTGCCAATTTTAACGTTATTGTTCCGAAACTACTTTGCATCTCTGCCGCAAGAACTCTTTAAAGCAGCGCGTGTTGACGGTGCAGGTTACTGGCGTATTTTCTTCCAAGTGTTTGTGCCTATGTCTGCTCCAATTTTCACTGTGGCCGTGATTTTGCAGATCACCGGTATCTGGAACGACTTCCTGTTTGGTGTTATTTATGCTGGCCCCACCAATTATCCGATGACTGTGCAGCTCAATAACATCGTGAATTCGGTTCAGGGTGGCAAAGAATACAACGTTGACATGGCAGCAACGATATTAACGGGAATTGTGCCGCTGGCAATTTACTTCTTCTCAGGAAAATATTTTGTACGCGGCATTGCAGCCGGCGCAGTTAAGGGCTGATATTATGAAAGCAAATTCCACTCCCAGCGTTTCGGTCCGAGGTATGGCGCTCAGTTATGGTGCGGTGCAAGTTCTAAAAGCCCTTGATCTTGATATTGCTGATGGCGAATTTCTTGTGCTGCTCGGCCCATCAGGCTGCGGGAAATCTACGTTATTGAATTGCATTGCTGGATTGCTTGAGCCTTCAGATGGTCAAGTTTTTATCAAAGGTAAAAACGTGACTTGGGAAGAGCCCAAAGATCGCGGCATTGGCATGGTGTTCCAATCCTACGCGCTCTACCCACAAATGACTGTTGAGCGCAACCTTTCATTCGGTCTTCGCGTTTCTGGCCTGCCTAAAGAGGAAATTGAGAAGCGCGTGAAGCGTGTGGGCGACATGCTGCAGCTGGGCGAACTTCTGCAACGCAAGCCTTCGGCACTTTCGGGCGGTCAGCGCCAACGTGTTGCCATTGGTCGCGCCTTGGTGCGCGAAGTGGATGTGTTCTTGTTCGACGAACCATTGTCAAATCTCGATGCAAAGCTTCGCGCCGAGTTACGCGTCGAAATTAAACGTCTGCATCAACGCCTCGCCAACACCATGATTTATGTCACGCATGATCAAATTGAAGCCATGACTTTGGCCGACCGGATTGCCGTGATGAAAGGCGGCACTATTCAACAGCTTGATGCGCCACAAACAATTTATAACAAGCCAAAGAATCTTTATGTGGCTGGCTTCATCGGTTCGCCATCCATGAACTTCCTCAAAGGTAAAATTGAAGGTGCTGGTGCCAAAGCCGTATTCCATTTGGCGGGGCAAAAAATTCCGTTGGGTGATTATGTGCCAGACGCCCCACTGAAATCTGGGGCTGCGGTGCTCGGCGTTCGTCCCGAACATATTCAGCTTGATATGGCTGCAACCAAAGTCAACAGTGATGCTTATAAGGCGGTTGTTGATTTGGTGGAGCCGATGGGTTCTGATAGCTTGGTTTGGCTCAAAATTGATGAGACTTTGTTCAGCGCGCGGGTTGAATCGAACCAACATTTCGAACCAGGTCAGAAAGTGAATGTACGCTTCCGCATTGGTCTTGCATCAGTGTTTGATGGGGCCTCGGGCGATAGGCTTTAACCCATGCTTGATCTTGCTGGCCCATGGACACTCAAGAGTTTAGACAGCCCGCATAACGTTGTCATGGCCGTGCCGGGCGATGTTCATTCGGCGCTGATTGCTGCTGGTGAAATTGCCCATCCCTATGTGGGGCGTAATGAATATGGTGTGCGCTGGGTTGCAAATGAAGATTGGCAAGCCACGCGTGTCTTCCAATTTGATGGTGATGTGAAACGCGGCTGGTATCTGGACATCACTTATCTTGATACGGTGGCTGATGTTTTTGTGAATAATATATTGGTTTTGTCGGCCGAGAATTCGTTTCGGCGCTACAGGCCAGATGTTTCAAATTCACTGAGGCAGGGCGATAACCACATTCGCATTGTGTTTCATTCTAATGTGAAAGCCGCGGCTGCAAAACAAGCCGAGCAGCCGTTTTTTATTCCCTACTCAACAAATAATTGCCCGATTCCGCACCCCAACATGTTGCGCAAAGCGCAATGTCATAATGGTTGGGATTGGAATTTGGCCATCGCGCCTTTTGGCCTCTATGGCGACATTAAATTGCGACCCATGGATGATGCGCGTGTTGAGCATGTGCAAGTTTCTCAGAGGCATTTGCCAAATGGGCTCGTGCAGGTTGACGTTACTGTCGCGTTGGCCCGTGCGGGTGAAGGTGTGGTTGACGTTTCAATTTATTTTGCTGATGAAATTCGTAAAGTTCAAGTGCGTGGCAGCACTCACGTAGAAACATTTGAAATAGCCAAACCAATTTTGTGGTGGCCTGCTGGTTCAGGTGCGCCACATCTTTATGATCTCGAAGTTACGACCCGCAATGATATAATCAAGCGCCGCGTTGGCTTGCGCCATATTGAGCTGATCACCACGCCCGATGACGTGGGTGCACGATTTGTTTTTAAAGTGAACGGGCATGAGATTTTTTGCAGAGGGGCTAACTGGATTCCGGCGGATGCTTTGCCGTCACAGGCTACACCAAAACTGACTGAAAAACTGCTCCGCGCTGCGGTTGCTGCCAATATGAATATGCTGCGCGTGTGGGGTGGAGGGTTTTATGAACAGGATTATTTCTATGATCTCTGCGATGAGCTTGGCCTCATGGTGTGGCAAGACTTCATGTTCTCGTGCAGTCTTTATCCAACCACGTCCGAGTTCCTCAATGAAGTCCGCGAGGAAGTTGATTATCAAGTGCGCCGTCTTGGCCATCATGCTTCGATGGTGTTGTGGTGTGGCGACAATGAGCTGTTGGGTGCTCTCACGTGGTTTGAAGAATCACGCAATAATCGGGATCGCTATTTAGTGAACTACGACCGCCTGAATCGGTGCATCGAAGAAACAATGACCAAGGCCGACCCATCGGCTTTGTGGTGGCCTTCATCGCCATCGCCTGGCCTCTTCTCATTCGGGGATGCTTGGCATGATGATCGCTCAGGCGACATGCATTTTTGGTCAGTATGGCATGAGGGTAAAGACTTCGATCATTACCGTGAAGTGAAACCGCGCTTCTGTTCGGAATTTGGTTTTCAATCTTTACCGTCCATGGCGGCTATGCGTGAATTTGCTTCCGCATCGGATATGAACATCGCCTCACCCGTGATGGATAGTCACCAGAAAAACAAGGGTGGCAATGCGCGGATTGCCGAAACCATGTTCCGCTATTTCCGCTTCCCGATGAAGTTTGATGATTTCGTTTATATAAGCCAAATTCAGCATGGCTTAGCCATGCGTATTGCCGTGGAATATTGGCGCACGCTAAAGCCCCATTGCATGGGCACGTTATATTGGCAACTCAATGACACGTGGCCCGTGGCTTCATGGAGTGGTCTTGACCACGGTGGCGCATGGAAGGCACTGCATTATATGGCGCGGCGGTTTTTTGCGCCTTTGGCCGCCTTTGCGGTTCCGTCCAAGGATGGAAAGACCATTAGCATTATGGCGGTGAATGATGGTTTGGCTGCTGCGGTAGCCGATGTACTGTGTGAGGCCGTTAAACCCAATGGTGAGCGCCACAAAATTAATGCTATAAAACAATCAGTTCCGGCTGATCGTTCAATTGAACTTATGAGTTTCAATGGCGCTGAACTTGAGGATGCCATTTTGCATATTACATTGAACGGCACTGATCAAAACCACTTCGCGCTGAAACCCTATAAGTCTTATGCGTTTGAAGATTCAAAAATCTCATTGAAAATCAACGGCAACGCGCTTGCCCTTAGTGCAGAAAAACCAGCCTATTATGTTTCACTTGAAGCTGATGTGGCGGGGCATTTTTCTGATAGCGCCTTTGATCTCTTGCCGGGCGAAACCAAAATCATTGAATTCATCGCCGAAGATGCATCGGCAAAACCCAATTTCACAATCCGTGATCTATATTCCGCAACGTGCAGCTAACGAGGAGGCCCCAACCATGCCGCAGAACCTATCATTCCAACTTTATAGTGCACGTGATCATCTACCATGGACTGACGTCATCGCTATGCTGAGTAAGGCTGGCTATACCGATGTTGAAGGCTTTGGTGGGGTTTATGACGAGCCCGAAAAATTCCGCGCACTGTTGGATCAATATGGCCTCACCATGTCATCTGGACATTTCTTTCCGCTTTCAATGTTTGAAACCGAGAAAAAGAAAGTGATCAAAATTGCGAAGACACTTGGCATGCGCAATATCTATTGCCCCTATGTGATGCCGGATGATCGTAAGAATACTACTGCGGGCTGGAAAGCATTTGGCAAGCGTTTGGCCGTTGCCAATGACTTCATCCGGGGTGAGGGTTATGGTTTTGGCTGGCACAACCATGATTTTGAATTTGCGAAACTGCCAGATGGCTCCATGCCACATGAGCGGATTTTTGAGGCTGCTCCATCGGTTGATTGGGAAATAGATGTGGCTTGGATTGCGCGCGCCAAACAAAATCCGGTGAAATGGATCAAGGCCTATAAGGACCGCATCACATCTGTGCATGTGAAAGACATTGCCGAGAAGGGCAAGAATTTGGATCAAGAAGGTTGGTGCAATGTGGGCGAGGGCACGGTGAAGTGGCCAGAAATATTCAAGGCGCTGCAGGGTGGTCGCGTGATGCATTATGTTATGGAGCATGACAAGCCAAAAGACATTGGCAGTTTTGCTAAAAAATCAATCACGTTTTGCAAGAAATACTAAGAGGACATTATGGCAAAAATTTTAGGCGTCGGCATCATTGGGTGCGGAAATATCTCAGCGGCTTATTTGAAATTGGCACCGCTGTTCAACAATATTGAAATCAGAGCCGTGGCCGATATCAATATGGATAACGCGAGTGCCCGTGCCAAAGAATTTGGCGTTAAGGCGCAAACAGTGAAAGAGCTGTTGAAGAACGATGAAATTTCAATCGTTATCAATCTCACGGTCCCGCAAGCGCATTACAAAGTTTCAAAAGAAATTTTGAATGCGGGAAAAAGTGTTTATTCCGAAAAGCCCGTCACACTTTCCGTGGCCGAAGGCAATGACCTTTTGAAGCTTGCTAAGAAAAAGAAACTGCGTGTGGCTTCGGCGCCAGACACATTCCTCGGTGGTTCGCATCAATTGGCGCGTCAAGCCATTGATGATGGCAAGATTGGCAAAGTGGTTGCTGGCACGTGTCATTTCATGGGGCATGGTATGGAAATGTGGCATCCCAATCCTGATTTCTTCTATAAGCCAGGTGGTGGACCTATCCTCGACATGGGGCCTTATTATATTGCGAATCTTGTAAACTTCTTAGGCCCAGTGATACGTGTTGCTGCACTTTCTGGGATGGGACGCAAAGAGCGTACCATCACCAATGGACCGCGCACGGGCGAAAAATTGAAGGTGAAGACTCCGACAACTTATCAAGCCCTTGTTGAATTCAAGCAAGGTGCCATGATCACACTTTCGATGTCATGGGATGTGTTTTCACACAAGCATCAGAACATGGAACTTTATGGAACAGAGGGTGCGATGTTTGTGCCTGATCCAAATTTCTTTGGTGGCGATGTGATGATTGCTGGCACAGACACGCAGTTGAAGACTTTGGAAGGTTGGGATCATCCGTTTGGTGTGCCCAATATGGATTTTGGCCCCAATCGCTTTGCCAATTATCGTTGCGCAGGCGTGGCTGATTTGGCTGATGCCATCATCAATAAGCGCGATGCGCGGTGCTCCATAGAGCGGCCCTTGCACGCCGTGGATGTTATGACTGCTATTATGAAATCTGGCGAAAGCGGGAAATTTGTCACGGTAAAAACCACCTGCACACGGCCAAAAGCGTTGGGTATTAAAGAAGCGCGAGGGCTGCTTAAATGAGTGGCATGAGCTATAGAAGATGCGGGCGCAGTGGTTTGCTGTTGCCCGCATTGTCGCTTGGCCTATGGCATAATTTTGGGGCCGAGAGTGACCATGGCTTGAAGCGCGCGCTGTGCCGCAAAGCTTTTGATCTAGGTATTACGCATTTCGATTTGGCCAATAATTACGGCCCGCCACCGGGTTCAGCTGAAGAAGCTTTCGGTCATATTTTGCGCGAAGATTTTGCAGCGCACCGCGATGAGATGATCATCTCATCCAAAGCAGGTTATCACATGTGGGATGGGCCTTATGGCGAATGGGGCTCACGCAAATATATGCTGGCGAGTTTGGACCAGAGCTTGAAACGCTTAGGCCTTTCTTATGTGGATATTTTCTATTCGCATCGGTTTGATCCTGATACGCCTTTGGAAGAAACTATGGGTGCGTTGGATTTTGCGGTGCGTTCAGGCCGCGTCTTATATGTAGGCATTTCAAATTATCCCCCCGAGCAGATTAAAAAAGCGTCCACGATTTTGAAGGAGTTGGGCACACCTTGCCTCATTCATCAACCGCGTTACTCGATGTTAGACCGTGCGCCAGAAATTGGTGGGGCGTTTGAAGCAGCAGATAAGGCTGGCATGGGCACCATTGTGTTTTCGCCTTTGGCGCAAGGGTTGCTGACCAATAAATATCTAAGCGGTGTTCCCGCCCGCAGCCGTGCCACAGTAAATCATTTCCTCAAGGAAAGTTCAATTGAGCCAAAACTTGTTGCCAAGCTTGCGAAGCTTAATGCCATTGCCGCAGAGCGTGGACAGAGTTTAGCACAAATGGCCATTGCGTGGGTGTTGCGCGACAAGTGGATTACCTCGGCTTTAATTGGGGCGAGCCGGACGGAGCAAATTGAAGATTGTGTGGGTGCTTTAAATGCACTTGCTTTCTCTGCACAGGAATTAAGATTGATCGAGAAGGAATTGGCACTGTGAATTTTGTAAAACAAATCGCTCATGCTTGCGTGATGACAGATGATCTTAAAGCTGCAGAAGAGTTCTATTGCGGTGTTTTGGGATTGGAAAAGACCTTTGATTTTAACCGCCCCACAGGTCGCATGGGGTTTTATCTGGCTGCTGGCGGTCGCACATACATTGAAGTATTTATCAATAAGGATGCGCCCTTCACGCCACTGGGGCAGATCAATCATTTCTGCTTGGAAGTTACAAACTTAGATGATGCCATTGCTCATATCCGGTCAAAGGGCGTTCCCGTCACTGATAAAAAATATGGCGTGGATGATACTTGGCAGGCTTGGCTTGCAGACCCTTCTGGCTCGCGCATTGAGTTATTCGAATACACCGCAAAAAGTGCGCAATTTGTTGGCGGAGATCGCACGCCTGATTGGTGATTGGTTGTACTTAAAGCTCTGGCTGTGAAGCCCGAGTGCAACAAAGTGGTGTCTGTTTAAAACTGAGGTGGCACTGTCATGCAGAAGTGGGCTTTGCCATGTGCGAAAACTACGTAGTTTCTATGTGCATGCCTTGCAATATGCTATGGTGATTCCAGTTTTGGCGGTCATTAATTATTTTACGTCCGATTATCCATGGGTGTTGTGGTCGGCTTTTGGCTGCGGCGCTGGCTTGTTATTCTACTATCTCAGCCTCTGAGAACTGGAGCTGGTGTGAATCCCTTAAAATCCAAATGGGTCTTGCCAATTGACTTGGTGATTCTTTGCGTTGTGACTGTGCTTGCGGGCGGGGTGCGGAGGGGGCAATTGGCTTCGGGAGTTGTAACGCCCGAAAATGCGTGCTTCTTTAATTCGCGCGCACCCGTTATCATTCATGTTGTGAGTGTTGCCCTATTCAGTATTTTGGTTGCGTTTCAATTTGTTCCGGTACTTCGCATCTAAAACAAATGGCACCGGACCATGGGACGCTTATTGCTGCCTTTTGGTTTGTTTTCAGCTTTGAGTGGATTGTGGATGGCGAGCTTTTACGCTTTGCCTGCAGGCTATGGCATGGTGCTTTATATTGAGCGGCTGATTTTTGGTGGCGGTATGTTGGCATCGCTCTTGTTTGGATATGGTGCCATCCGCCCCCGTGATTATGTCGAACACCGTGCGTGGATGATACGCGGTTAGGCGATTGGTCTTGGCGCTGGCACGCAAGTGGTTACTAATGTTCCGTGGATATTGTAAGTGGGCACACCAAATGTGGACACACGTGCTGTTCTCATGGGTGCAGGATGGCTGATCAAATTGGCCGTGGGCGAATGGTTTATCAGAAGTAGAGGGCCTCAACTGGCGAGGGTCTGATTGTGTTGTTATCGGACGGATGTTAATTCTTGCTCACAGGTTTTGAGCGCATACGGCGCACAGATTCACGTTCAGCCCGTCGGCACATAACAGGGGGCAGACCGCGCGACAACAAATCCATATCGTCCAAGACCATCTTGCCCATTTGTTTGAAAGCAACATCCAATGCGCCAGCGCGATGGGCTGAAAGTATGAAGCCTTCCAAACTGCGCACGGGATGATCAGCGGCCAATGGCTCTTGTGGATAGACATCGCTGGCCGCACGAATGTGGCCGGATTTAACAGCTGCCATCAGCGCGTCAAAATCGACCACGCCAGCGCGGCTGAGCAGCACAAAGCTGGTGCCTTGTTTCATTTTAGCAAATTCGGCGGCCCCTAAAAACCCGCCATTGTCGGAGGTGACGGAGGCCACTACAAAAATTACATCGCTGCTGGTCAGAACTTCTTCAAGGCTAGCAGGCTGAACGCCATGATCTTCAAGAATGCCATCCGGCAGCCACGGATCAAACACCCGGATGTTTGCTCTAAATCCGGCGAGCAACTTATGAAGGGAGCGGCCCAAATCGCCAAAGCCAATAAAACCGATATTGCCACCAGACATGAGGCGGGCTTGCCCATTGCCATCAGCACCCCAGAGTTCTTTGCCGTGGCGAAACGCCCTGTCAGCGCCCACAATGTTGCGCTCCAAACTCAGCGCTAGTCCTAAACCAATTTCGGCCACTGGGGCAGCGAACACCCGCCCTGTGGTGAGCACATGGATGCCGTGCGCGAAGCAATAATCATAATCCATATTGTCGAGGAAATTAGATTCGACATTAAATATGGCTTTTAGTTTTTTGGCTTTTTGCAAAAGTGCCGTGGGCAGCTCGGGTTGGCCCATGATAAATGTGGCCTCGGCAATATTGTCTGCCACTGTCGCAGCAACGGTGGGGCCGTGCCCCTCTGCGACCCTATAGGTGTTTCGCAGTATGTGCTCATCGGGCGTGGTGAAAATCAGTTTTATGGAGCGTGGCTCAGGAACTGAAATAACCAATGATCGAGAATCTGACATTGAACAAGCCTATTCTAAAAAACCAAAACCGCACTCCTGTTACAGAATGCGGTTACGTCAACCCGGCGCGCCGCCGGTACATACGTGGTCGGCGCTTAGAGTTTAGTTCGTTAAATGCTTAAACAGCTTGGAGGCTGTCAGCAGATGATTTGCCGGTGCGCTTGTCAGCGACGATTTCGTAACCAATCTTCTGGCCTTCGTTGAGACCACGGAGACCCGCACGTTCAACAGCGCTGATATGGACGAAAACATCTGGTCCGCCGGCATCTGGCTGAATGAAGCCGAAGCCCTTTTGCGCGTTAAACCACTTTACGGTGCCTTTTTGCATAACTTAACTTATCCTTGATTAGAACTAAAATGAATGACAGCCCCACGAAATATGGGATAATGCCATACGAATGAAGGATAAGAGGAGTTGGCCTACGCGCTTTCTTTAGAAAAGTGCAGTGCCGCGCGCCGATCGGCCTAAATTCGATTGCAGGGATATAGCTCATAAAACATTAAATTACAAGTCATTCCGTGCTTGCGTCGAAAAGACTGGATATGTTCGTCAAAACCTGTGCTAAAAGCGCCGAATCTTTAACTCAGTTTTAAATCAAAGGTGGCTTTGCTTGAGTGTTTCCGCAAAATCCTGGGCGTCGCGTTTAGCGCCTTACCGTCAATCTGATGACCGCCGCGCGGTTTTTGAACTACTCCTGACACTTGCAGCCTTCGTGGCCTGTTGGCTTGCTGTTTATGCTGCCTTGATGATTAATCCATGGCTTGCCCCGATTCCGGCTTTGTTGGCGGCTGGTTTTGTGGTGCGGCTGTTCATGCTGCAGCATGATTGCGGGCATCTTTCGATGTTCAGTAATCGCCGAGTGAATGATTGGGTGGGGCGCGCCCTTGGTGTGTTCACATTTACGCCTTATGATTATTGGCGTCATGCTCATGCCATGCATCATGCAGGATCTGGCAATCTGGATCGGCGCGGAATGGGCGATATTAATACACTGACTATTAAAGAATATGAAGCGTTAAGCTTTCGGGGTCGCTTGGCGTACCGCCTCTACCGCAACCCATTGGTGATGTTTGGCATTGGCCCGATTTATCTTTTCGTGTTCAGCCAACGGTTGCCGCTGGAATGTTTTAAGCAAGGCACAGCGTCTTGGCTCAGCGTTTTACTGACGGATTTGGCGATTGTCGTTTGTGCCGCGACCATTATTTATTTCATCGGATGGCAGGCGTTTTTGCTGGTCCATTTACCCATCGTAATTGTTGGTGCCGCTGCGGGTGTATGGTTGTTTTATGTGCAGCATCAATTTGATGAAACCCATTGGGAACGCAACCCGGATTGGAGCCATGAAAATGCGGCGTTGCATGGCAGTTCTTATTATGATTTACCCAAGCCCCTGATGTGGATTACGGGCAATATTGGAATTCATCACTTGCATCACCTCTCCAGCCGCATTCCGTTTTATCGCCTGCCGCAAGTGCTGAGAGATTTTCCCGAATTGAAAGATGTTGGACATCTGACAATCTGGGAAAGCTTGAAATGTGTGCGCTTGGTTTTATGGGATGAGGCTTCGAAAAAGCTGGTCTCATTCCGGGAAGCCCATCGGCTGATACCGATGAAGCTGGCTGCAGCCGAGTAATTATTCCGAGCGCGAGATTGACTTAATGGGTCCGCGCGGGTTGCCGCTCATTAAAGCGATTTTTTGATCCTGGGCCATGATGATAGTTTTGGCAGAGGCGTCATCATTTTCATGGGGATCAAGTTCAGCTGCGGCCACACGGCGGCGCGACGACTTGGTGCCGTCTTCATAGATCACATCGAACATGATGGTTGAATCGTCAACTTTGACTTTTTTCTTCGCCATTATGCGGTGTCCTTATTGTCTTCAGCGGCTGGCCCGGCCTCTTGATCGTCATGTTTGCGCGTTGCTGATTTTTCATCGCGTTTATTTTGCTTTTCGATGGCCTTGCGTTGCTTTGCCTTGGCGCGATTGTTGCGCTCCTGATTATAATTTGGCGGAAATGCCATGATGAATGCTCCTGTTGGCGTCTGCCTAGCAGCAATGGGCGCAATTACCTAATCGTGAACTTTAGGTTCGCTATTTCAGGGAGATAGGCGCATAGCTGACAAAATTAATTTTTGAGGCGTCCACCATGAACAGTTCGAAACGCGACAGTGGTCATAAGCTTGACCATAAGCCAAGCACGGGCGAAGCCCTTAAAAATCAGCGTATGGCGCAAGAGCAGGCCAAAAAGGATTCCGGCATTTGGGGCGACCTTTCGGTTGGCATTATCGAACATAGTAATGGCGCATTCGTTCATATTTATAAAGGTGTTTTGGAAAGCAGTGTGCACCGCTTAGCCGCCAAGCGCGCCAAGGAAATTTCAAAAGCCGACCATGAAGCGCTGTGCTTATGGTTGAAGGCTGGCGGCTATGATGGCTTTAAGCACAAGGTTTCCGCTTGGAATATCAATGCCGAGGAAGCCGCACGGGTAAAAGCCGTGGTGATTGCAGAGTTGGGTGCTGCTGGCACACGCGTGGTTAATCCGGTGGCTTAAGGTTTCTCCGGCTTATGCAGCGTCGTGACCAGAACAAAGCTGATGATCATCAGTAAAAACCATGACCCAAGTTTTTCAGCGCCGACGGGTGACCAGTCATGGTTGATCTGATGCGGGTAAAGCCACACGGCAGTGAATGTGCCGATGTTTTCAGCCAGCCAAATGAAGAAGGCGACGAGAAAAAACCCCAGCAGCAAAGGCATTCGGCGTGGAATTTTATCGCAGGTAAAATAAATCCAGCAACGCGCGTAAGTGGTAGCTGTCAATGCGAATAGGACCAATCTTAAATCAATCATGTAATGATGGCTGAAGAAATTTGCATAAATGAGCAATGCGAGGGCCCAGGTCCATCTGCGATCGGGGTAATTTGAAAATCTGAAATCAAACAAGCGCCAGCAGCGCACTATGTAGCTGCCGATGGTGGAATACATGAAGCCGGAAAACAGCGGAACACCTGCGATGCGGAAGAAATTGGCTTCAGGATAAATCCACGATCCTTTTGCGGTTTTGAAAATCTCCATCACGGTGCCCACCCCATGATAGATGGCGATAATCTTGGCTTCATCCCAGCGTTCAAATTTAAGGGCGAGCATGGCCGCTTGCATAGCCAAGGCCAAGAGAAATAGAAAATCATAGCGCGTCAGTTCAGCGTTGTGGGGGTAGAACACATAAGTTCCCAGAATGCCTGCAATCAAGACGCCCGCAAATAGACAGGCCCACGCTTGCTTGATGCCGAAGATGAGAAATTCATGGATGAATTGCCCAAAGGGCAGAGGTGCGATGTGGTGACGTGACCAATTGCTATAAGCTATCAACCATCGGTCGCGGCGTTTTATAATATGATCTCTCATTCGTTGCTCTTTGGCATAAGCTATCTCTGACATAAAATGCGAAGAAATATAGTGTCGTGAAACTCTCCTGCTGTGGCGAATTTGATTTTCTGTCACAAGGCCAATTGACATAGTGTGTTGTTATTGCCCGAAACCAACTGGACAATTTTTTGGTTTTGTGTAGTTTCCCAACATGAAAAATAATATCACCTGAGGAATAGTTTAAATGACCGTGAAATCCGATATTGAAATTGCCCGCGAAGCCAAGATGAAGCCCATCATGGAAATTGGTAAGGGTTTGGGCATTCCAGAGAGGGACCTTGTTCCTTACGGCCACACCAAGGCCAAGGTGCATTTGGATTATATTGATAGCTTGAAATCGAAGAAAAACGGCAAGTTGATTTTGGTGACCGCCATTAACCCGACTCCGGCTGGCGAAGGCAAGACAACGACAACGGTGGGCCTTGGTGATGGGCTCAATCGTATCGGTAAAAAGGCCATTGTGGCGTTGCGGGAACCTTCGCTTGGGCCCTGTTTTGGCATGAAAGGTGGTGCTGCTGGTGGCGGTTATGCGCAGATTGTTCCGATGGAAGATATCAATCTGCATTTCACCGGCGATTTCCACGCCATCACATCTGCTCATAATCTTTTGTCGGCAATGATCGACAATCATATTTATTGGGGCAATGAACTTGGCATTGACACGCGCCGCGTGGCATGGCGCCGCGTGATGGATATGAATGATCGGGCATTGCGTGAGGTGATCTGCTCGCTGGGTGGGGTCGCCAATGGTTATCCCCGCGAAGCTGGTTTTGATATTACTGTTGCCTCGGAAATCATGGCCATTCTTTGCCTCTCCACTTCGATTGCCGATTTGGAACGCCGCATTGGCCAGATTGTTGTGGCCTACAAAAAAGACAAGACTCCTGTGCTGGCAAAAGATTTGAAAGCGCCGGGTGCCATGACGGTTCTGCTCAAGGATGCCTTGATGCCGAACCTGGTGCAAACACTCGAAAACAATCCAGCCTTTGTGCATGGAGGACCGTTTGCCAATATCGCGCATGGTTGCAACTCGGTTATGGCCACGCAGACGGCATTGAAGCTGGCTGATTACGTTGTGACCGAAGCAGGCTTCGGTGCAGATTTGGGCGCTGAAAAGTTCTTTGATATTAAGTGCCGCAAAGCCGGTCTCACA
>JANMWK010000066.1:0-5578 GCA_031393975.1 Hyphomicrobiales bacterium
GCTCATGCCGATGATGATGGCACCTGTTGTGGCTGGCATGGTCTGGTATTTCCTCTACAACGGCACCTTCGGCTGGTATCATTGGCTTTTTCAAAGCCTCGGCATTCTCGGTGCAAAATCGATTCTTGCTGATGTGCACACGGCAATGTGGGGCATCGTGATTGTCGACGTTTGGCAATGGACACCACTCATTACTCTAATAACACTTGCGGGCTTGAAGCGCGTGCCACAAGACCAGCTTGAGGCCAACATGGTGGATGGCGCAACACCAATCCGCAACTTCCTTTCGGTCACGTTGCCCAATCTCTATCCTGTTCTGCTCATCGCAATCATGCTGCGCTTCATGGACAATTTCCGCTTTATTGACTCTGCCATGGTGTTGACTGGCGGCGGCCCAGCCGACTCGACCAAAATCCTGCCGATTTACTTGTTCGATGTATCATTCAGGTTCAATGAACCTGGTCGCGCCGCTGCCATCGCTCTTATCTTGCTGATTGTTACAATTGTTCTTGGCAAGGCGCTGGTCCGTATCTTCGATCGCCAGCAGCCCGCAGCTAATTAATAAGGATCACTAAATGTCATCCCGTGATATCGTCAATTACAACACGCCGCTAACGAAGGCCTTCAACTGGTTCGCGACAATATTCGTTGCCTTCTATTTGGTCTGGACGGTCTTGCCGATCTTCGTGATGATCGTCTCGTCTTTCAAGGATCTGCTGGAAGCGTTCCAGATTCCAGCGATTGGTGATTGGTTGGGCGCACGGGTATTTTTCAACTTCTCGCCAACATTTCAGCACTACATTGATCTCTTCACCCAGCAGCCTTTCGGCACATATCTTTTCAACTCGATTGTAGCAGCGGGTGGCTCTGCTATCATCTCGGTCATTCTCGGGTCGATGGCGGCTTACTCATTGTCTCGCACCGACTTTAAATTTAAGAATGATCTGTTCTTCTGGATTATATCAACGCGCATGGCACCCGTCGTCGCTGTGCTTGTGCCACTGTTTGCTATCTTTCGTAGCCTCAACCTCGTGGGTTCACTGCCGGGCCTTATTCTCGCTTACACTACGTTCAATCTGCCATTTGCGATTTGGATTTTGAAGGGCTTCTTCGATAATGTGCCCTATGCGATTGAAGAAGCGCAGATGGTTGATGGTGCATCGCGCCCCAAGGCGTTGATTTCAATCCTGCCACTGGTGGCACCTGGCATCGCCGCTTTCATAGTCCTGTGCATACTCTTTGCGTGGAACGACTTCCTTTTTGCAGCCATCATCGGTTCGGGCGACGCAAAGACGCTGCCAGTCGCTACAAAAGAACTTGTGCAGCCACAGAACATCCAGTGGGGTACCATCATGGCCGCGGGCACTGTCACGACGCTGCCGATGATGTTGCTCGGTCTCGTCATTCGTAAATATCTGGTCACTGGCCTCACAATGGGCGCAGTCAAGGAATAGTTGGAGAAGAATTATGGCAACTGTAACAATCGATAAAGTCTGGAAGAAATACGGTGAATTTACCGCTGTCAAGGACTTGAATATCAATTGTCCGGATGGGACTTTTCTGTCCATCCTCGGCCCATCTGGCTGCGGAAAGTCATCAACAATGCGGATGATTGCAGGACTCGAACATATCAGCGCGGGGGAAATTCGATTTGATGATCAGCGCATCAATGATCTGGCCCCAAAAGATCGCGATGTTGCCATGGTATTCGAGAATTATGCGCTTTATCCGCACAAGACGGTTTATGAAAACATGGCAAATCCGTTACGCCTGCGCGGTCAAAGTGATTCTCAGATAAAGGAACGTGTTACCGGAGCGGCCAAACTTCTTGAGATTGGCCAACTTCTGGAGCGCCGCCCCTCAGAACTTTCCGGCGGTCAGAAACAGCGTGTCGCCATTGGCCGCGCCATTGTTCGTGAGCCCAAGCTGTTCCTTTTCGATGAACCGATCGCACATCTTGACGCAAAACTGCGCGCTCATATGCGCAGCGAAATCAAACATCTTCAGCGCACACTTGGCACGACGATGATTTATGTTACACACGATCAGCTGGAAGCGATGTCCATGGCGGATATGATCGCAGTCATGCATGAAGGCGAGCTGCAACAATTGGGAACTCCCCGAGAAGTTTATAATAACCCGGTCAATGCCTGGGTGGCGGGCTTTGTTGGAGAGCCAGCAATGAATTTTATGGATGCTACTATCGAAGATAAGGGCGGCAAGACCTGGTTTACACATCCCAATTTCTCAATCGCGGTAACGCAGGAACAGAGCCGCATTTTGAGTGGTCAGAATTCCAAATCCATCAGGCTCGGCGTTCGTCCCGATGCGCTCACAATATCTGGCAGCAAACCCAAGGATGACCATGTGAAGGGCGATATATTCGTCACTGAACTTTTGGGTAGCGACATGATTGTGGATGTGAACTTGGCCGATAGCCGGATCCGGGTGAAAACCAATCCCGAATTTCCGGGTCAGGAAGGCGAATCCTGTTTCATCACCGTCAACCGTGATAAATGGCACGCATTTTCAACGGCGGACGGTCGGGCTTATTTCTGATGCTTCCATTCTGGCGAAGCCATCATAATAATAATGGCAACGCTCAGGCACTTACTAATTTTTTTTCCAAAATTGTTCACAATGGCGAGAAAGTTGATGCCGTATCGGTGTTTCACGCGGTGCGGCAATTACCTTACCTCTCGACAGGAGATCGCAGCATAGAAGGCATCGTGTTGCGCCGCGCAGGCTCTTGCTCCAGCAAACACATTCTGCTTGCCGCTCTACTTGATAAGATTGGCATTAAGGCAGAAGTAGAGTTAGTACTTGGTGATTTTGCCACGCCGTTGCGTGAAGCGCACAACGTGCCCGCTGCATTTATGACTGCGGCGCATGAAGGCATACGTGATATTCACAACATTGTTCGCGCACGTGTTGATGGGCATATCGTTGTTTTGGACGCCACATGGCATGACCAAGTCAAGCCCTTTGGCTTTCGCGTCAACGACACTTGGTCAGGGACAGGTGGTACGAGAATTGCTGTCGATGTCGAGCGTATGCTGGGGCCTTCGGATGATCCTGCAGTAGACAAGGCGAAGATCATTGCATCTTGGCCAGCCGACGAACAAGCCCGGCGGCGCCGTTTTTTGGAAATGATCAATGATTGGGTTGCAGGATTGTCAACACAGCCTGTCCGCCCAATCGCATAAAAAAGAGGAACACCATGGGCGAAAAAGCAAAAACAGCATTCATTGGTATTGACGCCGGCACCACGGGTGCCACAGTTGCCATCTACGATGAAAAGGGCAATGAACTCGCTATTGGTTACAAGGAATATGCTTGCACGTTCCCCAGAGCGGGGTGGGTTGAGCAGGATTTGGCCGACGTGTGGAAGGGCATTTGCGCAGCTTCGAAACAGGCCATCAAGGCAGGGGGTTTGACTACATCCGCTTATAAGTCAGTCGGCTTCTCAAGCCAACGCGGCACATTTGGTTTGCTTGATAGTGCAAAGCAGGCACTGGCACCCTCCATCGTTTGGAACGATGGACGTGCGCAAGCCTATGAAGCCAAATTTGCAGAGAGCATGTCTGCCAAGGACTATCAGGCACATACTGGAATGCCGCTTGCGGCGGCTTGGTCTGCCGCAAAAATTGCATGGATTCGCGACAATCGCCCCGATGTTTTTGAGAAAACCCGCTGGGTAGTGAATGGCCAAGAGTATTTCCTCAAACTTCTCGGCGCTGAAGATTGGACAACCGACCCCGCATCACTCACACTCAATGGCATGATGGATATTCGCAAGTTAGATTGGAGCGACAGCGTGTTGAAGCTCTGCGGCCTCACACGCGACATGGTTCCTCCAGTCGGTCAAACAGCGGCACAGGCCGGTGTGGTTTCAAAGGCCGCCGCCGCCGCAACAGGCATTCCTGCAGGCACCCCGATTTGTCGTGGCGCTGGCGATCAACAATGTGCGGCGATTGGTGCAGGCATCATCAAACAGGGCATGGCGGAATTTACCATCGGCACTTCAGCTGTGATGGTTGCGCATGTTGACAGCGTGGACCGTGTAACAGGCGATAAGCTGTTCCTTGGCGGACACGGCGTTCCCGGAATGTGGGATCTTGAAGGGGCAGCCTTTGCAGCTGGCGTGTGCCTGCGCTGGTGGCGCGATATTCTGGGCCTTCCCGAGCAGTCGCAGGCAAAAAAACAAAAGCGCAGCCCCTATTCGGTTATGGTCGATCTTGCGATGCAAGCACCTGCTGGTGCCAAAGGTTTAATTTATCATCCGTTCATGCAAGGTCAAGTCACACCATACTATGACGTGACCGCCAAGGCTGGTTATTTGGGATTGCGCCTTGATCATGACCGCGCAGATATTATCCGCGCTGTGCTAGAGGGTGTTGCCAATGAAATGCGCATGATCGTTGATACGTTCCAAACGGGCATGAAGGGCGGCGTTACAGAATTTCGCCTTACTGGAGGCGGTACAAAAAGTGCGGGCTTCGTGCAAATCATGACGGATGTGATCGGCGTTCCCGCAGGTGTTCCAAAAGTGCGCGAATGCACAGTTCTGGGCGCGGCCATTCTGGGAGCAGTTGGTGCCGGACAGTTTTCAAATGTCGCCGAAGCGGCTGGAGCCATGGTATCGCTTGAAAGTATGGTGGAGCCAACCCGCTCAACGCGAGCACTGTATGAAGACCAGCATGAACTTTTCAAGACTGGTTATGTCAGTCTTAAGCAGGGCGGCGCATATCAGGCCATGTATGACTATAATGCCAAGTATTTCTGATCGGTGGCTGGGTGTTGAAAAAATGGGTTGGCATTTTTCTGCTTAGCCCTAGTGTTAATAGAGCCCATTAAAGCGCGGCGTTATTGGGGAGTCCAATGCGATCTTAGCGATTTCGTCTTTGCGCATAAACGCAACACCCTTTTGCTTTTGCGCATATTCCAAAAAGCGGCGCAACGATTTTATGCGGGCGGGCCTACCGGCGATGCGGTCATGCAGGCTGATCGACATCATGCGGCGGCGCAAAGTTGCTTCTTCATACAACTGGTCAAATTCATCATAGAGCTGCTGTTCAAAAGCTGGCGTTCCGAAGTTATAGCGCTCGAACTGGATAATATCGTTGAGGTTGATTGTGTAAGGCACAACAACGAAATCTTGGCCTTTCACCGGAATGATGAAAGGTTCATCTGTGCTCACATCGTCGATGTGATAAGTGAAACCTTGTTGTTGCAGAAGTGCAAGTGTGCGCTCCGTTCCGCGCATCGCCGGGCAGTTGTATCCTCGGGGTGCCATGCCAGTTACGCGCTTAATGACTTCAACATTGTCAGCGATAAATTTGCGCTCCGCAGCTTCGTCAAGATCATATTGCGGTGTCCACGTTTGACCGTGGGCTGCGGCTTCATGACCACGCTCTACAATTTCACGCGCAAGGGCAGGGGCTTTCTCAACGGCAACGCCGACCATATGCGACGTAGTCTTAATTTTCAGTGCGCCGAAAAGATCAAGAAGACGTGGCATCCCCTCGCGCACCCCATATTGATACCACGTGGTCGTCGGGTAGTCGCGAAACCCGGG
>JANMWK010000068.1:0-2919 GCA_031393975.1 Hyphomicrobiales bacterium
TCTTCTTCATCCTCAACCAGCGCTTTTAATTCTTCGCGGGTGACGGACTTATCCGAAACTTTGGCTTTGCCAACAATTACGTCCACGACTTTTTGCTCAAACAGTGGGCCCCGTAGTTCCATCAAAGCGTTGCCGTTCTTGCGGTAATAGTCGAACACTTGCTTTTCTTGGCCGGGGAATTGGCGGGCTCTGCCGATTAAAGCTTGCTGCAATTCTTGATCGGCAATTTGCACGCCTTCCTTTTCACCGATAGTGCCGAGCACGAGGCCCAGACGCACACGGCGTTCGGAAATAGCACGATATTCTTTTTTGGCTTCTTCTTCGGTGGTGCCTTCGTCGGCAAAGCTCTTGCCAGCTTTTTGCATTTCACCGCTGAGGGCTGCCCAGATGTTGTTGAACTCGGCTTCAACCAACTTCTCTGGCAGATCAAATGTGTATTGCTTGTCCATGGCATCGAGCACATCGCGCTTCAGCTTCATGGCAGTCATTTGGCTAAATTCACGGTCGAGGCCGGTTTTCACCATGTCTTTCAACTTGGCCAAATCTTCGAAGCCCAAACGCTTGGCGAAATCTTCGTCAATTTTGCCTTCGCCCGGCGCTTCAATGCCGTTTACTTTAACCGCGAATTCAGCAGCTTTGCCTGCGAGTTCTTTAGAGCCGTAATTTTCTGGGAACGTCACTTTCAATGTGCGCTGGTCGCCAACTTTGGAACCGATTAATTGTTCTTCAAAGCCGGGGATGAATTGGTTGGAGCCAATTTCCAGTGGAATGTCATCGCCCTTGCCGCCGGCAAACTCAACGCCGTCAATCGAGCCTACAAAGTTGATGTTCACTTTATCGCCAGTTGCGGCGGCTGCACTTTCAGACTTGGCTTCGAAAGTTTTATATTGGTCCGACAGGCGCTTCAACGCTTCGTCGATGTGGGCTTCGGAATGAGCGACAACATGCTTGTTCAATTCAATGCCCGTGAAATCTTTCACTTCAAAATCCGGGATAACTTCTACAAAAAGCGAAAATGCGAGATCAGCTTTGCCATCCATTACGGCAGTGACTTCAGCTTCATCTTCTGGAAACTTAACTTCGGGCTGATAAGCGGGCTTCAAATTGCGATCAGCAAACACTTGCTTGGCTTGGGCATCAACCGTTGTTTGGATGACTTCGGCCATCATGGATTTGCCGTACATATTTTTCAAATGGGCGACTGGAACTTTGCCGGGGCGGAAACCCTTAATTTGAGCTTTGCCAGCCATATCTTTCAGCTTGGCATCCATGTTCTTGGCCAGTTCAGCGGCGTTCACCACCACTTTAAACTCGCGCTTCAAACCGGAATTGAGTGTTTCTGTAACTTGCATAATATCAATCTCTACTTTCAGTTGGGGCCATTCCGGGAAAGTCGGCGCGTTCAAACTTGGTGCGGGCGGAGGGACTTGAACCCCCACGAGTTTCCTCACAAGAACCTAAATCTTGCGTGTCTGCCAATTTCACCACGTCCGCATTGCACTTAGGCTTTTGGCCCCGGGGCATTTCAGTGGGCGGGCTATAGCAGAGGCTTTTGGCTTGTGGAAGGGCAGATTTTACCTGATGTTGAGGATCAAATCCTCAGCGTTAAAATGGCTATCGCCAAAGGCGTTGGCGGCATCGCCATGCAGCCACACCGCGGCGCAGGCCGCCGCATAAGGTTCCATGTCCTGCGCCAAAAGGCCGGTGAGAATGCCGGCCAAAACATCGCCAGAGCCAGCGGTGGCCAATGAGGGCGGCGCGTTGGTGTTCACGGTGGCCCGGCCATCCGGGTGGGCAATCACGGTATCTGATCCTTTAAGAATAATAATCGCACCTGAAAGCTCAGCGGCTTTGAGGGTGCGGTCAATTTTGGAGCCTTCTAAGTTTCCAAACAGACGCGCGAATTCAGCCTCATGGGGCGTCATCACCACTTGGCGCGATGGGTTTTTGTGAATCCAAGCAAATAGTTCGGCAGAGTTCTGCATGCAACAGGTGAGCGCATCTGCATCCAGCACCACTTGAGCTTGGGTTGCGAGAATGGTTTTAACATGCGCCATAGTTTGAGCATTCACCCCAGCCGCAGGGCCAATGCATATGGCGGCTATGCGCGGATCTTCCAAAATGTGGAAATCTGCAAGCATCACCGCAGTTACATGATTGGCATGGACGGCGAGGGCTTCCGCATCTCCCACCAACGTCACCAGTCCTGCTCCAGTTTGCAAGGCAGCTCTAGCTGTGAGGCGAGAGGCACCCGTGCTAAACTTTCCTCCGGACACAACAGCTGCATGGCCGCGATTGAATTTGTGGCCCGCCGCCTCAAATGATGGCAACAGCGGTTTTGAATTTTCCCAGAGTATTGGTGCAATAGTTTCTAAAACGGAATTAGGAATGCCAATATCCAAAACCACCACTTCACCACACAATGCCCTGCCTGGCTGCAAAACATGAGCAGGCTTCTTGCGGAAGAATGTGATGGTGAGGTCGGCTTTCACACATGAGCCACGCGGCTGGCCAGTGCTTCCATCTAAACCGGAAGGCACATCAATTGAAATAATCGGAACGCCAGCACTATTAATTTTATCCGCCAGCGTTTGTGGAAAATCGCGGTTCAAGCCTGAGCCATAAAGCGCATCGATGATCAGTTCGGCTCCGTGCACATCATTCGATATTTCAACAGGCCACCCCCACGCTTTCAGATGTCGCGCCGCCACTGCACCATCCTTGCCATTGTTGCCCGGGCCACACAGCACGACGGTTTTGCGCGATCCAAAACGGCGAACGATTTCCTCCGCTACCGCACGCCCCGCATTTTCGATCAAAACCGATTCATCAAGGGCGCCGAGCGCATCGGCGCGGTACATTTGCGCCGATGTCAGAATTTCATTTTTAGTGTCAGTGGCCAACTGCAACTTTCTTGCC
>JANMWK010000097.1:0-2949 GCA_031393975.1 Hyphomicrobiales bacterium
CCAATCAATCGCACACCACGCAAAATAAACGGTGCCATAGACCCTGGCAAATCCATGCCTTGCGCAAGACCGCAGGCCGCCACCGCACCTTCAGGAATAATTTGTGAAAGCACATTGGCCAAAGTGCTGGATCCCACAGAATCAATAGCTCCCGCCCAGCGCGTTTTAGCCAATGCCTTGGCGGGGCCGTTGAATTCGGAGCGGTTGAGGACAGTGGTGGCCCCCAAAGATTTGAGAAATACCTCTTCTTCCATGCGGCCTGTTGAAGCCACCACAGTGAAGCCGAGTTTTGAGAGGAGCGCGATGGATACTGTGCCCACGCCACCTGCTGCCCCCGTCACCAAAATCTCACCCTGATCTGGCGTTACACCTTGTTCTTCCAGCGCCATCACACACAGCATCGCAGTGTAGCCCGCAACACCAATCGCCATAGCATCAGACGAGGAAAATGTTTTGGGCAGCGGCACCAGCCAGTCACCATTCACCCGCGCCACCTGTGCATAGCCACCGTGGTGGCTTTCGCCCACACCCCAACCGCCCAGCACAACCTTGTCACCCACTTTCCAATCTTTGTGAGTGGAGTTTTTCACCGTGCCAGAAAAATCAATCCCCGGAATCAAGGGATAGTTGCGAATGATGGCGGCTTTGCCCGTGATGGCCAGACCATCTTTATAGTTCACTGAGGAATGTGAGACATTCACGGTAACATCCCCAGGCATTAAATCATCTTCAGTGAGATGGGTGAATTCAATCTTGTGTCCGGATTCAAATTTGCTAATCAAAAGTGCGCGAAATTTATTCATTTCAAAACCTCACCGCTTCGCCAAATGCTCTCGCCGCCAACTCACCCTGCCACATTGCCAAATGCCCGCGCACAAATGTGCCCACCACCCAGCCTTGCACTTTCACCCCATCATAAGGCGTCCACGCGCTGCGGCTTTGAATCCAGTGATTGGTAATGGTCTCGCGACGTTTCAAATCAACAACAGTGAAATCGGCGTCATAACCCTCAGCAATGCGGCCCTTGCCTTTGATATTGAAAATACGTTGCGGACCATGTGATGTGAGATCAACTAAGCGCTGCAAACTGAGACGGCCTTTATTAACGTGATCGAGCATAATGGGAACCAAAGTTTGCACGCCCGTCATTCCAGATGGCGACTGCGGATAAGGCTTGTTTTTTTCTTCTAGCGTATGCGGGGCGTGGTCGGAACCCAGCACATCAACAAGCCCAGAATTAATCGCTTGCCACAAAGCATCACGGTGATGCGCCGCGCGAACGGGTGGGTTCATCTGCAACTTGGTGCCAAGGCGTTCGTAATCATCAGCACTGAGAGTGAGATGATGGGGTGTCACTTCAACAGTAGCCAGCTCACGGCTTGCAGCGAGTAAGGTCAGTTCATCTGCTGTTGAAATATGCAGCACATGAATGCGCTTGTTATATTTTTTGGAAATCCGCAACAGCCGCTCGGTACACAGTCGCGCTGCCTCGACATCACGCCAAATGGGATGGCTGGAAGCATCGCCAACCACTTGATGGCTCACGCGCTCACGTAAACGATATTCATCTTCACTGTGAAAGGCGGCGCGGCGACCCAGCCGCGAAATAATTTTTTCCAACCCCGCGTCATCTTCCACCAACAGGTCACCCGTGGAAGATCCGATAAACACCTTAATGCCAGCCGAACCGGGCAGCTTTTCCAGCTCCGATATCTGTTCAAAATTCTCCCGCGTGCCGCCCACATAAAAGCCAAAATCGCAGAACATGCGGTGTGTGGCACGCGCCACCTTATCGGCCAAGGCTTCCGCACTGGTGGTTTCTGGTTTGGTGTTTGGCATTTCAAACACCGCTGTAACGCCACCCATCACGGCAGCGCGGCTGCCGGTTTCTAAATCTTCCTTATGGGTTGGCCCCGGTTCACGAAAATGCACTTGGCTATCAATCACACCGGGCAGAATGTGCAGGTTGCGGCAGTCCAGAACTTCAGCCGCTTTAAGGCCAGATAGGTCGCCCAGCCCCACAATGCGGCCTGCATTGACGGCAATATCCCGCACATGCTCGCCATCCTGATTAACGACGGTGCCACCCTTCAAAATTAAATCAATATTCAAAATCGCTTTCCTTGCGCTACAGATCAACCTTACCTAAAGTGGAAGGGTACCGCCATGACAAACCTTGCATTTCCCCCACAGCTCCGTCCCGACCGTGCCGTCATATCTATTCGTGGCGAGGGGGCATTGGCGTTTTTGCACAATCTACTCACGTGCGATGTGTCGCATTTGACCGTGGGAGCCACTGCTTACGGCGCATTGCTCTCTCCCCAAGGTAAAATCCAGCACGATCTGTTTGTGTTGAATGCTGGCGATGCTGTGTTGATTGATTGCGCCTTGGAACAGCGGCCTGCTCTCCTACAAAAACTAATGCTTTATAAATTACGGGCGAAACTCGAAATTGTTCCACGCGATGATTTGGAAGTGGCGGTTGGCGAGGAAGGTTATGTCGATCCGCGCCATGTCGAGATGGGCCATCGGTTCTTTGCGGCGGTCGGCAATTTCAAAAATGATATTGGCTATGACGAAAGGCGCATAGCACTGGGATTGGCTGACAGTGTTTTGGATATTGGTACAAATATCTTGTTCCCGCATGAAGCCAATTTTGACCGCATCAATGGCGTCAGTTTCACCAAGGGTTGCTATGTGGGTCAAGAGGTGGTGTCGCGCATGGAACATCGTGGCACAGCGCGCAGCCGCATTCTGCAAATTCTTTGCGACCCAATTTCTCCTCAAAAGGGCACAGCAATCATGAGTGGCGATAAAACCATTGGTGAAGTTTTGTCGTCAATTGGTACCCATGCTTTGGCCCTCATACGCACGGATCGTTTGGCTGAATCGGTTTTGCCCTTGCGTGCGGGTGAAATAAAAATTCAGGTGCAAACGTGATTCATTCTG
>JANMWK010000098.1:0-103588 GCA_031393975.1 Hyphomicrobiales bacterium
CATGCTAGATCCTCTGGGCTTTGTTGCCACTTGCAACTCCACCCATTTTTTCATTGTGAGGCGAGGTGAAGTGTGGACTTCGACTGGCCAATATTGCATCCCTGGCATCACCCGCGCCACTATCATTCGGTTATGTCGAGAGCTTTCAATTCCCGTTTTCGAAAAATCATTTTCACTCTATGACGTTTATGGCGCTGATGAAGCTTTCGTCACCGGAACTTTTGCAGGAGCAACGCCTGTGCGCATCATTGATGGCAGGCCCGTCCGAAATCCCCTGTCGATTGAAGAATGGAACGGCGCAGGCCCACTCACTAAAAAACTTTCAGAGGCTTACAAAGTTCTCGCCCAAAATGAAGCCACTCGCACACTATGACAAACATCGCAATGTGGTCTGGTCCACGCAACATCTCCACAGCCCTGATGTATAGCTTTGGCAATCGCGCCGATTGCGTTGCCTGGGATGAACCTTTTTATGGCTTCAGCTTAAAGCAGGGGGGCCATGATCATCCAATGCGCGATGAAGTGATTGCGGCCAATGAATGTGATTGGGATAAGTTAGTGCTGGCCTGCACAATACGTGCCACCAAGCCTGTTTTCTATCAAAAACACATGACGTTTCATATGGAGCCCGGCTTTGATCGCAGCTTTGCTCGAAAACTAACCAATGCGTTTCTCATTCGGCCACCCGAAGAAGTTCTGGCGAGTTATACGCAAAAATGGGCTGATGCATCTTTGCGTGGCATTGGCTTTGTGCAGCAGTCCGAGATTTTTGATATGGTGGCCAATCATCTCGGCCATGCCCCGCCTGTAATTGAAGCGCATCAAGTTCTAGAAAACCCCCGCGCCAGTCTCACCAAACTTTGCACTGCCCTCAATATTCCATTCGATAAAGCGATGTTGAAGTGGCCGAGCGGCCCAAAGAGCTTCGACGGTGTCTGGGCGCCTCATTGGTACAATGCGGTTTGGCAATCCGAGGGATTTGCAGCCGCGTCACCAAAAGTAATAGCACTCTCACCTGAACTTCAAAAAATTGCAGATCAAGCACGGCCCTACTATGAAAAACTAAAAGCCCACATCTTGTAAGACATGGGCTTTGAATAATTATCGCACCATAGCGTGGATGGGCAGAGAACTTGCGGCCGCTGGCGCAATTGTTTTCAACGTTGGTGTTTCCTTTTCCACCAACATTTCAATTTTGCGTAAATCGCCTTCTGCATCTTTTAAGCGTTCAATCATTGATTCATGTTGATCACGTAATTCGCCAACAGTTTTTAAAATATTATCGCGGCGACCACGCACTGATTTGGCAGCCATCGAATAATTCACATTATTAGGATCTGTCACCCCAGTGCGCTGCTCTTCAAACTTCACATGCGCATCAAGGTCATCATGTTTTCGCATTAAATCTTGGATCATGAGATCCATATCGGCCACCTGACGGCGGCAATCTTCCACCCGAAACCTGTTCAACCGCAATAGGCTTTCCCGTGAACGCATACTATCCTCACTTTACTCAACACACTGACTGGCGAAATTCATCACCGAAACTTTACGCAGACTCTATTCACGATTCCCCGAATCAACTAGCACAGGGAAACATGCCTTAACCGACATGATGAACAATTAGGTTTAAGGCCGAGTAAATTGCGCAAAAAAGAGTTGGTTCAATACAAAATTAAGTGATGCATTCACATCGGCCCTACCTATAGGGGCCAAAATGATACACCTACTATATGTTGTGTTGAGTTGTGCAAAGTTTGAATGGCTTAAATTAGGTTTTGTTAACCTTTCTAAGGCTATCTTAAGGATCAGAGTTAACGTTTCGTAGCCAGTTGATCGAAAATCGATCGGCAGCAAGTTTAAGGGGATTCGCAATGCGGGTATTGTTGATCGAGGACGACACAGCCACAGCTCAATCAATTGAGCTTATGTTAAAGTCCGAAGGTTTTAACGTCTATACGACGGACCTTGGTGAAGAAGGTGTCGATCTTGGCAAGCTTTATGATTACGATATCATTCTGCTCGATCTTAACTTGCCAGATATGTCTGGCTATGAAGTTTTGAAATCCCTCCGCGTTTCCAAAGTTGGAACGCCAATCCTCATTCTCTCTGGGCTTGCTGGTATTGAAGATAAGGTCAAGGGTCTGGGCTTCGGCGCTGACGATTATATGACCAAGCCCTTCCATAAAGACGAATTGGTCGCACGCATCCACGCGGTTGTCCGTCGTTCCAAGGGCCACGCTCAATCAGTAATTCTGACAGGCGAACTACTCGTCAATCTCGATACCAAAACAGTGGAAGTGGGTGGCCAACGCGTTCACTTGACTGGCAAAGAATACCAAATGCTGGAGCTTCTTTCGCTCCGCAAGGGCACAACCCTCACCAAAGAAATGTTCCTCAACCACCTTTATGGTGGCATGGACGAACCAGAACTCAAAATCATCGACGTGTTTATTTGTAAGCTTCGCAAAAAGCTTGCCAACGCCGCTGAAGGCAAGAATTTCATTGAAACCGTTTGGGGCCGTGGCTATGTGCTGCGCGAAGGTGCACCGCCAATGCCGGGTCATGAACATGATCACGAAGAAATGTTGCGCATCGCGTAAGAACCAAAAAATAGAATTTTAAAAACCCGGCCTTAAAAGCCGGGTTTTTCTTTGGCACTTTCTTCGCGCAGTGACGACACCGAATAAATTACCAATGCCAACCAGATTATGGCGAAGGACGAGAACTTCCAAATATCGATATGTTCTTTGAACAGAAACACGGCCGTAAGAAACACCAGCGATGGTGAAATATATTGCAGCAGCCCCGCCGTAGAATAGCGCAAGCGCTTCAACGATGCCGCGAAGAAAATCAAAGCACCAGCTGTGAATCCGCCGCAACCCAGCAACATTAACGTATCAAAAACATTCGACCCAAAATGCATCTCGCCCTGTCGGGCCAGCCACACTTCGACCAACAGCAGCGGCACCGCAAGGATCAGCACCTCGATGAAAAATCCTTCCACGGCTCCAACATTGACCGTCTTGCGCAACAAGCCATAAAGACAAAAACTGCTTGCCAATGAAAGCCCAATCACCGGAAAAACACCCGATGAAATCGTCTGCACTAAAACCGCAAGACAAGCCAATCCTATGGCAAGAAATTGCGCGCGGGTGAAGCGCTCTCCCAAAAAAAGATAGCCCACCACCACATTCAAAAGCGGATTGATGAAATAACCTAAACTCGCGTCCAAAGTGCGCCCGTGTTGAATGCACCAAATATAAAGTGTCCAATTGAAAACGATGGTGATACTTGTGAAGGCCAGCAGCAAAACCGTTCGTGGGTTTTTTAAGTTCGCCCACACATTTTTAAACAAACCAAGCTGCCAAATCACCACCGCCGCAATCGGCACCGACCACACGCCTCGGTTCACCGCAATCTCCATCGGGTTGATGTGGCGCATGAAACCAAAATAAACCGCCATACCACCCCAAAACAAATGAGCGATGACAGCAAATAATACGCCCTTATTCGGCTCAGATAATTTTGAAAACATCAGGCGCTCACATTCTCACGCAGCAATTTAAAATTGATGGCGTCTAACAAGGCTTGGAATGAAGCTTCAACAATGTTTGGCGAAACGCCAACCGTAAACCAACGCTCACCTTTGTCATCGCGGCTTTCAATCAACACCCGTGTGGTAGCACTGGTGCCGCCATTGAGGATACGCACTTTATAATCAACCAGTTCCATGTTCTCGATGAAGCGCTGATATTTGCCAAGGTCTTTACGCAGCGCCACATCCAAAGCACTCACAGGCCCATTGCCTTCGCCCGAGCTGATAAGCACCTCGCCATCAACCAGAACTTTCACAACCGCTTCGGAATACATTTTGCCATCGCGCTGGCCCACATTCACATCGAAGGATTGCACATCAAAATAATGTGGGACATCACCCAGAATGCGCCGCGCTAAAAGCTCAAACGAAGCATCCGCTCCATCATAGGCATAGCCCTGATTCTCGCGCTCTTTCACTTCGCGCAGCAGATGATCAAGGCGCGCATCGTCTTTGGCTATATCGATATTGATGCGCTTGAGTTCAGCGAGAAGATTGGATTTTCCAGCCTGATCCGAAACCAAAATACGCCGCGTGTTACCCACTGATTCCGGCGGCACATGTTCATAAGTCTCCGGCTCCTTCGCTAATGCCGAAGCATGAATGCCGGCCTTTGTGGCAAATGCACTTTTGCCCACATAAGGTGCTTGTGCAAAGGGCGAGCGGTTTAGCAATTCATCAAAACCACGCGAGATCGCCGTGAGTTCGGAGAGCTTCGCAGCCGTCTCAAATCGCTCCGTATACTGACGTTTCAAACCCAATGTACCAATGATCGAGACCAAATTGGCATTGCCACAGCGTTCGCCAAGTCCATTAAGCGTGCCTTGAATTTGACGGCACCCAGCATCCACAGCGGCCAAAGAATTCGCCACTGCCTGTTCCGTATCATTATGAGCGTGAATACCTAAATGCGAACCCGGAATCGTTTTCGTCATTACACGGACGATTTCAGAAACTTCGGCAGGCAGAGTGCCACCATTTGTGTCGCACAAAACCACCCAGCGCGCACCGGCATCATAAGCCGTCTTGGCGCAGGCCGTGGCATAAGTGGGGTTGGCTTTGTAACCATCAAAGAAATGCTCACAATCCACCAACACTTCTCTGCCTGCCGCCTTTGCCGCCGAAACGGAATCACTAATGCTCTCAAGGTTCTCATCATTGGTGCAGCCCAGCGCAACACGCACATGATAATCCCAAGACTTGGCCACAAAACAAATCGCCTCAGAGTGCGCCTGCAATAAAGTCTGCAAACCCGGATCATTAGAAGCCGACCGCCCCGCCCGCTTGGTCATGCCAAAGGCCGTGAAGGTCGCCCGCGTCTTGCGCGCCTCACTAAACAAAGCACTATCTGTCGGATTACCACCAGGGTAACCCCCCTCAATATAATCCACACCCAACTTGTCGAGCATGTCCATGATCACAAGCTTGTCATCCAGTGAAAACGTAACGCCGGGCGTCTGCTGCCCATCGCGCAAGGTGGTGTCGAAAAGATAAAGGCGTTCGCGCGTCATAAGCTTTCACTTTCTACCCTTCTCCCCTCGAGGGAGAAGGTGCCCGTAGGGCGGATGAGGGGGTGATTCAACGAGTCGAGAATAGCCAGCAAGGTTCCATCAATCGCTTGATTCACATCAATATTCCAAAAGCGTAAAACCCTATACCCAACTGAACGCAGCCAAGCATCACGCACAGCATCAACTCTTGAATCTAAATGCTGACAGCCATCAAGTTCCACAATCAGTTTGCGATCTTGGCATACAAAATCGACGATATATTTCCCAATGGGAACCTGCCGACGAAACTTGAAATTCTCAAATCGACGATCACGCAAAGCATTCCACAGCTTCACCTCAACGTCAGTCATCGTACGACGAAGATTTTTTGCAAATTGAGTCTTGCTGCGAACAGCCCCCTCATCCGGCGCAAGTGCGCCACCTTCTCCCTCGAGGGGAGAAGGAAGATTAGACGTCGCTTCTTTCTTACTCTTTATTTCCTGCCCTTCTCCCCTCGAGGGAGAAGGTGCCCGAAGGGCGGATGAGGGGGCTGGTTGACGCAAACTCATCGCTTAACCTCCCAACTCGTCGTCCCATCCTTATTGTCCTTAATCGCAACACCCATCGCATCAAGCTCGTCGCGAATGCGGTCAGATTCTTTCCAGTTCTTTGTGTGACGGGCAACGAGTCGATCTTCGACCAATCTATCAATGACGTCTTTTGAGATCGTAGTAACCTTCACTCCATGCCCCAGTACTTCGATAGCAGTTTCGCCATTCCAAATTCCTAGAAATTCCAACGCTGCCGCCAATGATGCACAAGCATTACCATTCAATCGAGATTTGGCTTCCCTGTAATGACTATGAAGTATCACTAGTAGCGAAGAAGAATCCAAATCATCGGAAAGCGCATCGATCAATTCATGGGAGGGCTGACTTTTACCTGCATAACCATTTGCGGCAGTAATCCAGTCGCTCAAAAGTTTACGAGCTTCATCTAATCGATCAACTGTCCAATCGATTGGTTGTCTGTAATTAGTCATGATCATAGCGAGGCGAAGCACTTTTCCATGCCACATTTGATTTGAGAAGTCGTTCGATGCGAGCATTTGTTGAATAGTATAAAAATTCCCCAAGCTCTTGGACATCTTCTGCCCTTCAACCTGCAGAAACCCGTTATGCATCCACACATTGGCCATCACCTCCGTGCCATGAACGCAACGGCTTTGCGCGATTTCGTTTTCGTGGTGCGGGAAGATCAAATCCAACCCACCGCCATGAATGTCAAACACCTCTCCCAAATAGCGCTTGCTCATGGCGCTGCATTCGATGTGCCAGCCGGGGCGGCCGCGGCCCCATGGGCTTTCCCAGCCTGGCTCCTCAGTGCCGGATAATTTCCACAACACAAAATCAGCAGGATTTTTCTTGTGGGGTTCCACCGCCACTCGGGCACCGGCTTGCTGGTCATCAAGATTGCGGTTGGAAAGTTTGCCATAATCCTTCATCGAACCCACACTGAACAGCACTTCACCATTGGCAACGTAAGCATGACCCTTATTGATCAGTGTGCTGATCATTTCAATCATGCCAGCGATATTGTCAGTGGCCCGTGGCTGCACCGTAGGCTCCAAGCAACCCAGCGCCTTCACATCAGCCTGAAACTGATCAGCCGTTTTCTCGGTCACCCGTGCAATGGCATCATTCAGCGGCAGGTCTGGAAAATCACGCAAAGCCCTTGCGTTGATCTTGTCATCCACATCGGTGATGTTGCGCACATATTTGACGTGATCCGCACCATAAATATGGCGTAGCAGCCGATACAGCACATCAAAGACAATCACCGGCCGTGCGTTGCCGATATGGGCAAAATCATAGACCGTGGGGCCGCACACATAAAGGCGCACATTGGAAGCGTCGATGGGAACGAACTCTTCTTTTTGGCGGGTCAGGGTATTGTAAAGGCGTAGGCTCATAATCTTCCTCAAGGCTCTCACCGGGCTCGCTAGCCTTGGGAAACGCTTTAGATGATTTTAAGTCAATCGGCGCCCAGCCAGCGATATGGTTCGCTAGTTAATAATAATGCTGCAAATGATGCAGGCATAGGGGCGGGCTGTGATCATGTCGGCAAAATGCGCGATTGCGGCGCTGCCGTCAAGGTCTGATTGGTAAACGTAATTTAGAGTGTGTGAATGGCTCAGAATCAGCATCGCCTTGGATTAGCGCTTGTCGCCTGCGCAGCCTTGTGCTGGTCATCATCGGGTCTTTTCACCAGAGCGATTTCGGCTGAACTTTTCACCATGTTGTTTTGGCGCGGCTTGTTTTCTGGCTCATTAGTATTGCTGGCTTTCTTCGTTTTGGAGGGCAAGAACGCCCTGCCCGCTTTAAAAACCCAGCGCTGGCCTTCATTGGCCGTGGCCGTGCTATCGGCGGCAGGCATGATCACCGGCATTGGCTCGCTGCGCTATGGCTCGGTGGCTGATGCTATGGTGATTTATGCCACGGTGCCGTTCATCACCGCTGGTATTGCTTATTTTGCGATCGGTGAAAGACCATCGCGCTCCACGTTGATTTCCAGTGCCGTAGCCTTAGCAGGTGTCATCGTGATGATCGCAGGCGCTGGTTTTGGCGGCTCGATGCTCGGCAAGGTGCTCGCTTTATTAATGACGCTGTGCATGGCCTGCTTCTCGGTATTGCTACGGCAGAACCGCAATGTGCCCATGTTGCCCGCCATGGCGGCTTCGGCCTATCTGTGCTCGTTTTTCAGTTTCTGGTTTGCGGCACCCAACACCGTGACCGCACATGATATGGCCTTGATCGCAGGCTTTGGCATTTTGCAAAATGGCGCTGGATTGATTTTTTACACCCTGGGTTCGCGTAAAATTCCGGCGGCTGAGTCCACATTGATCGCAGCCCTTGAAGTGCCCTTCACACCGTTTTGGGTGTGGCTGCTGATGAGCGAAACGCCAGCCCCCGCAACGTTATTGGGTGGGGTAATAGTTCTCGTCGCGTTGTTTACGCATATCGGAAACGAGCTGCGCGGAAAAACCCCAGCACAGCCGGAAGGTTTTGAAATCAGCGCTTAAGCCCGCGCTGTTTGCCCGAACAAAACTTTCCTTTCTTCATCGGTCATAGGTTTTGCATAAGAAGCCCCCGCCGCGGCATAGGCTTTCACTACAGCAGGCCGAGCTTTGATAACGTTAAACCAACGCTGCAAATGCGGGAAATCTTCCAGCTTTTGCTTGTGGTTTTCATAGGGTACAATCCAAGGATAGATTGCCATATCAGCGATGGAATATTTACCCGCCACAAACTCGCGGTCGGCAAGTCGCTTGTTCAGCACCCCATAAAGACGGTTAGTTTCTTTAGTATAGCGATCAATCGCATAGGGAATTTTTTCGGGCGCATAGACATTGAAGTGGCCATTTTGCCCAGCCATCGGGCCAAGGCCACCCATCTGCCAATTTAACCATTGCAGAACCTCAACACGACCGCGGATATCCCTTGGAATAAACTTTCCTAGCTTCTCAGCAAGATACAAAAGAATGGCACCTGATTCAAAAACACTAATCGGAGCCCCGCCACCTGCAGGGGCATGGTCTACAATGGCTGGCATACGGTTATTCGGCGAAATCGCCAAAAACTCTGGCTTAAACTGTTCACCTGTGCCGATGTTCACGCGGTGAATTTCATATTCAAGCCCCGCTTCTTCGAGAAAAACGGTAATCTTGTGGCCATTCGGCGTGGGCCAATAATAGAGATCGATCATAGAAACTCCTGCTTTAAAATGAAACTGGCACGATTACATATCGTAATCGTGCCAGAATTCTTCAAGGTTCAAAAAATTATTCCGCAGCCTCAGCGGCTTCCTCATCGACCCAAGTTTTGGGGCGTGAGGCCAATTCTTTTTTCAACTCATCAGCCACCAAGAATGAAAGTTCCAAAGCTTGTGCTGCGTTGAGGCGCGGGTCACAGAACGTGTGATACCGATCATTGAGATCTTCATCCCGCAGGGCGCGCAGGCCGCCTGTGCATTCCGTCACATCTTTGCCAGTCATCTCAACATGAACCCCGCCCGCATGGGTGCCCTCAGCTTGGTGCACACCCATAAAGCGCCGCACCTCAGTCATAATCGCATCGAAAGGCCGCGTCTTATAACCAGATGTGGCCTTGATGGTGTTGCCATGCATCGGGTCACATGACCAAACCACGACACGGCCCTCACGCTTCACAGCGCGGATCAAATCCGGCAGGTGCAATTCAACCTTATCTGCACCGAACCGAGCAATAAGCGTTAAACGCCCAGGTTCGTTTTCGGGGTTGAGAATATCGATTAATTTGATCAACTCGTCCGGCTTCAAGGATGGACCACATTTCAAACCGATTGGGTTTTTAATACCCCGCGCAAATTCCACATGGGCATGGTCAAGCTGGCGCGTGCGATCCCCAATCCACAACATATGGCCCGATGTGGCGTAATAATCGCCGCTGGTCGAATCCGTGCGAGTCATGGCCTCTTCGTAGCCCAGTAGCAAGGCTTCGTGGCTGGTGAAGAAATCAGTGGAGCGCAATTGGGGTGCAGTCTCAGCCGTTATGCCAATCGCCTTCATGAAGCCCATGGTTTCAGTGATCCGGTCTGCCAACTCCTGATATTGCTCAGAAGCCGGCGAATCTTTCAAATATCCAAGCGTCCATTTATGCACATGTTCAAGATTGGCATAACCGCCTTGGGCAAATGCCCGCAGCAAATTCAACGTGGCCGCCGATTGGCGATAAGCCATAATCTGGCGCTCAGGATCAGGGATGCGGCCAGCCAAAGTGGCTTCCGAGTCATTCACAATATCACCACGATAAATTGGATATTCCACACCATCAATGGTTTCGGTGGGTGAAGAGCGTGGCTTAGCAAACTGCCCGGCAATGCGACCCACTTTGACGATGGGAACACCACCAGCGAATGTGAGAACCACCGACATTTGCAAGAACACGCGGAAGAAATCACGAATATTATCGGCTGAATGCTCAGCAAAGCTCTCCGCGCAATCACCGCCTTGCAGTAAAAATGCTTTGCCCTCGGCCACCCGCGCCAGCTTGCGCTTTAATTTGCGCGCTTCACCTGCAAAAACCAAAGGAGGAAAGCCAGCCAAGCGCGATTCAACCACTTTCAGTTTTTCAGCATCCTGATAGTCAGGCATCTGCATCACCGGAAATTTACGCCAGCTATCAGGTGTCCAATTCGAATTCATAACTCTAACTCCATACCCATTTGTGACCACCTATATAGACCCTGATTGTGCACTGCACCAGCCTATTGCAACAGGGTTTTGGGGAATTGCCTACAAACTAACTCAACACTTCAACTAAACCTTAATGTTCAGTCCATAAAATAATCATCAAATCGCACACCAAAGAGGCCATAGGGCAGCTATGATCGAACTCTTCAAGAGAACCCATTGGGAGGTGTGGTATGAGACCTTAACCAAAGGCAATCCCCCGCTGATCATGCAATTGCTTGCAATTAATTCAGTTATTTTCATTTTCTTGATCATTCGCAGAATGCGCGGTCGCTCCGCGGTAAAAAATGGCGTCGGTCAAATGATTCAGGCACTTTTAATTGGCGCCAATTTGGTCATCCTGACCCAAGATCAGTTCATGCCATTTTACCATTCCCATCTCGTGAGTTTTTGGCACAAATTTATGAATGTTATCTAATCAGCGGCGGCTATCAAGAAAAGACTCCCAAGCTGATTTGAAAGCCACCTGCTTATCAACACTCCAATAGCGCAGATTGTCGATGCGAATAGGATCGCCAGAAATTGCACAGCGCACAAATTCGCCCTCGCGCAAAATTTGATAATCGCCGTCTAAATATTTAATTTTCGCTTCGCGTTGCGGTGGCAAGATTGGATCAATGAAATTCATGAATTTTCATTAGCAAGTTTTTGTCAATTTTAAAAGAGCGAACCTTGGTGCTTCTTTGAGGGAACGACGACATTCAATCGGCCATCATCCATCTCCACTTCAAGCATAGCCATTTCCTTGACCCCCGAAACACCGCGCAGCGGGCGCTGGTGTTGATCTCGAACCACGGCAAAACCCCGCGCCAAAACCGAACGATAATTAAGTGAACCAAACATTTTAGCTTCCGCGACCAACCGATCTTTCCGCTTTGCGAGTATTTGACTAATGCCGCGGCCCATTCGGCCATTTTGCTCGCCCAAACGGCGGCGCTGTTCTAAGACACGCAAGGTCAAAGGTTTGACGGAAAGCGATCCCGAACTTCGAGCTAAACGCACAGCATGGTCTTGAAGGTTGGCTTTTAAAGCCCTTGGTAATTTGGCGGTCGATGTATCAAGGCTCTGTCGTGCCAAGGCTAAAATCTCATCCGGCTTGGGCAAGGCGCGCGCCGCCGAACGCAAACGAACCTGTGCATCAGACACTATTCGCCCCAAAGTGCGCCTCTGTCGGGCGTGCAAAGAGGCCACTTCGGCCAGCAAATCCACCCGCACCGGAACCGCCCGCTCAGCAGCAGCTGTAGGCGTCGGTGCCCGCCAATCGGATGCATAATCGATGAGCGTAGTGTCCGTCTCATGGCCAATCGCAGAAATCAGCGGAATTTCACTGTCTGCAGCCGCCCGAACGACGATTTCTTCGTTGAAACACCACAAATCTTCAAGTGAACCACCACCCCGCGCTACAATCAGCAAATCAGGTCGTTTGGCCATGGCGTTAAAACCTTGAATGGCCGCCGCCACTTCCGCTGCCGCTGTTTCGCCCTGCACGCGCACTGGCCAAACAATCACATGGCGTGGAAAACGATCATTCAAGCGATGCAAAATATCACGGATCACCGCCCCGGTGGGCGATGTGACAATGCCAATCAATTCCGGCAAGTAGGGCAACGCACGTTTGCGGCTCTGGTCAAACAATCCTTCTGTCGACAGCTTTTTCTTGCGTTCTTCCAGCAGCGCCATGAGAGCGCCAACGCCTGCAGGCTCTACATTTTCAATCACAATTTGATAATTCGACTTGCCCGGATAAGACGTGATCTTGCCCGTGGCGATCACTTCCAGCCCTTCTTGCAGCTTGGATCGCAACTTATTGAAAGCGCCACGCCAGATCACGGCGTCCAGCTTGGCCCCGTCATCTTTTAGCGCAAAATAGCAATGGCCCGAGGAATGAGCCCCGCGATAACCCGAAATCTCGCCCCGCACGCGCACATGGCCAAACCGGTCCTCCAAAGTGCGTTTTAAAGCATGAGAAAGTTCGGTCACCGATTGCTCACCGAGATTCGGCTTTACAGCTTCGATAATCTCGCCCGTTTCGGGGTCATATTCAGGCAGTGTGGACATTAATTAGTTTCTCTTGATTCTGCCGCACTGGGTTGCGACAAGGCCTTCTAACATAAAAGGAAGCCCGATGAACGTTCTTCTCATAGGCTCTGGCGGCCGCGAACATGCACTGGCTTTTGCGCTGGCAGAAAGCCCACTGCTGACAAAGCTCTATTGCGCGCCCGGCAACCCCGGCATAGCCAAATTGGCCGAGATCGCAGCCTTGAAGGTGACAGACCACGCGGCCGTCATTGATTTTTGCAAGTCAAACTTGATCGGCTTTGTCGTTGTTGGTCCAGAAGGCCCTCTCGTAGCGGGGCTGGTCGATGAACTTAATGCAGCAGGGATAAAAGCATTCGGCCCAACAAAATTTGCAGCCCAGTTGGAGGGCTCCAAAGGTTTCACCAAAGACCTGTGCGCCAAATTTGAAATTCCAACCGCTGCCTATGCGCGCTTCAAAGATGAAAAAAAGGCACTCGCCTATCTACGCAAAAATGGTGTTCCGATTGTGATCAAGGCCGATGGTTTGGCCGCTGGCAAAGGTGTGACCGTTGCGACGACTATGTTCGAAGCCGAAGCCGCAGTGAAAGAAATTTTTGCAGGCCGCTTTGGTGAAGGCGAGTGCGTAATTGAAGAATTCATGGAAGGCGAAGAAGCCAGTTTCTTTGCTTTGTCCGACGGTGTAAATGTGTTGCCTCTTGCCACTGCGCAAGATCACAAGCGGGTGGGCGATGGCGATACTGGCCTCAACACGGGTGGTATGGGCGCTTACTCACCAGCCCCGTGCATGACAGATGCTCTGTGTACGGATGTTTTAGAAAAAATTATAAAACCCACCGTGAAGGCGTTAGCCGGCCTGGGCCACCCTTATAAGGGCGTTCTCTATGCGGGCCTTATTCTCACCCGCGATGGGCCCAAACTGATTGAATATAATGCGCGCTTTGGCGATCCTGAAACGCAAGTTCTCGTGCCGCGTTTGCGTGATGATCTGCTCACGTTATTATTAGCCAGCGTAGATGGCACTCTCGACAAAATCTCCGTGCGTTGGAAACCTGAAACCGCACTCACTGTTGTCCTGTGTACAAAAGGCTATCCGGGTGATGTAGCAAAAGGCAGCCACATCAATGGATTATCACAAGATTTTGGGAAAGACGTTGAAGTCTTCCACGCGGGTACGGCGATCGACGGTGAATTTATCGTCGCCAATGGGGGTCGCGTTCTCAATGTCACTGCACTGGGGGCCAACCCCAAAGAGGCGCAGCAAAATGCCTATGCTGCAGTAGACAAGATCGATTGGCCCGAAGGCTTCTGCCGACGCGATATTGGTTGGCGAGCAATTTAGAAAATGGCAGCAGAGCTGAAAATCGGGCTTGCTCTGGGCGGTGGTGGGGCACGCGGTCTTGCTCACATTCCAATGCTCGAAGCCTTCGATGAACTTGGCATAAAACCAGCAGTTATAGCCGGAAGCAGCATGGGCGCTCTGGTGGGCGCGGCTTATGCAGGCGGCATGAGCGGCAAAGATTTGCGCGAACACGCCATTCATCTTCTGTCTAACAAACTTCAGATGGCCCGTTATGTGTTCGGTGCTAAGCAAGCAAAAATTGGTGACATCTTTTCCCTCAAGAGCTTGATGTCGCTACAACTCGACGGGCAAAAATTAGCTGATATTGCCTTGCCCAACTCTTTGCCGCAACAGATCGAAAACCAATTCATTCCACTCAAAATCATCGTCACCGATTTTGAACGCATGGAAGAAGTTGTTCTCACCAAAGGCTCTGTCCTGCAAGCCGTTGGGGCTTCCATCGCTGTTCCGGGATTGATCTCTGCTCCCCAAATAGAGGGTCGCATTCATGTTGATGGCGGAGTGAAAAATCCAGTGCCCTTCAACCATGTAACTGATGGCATGGATGTTGTGGTTGCAATTGATGTGACGGGCAGGCCGCGACCAATCAAGCGGTCGCATCCTTCAAATCTAGAATTGGCGGTGGGCTCCTTGCTGATCATGTTCCATGAACTCGCCGATTTACGCCGCGCTCAGCACCCACCAGATATTTATATCTCACCTGAGGTCGACCAATTTGGTGCCGGAGAATTTTTTAAAGTGAAAGAAATTTTCGCCGCCACTGAAACAAGTAAAGACAAATTGAAACGCGCTCTAGAATTGCGGCTTAACCCTTAACATCCATTTGTTCGTAAATGTTTTTAGCCAGCACCATCATATCCGCTTTAGCCAGATCACCCGTCACAGCCATAGCAAGCTTATTATCGCGCCAATAGCAGGTGATCAGCTTGCCATTTTCTACCAGACGCAAAGCGGAGTCTTTGCTATCCGTGTTGGTCGCAATGAAAATTGTCAAGCGCTGCTTATCAGTTGTTTCATACATCAGTTGCCCAGCAGGATTGTCGCCCGCCGTCACCAAACGCCCACCCAACAATGTAAAGCCTTCTGTATCCAAGTTCGGTATCTTGATTGCCGTGCCGATGCGCTTAGAAAGCCACGCTTGCAGATGATCATGCTCAGAAGCTGCAACTTCCACCGGATGTCGTACTTCAACTGAATAAATCTCATGGGCAACCAAAGCCCGATGTGCCAGATCAGCCGTCTGCACGCTTTCACTGTGCTGCGCCGAATACCAGCCACCTGCCGCCCCCATCACCACCAGTGCAATCGAGGCCGCCATCGCCGCATAAGGCAACAAGCCGCGCACGCCACGCCCTTGCGCAGTTGCGATTAAAGAAAAAGGCACCACTTCATCAACAACACCACCAAAAGCCTTGCGCAGTTCTGACTTTTGATAATTGATTGCAGCCAAGGCCTTCCGCGCGTCATCGTTTTCATCAAGCAGCCGCTCCATGGCTTTGCGCTCATCACCCTCCAATTCATCATCGGCAAAAGCGTGTAAGGCCCAATTTTCAACTGTTTCAAATGTCATTTACTTCACCCGGCGCAGAACTGGGGTTCCACGCTTTTCCAATATATTTTGCAAATGGGACCGCGCCCGCGAAAGCCTCGACATGATGGTGCCAATTGGCACACCAATAATTTCAGACGCATCTTTGTAGCTCATCTCTTCCAAACTGATCAGCACCAGCACCTCGCGTTGTTGTGCGGGCAAAGTATCCAGCGCTTCGGTGATCAGCGTTATGGAAAAATTGCTGTCCTGATCGGGTTGAACAGAACCCTCCAAGCCAACCAAGTCATCAACATTTTTGGCACCCGTAAACTTCGCATTACGCCGCCAATTACTCACATAAATGTTGCGCAGCACCGCATAGAGCCAAGCCCGGAAAGGGCGCTCGGGATCATAAAGATGGTTTTTCTTCAAAGCCCGTTCCACACAATCCTGAACCAAATCATCAGCCAATGACGCATCCCCACACAGTCCACGCGCAAAGCGGCGCAGATAGGGAAGCTCTTTCACCAAGTCATTTCTGAAGTTTGCCGTGGTCATTGTTCTTATAATACACCAAATCGCCTCGGATATTCCCTTTTGCGTCGTGTGCGCCGCACAATAATAAAGTCTTATGGTTGCTTACAGTGGGGAACTAGAAAATGAATTACTTTGATATGTTGGTGATTGGCAGCGGACCAGCCGGCAGCCGCGCCACCGTGCAATCGGCCAAAATTGGTAAATCCGTCATGGTTGAGGACAAGGGCCGAAGATGAGGCGGCGGGGTTATTCGCGTTGAATATGCCACCATATTTTCGGCTCTCGATGTTCCCGTGACGTTAATAGAACCCCGCAACACTATTCTCGATTTTGTTCACCGTGAACTGGTCGATGATTTCATCTACCAAATGCGTGATCGCGGCATGACCATCCGTCTTGGCACCAATGTGAAAGAAATTATCGCTAACGACAAAAGTTTAAAAGTGCTGCTGAGCGATGGCCGCACTTTGCGCAGCGAAGTGCTGCTCTATGCTGCGGGCCGCACTGGTAATGTGGGCAGCCTAAGACTCGACACTGTCGGCATTGAGATAGATGGCCGCGGTCGCATTTAAGTTGATCCCCTCACCTTTCAAACGAGCTCACCAAACATTTATCAGAAGGCAACGTGATCGGCTTTCCCCGTCGTGCCTCAACCTCAACGGAGCAAGGTCGGGTGGCGCCCTGCGATGCCTTTGGCATCACGCTGCCACCACCCCCCGAAACATTCCCCTACGGAATTTATGCCGTGCCTGAAATTTCCACTGGGGGCCGGTCGGAAGTGCAAGCGCACGCAGCAGGTGTCGCTTATGAATGCAGAGTGGCACGATTCCGCGAAACTTCACGTGGCCACATTATGGGGGAAGGGGCAACGGACCTCATCCACATCGGTCAAGCAGTGATCAATTTGAAAGGCACAATGGATTTATTCGTCAACACCACTTTTAATTATCCCACTCTAGCAGAGGCCTATCAGAATGCGGGTCGGGATGCGGGGAATAGAATGGGTGCGGGCTAATCAGGCAACCGATTTTTCTCGCATCGTCACCAGCTCTTCTGAAGCAGTCGGATGCACCGCCATCGTCGCATCAAATTGTGCTTTCGTTGCACCACAGGTGATGGCAATATCGAGAAGCTGCGCCATTTCGCCTGCACCTTCGCCACAAATATGACAGCCAAGAACCACATCGGTTTCCGCATCCACAATCAATTTCATAAACGTGCGTTCATCGCGGCCTGAAAGCGTATGCTTCATGGCGCGGAAACTGGTTTTGTAAATATCTATTTGAGAATGAGCAGAGCGAGCCTGCGCTTCAGTCAAACCTACTACGCCCAATTCCGGTTGCGAGAAAACTGCTGTTGGAATGCGCGCATGATTCACAACAATGGACTTTCCACCAAACACAGTATCGGCAAAAGCATGGCCTTCGCGAATGGCCACCGGCGTGAGGTTCACCCTATTGGTCACATCACCCACCGCATAGATACTTTCAATTACCGTCTGCGAAAATTCATTCACCGCCACTGCACCATGGGCATTGCCATGCAAACCCACATTCTCCAAACCGAGTTCATGCGTGTTCGGAATGCGGCCCGTAGCAAACATAATTTGGCCGGCACCAATGACTGCACCATCTTCCAGCGTCACACGCACACCATCGCCCGAGCGTTCAATTTTGGAAACATCTGAACAAGTCTTAATTTCAATGCCTTTTTTTATCATTTCAGCGGCAAGATGCGAACGAATATCGTCATCGAAGCCGCGCAAAATCTGCTCACCGCGCAAAACCAAAATAGTCTCAACGCCCAGTCCAGCAAAAATGCCCGCGAATTCTATAGCGATATACCCCCCACCCACAATCACCATTCGGCGCGGCAGTCGCTCCAAATGAAACGCATCATTTGAGGTAATCGCCAGTTCATGCCCAGTCAAATGACGTGGCACAAAAGGGGCTGCCCCTGTGGCAATCAAAATAGTTTTCGCAGTGATCAGGCGTCCCGAAGCGAGCTGCACCGTATTCTTATCTTTGATCGTCGCCCGTTCTTGAATAAGCTCAGCTCCGGCTGATTCAAGATTACGAATATAAGCGCGATTTAAGCGATCTATTTCTTTGTCTTTATTTGCAATCAGTGTCGCCCAATCGAAAGACACTTTTTGCGTGGTCCATCCAAACCCAACCGCGTCCTCAAATTCCTCAGCGAACTTTGAAGCGTAAACTAAAAGCTTTTTGGGAACACAACCACGAATGACGCAAGTGCCACCCACACGAAATTCTTCAGCAATAGCAACTTTTGCGCCATGCTTAGCCGCAATTCGCGCAGCCCGCACGCCACCGGAGCCTGCACCAATAACGAAGAGATCGTAGTCAAAATTCATTTGCGAACCAATTCCACAACGCCATTGTCTGTGCCCATATAAACAACACCGCAAATGCCAATGAACAATCCGGTTTCAATCACACCTGGAATGTTGTTCAATAAGGTATCAAGCTTTTCAGGCTCTGCAATGGCACCCAGCGAACAATCAATAACCGCATTGCCCAGTTCAGTTATGAAGGCCTTGTCATCACGTTGCCTTAAAACCATTTTGGTCGGCAAATTCATGTGCTTTAACGCCCGTTCGATTTTCCAAGCAGTGGCATTCACACCAAACCGTGAAACTTCCACTGGCAGCACAAATTTTCCAAGCGTTTTAACCTGCTTGGATTGATCAGCAATCACCACCATAAAGCGCGAAGAGGAGGCCACAATTTTTTCGCGGTGCATAGCACCCCCTGCACCCTTAATAAGACGAAGCTCAGAATCAAATTCATCTGCCCCATCAACAGTAACATCAATAAATGGATGATCGTCGATGTTAGACATTTTAAGACCAAGCTTCTCAGCACGCGCTTGAGAAGCGGCCGAAGTGGCAATGCAAGTTACGTCAATCTTGCGTGCGGCAAGGGCGTCGATAAAATAATTCGCAGTGGAGCCCGTGCCCAAGCCCACTTTCATGCCGGGCTGCACATATTTAACTGCTTCTTCGGCAGCAGCTTTCTTTTGGTCTTCAAGGCTCATGTATTCAAACCACCCATCAACATATATTTCATCTCTAAATATTCTTCCATGCCGTGGGCGGAGCCTTCGCGGCCAATGCCAGATTCTTTCATGCCACCAAACGGCACCTCAGCTGTGGAGATGATGCCTTCATTAATACCAACCATGCCATATTCTAGAGCCTCACCCACGCGCCAGACGCGGCCAATGTCGCGCGTATAGAAATAGCAAGCCAAGCCAAATTCGGTGTCATTGGCCATGGCAATGGCTTCTTCCTCAGTTTTGAATTTAAACAATGGCGCAAGTGGACCAAATGTTTCTTCCCGCGCCACAGCCATATCGGTTGTCACATTCGTAATAATAGTAGGTTCAAAGAAATTGCCACCCAGTGATTTGCCACCGGTGGCAATCTTGCCGCCCTTGGCCAAGGCATCGGTGATATGCTCTTCCACTTTTTTAACGGCAGCGGCATTGATCAGCGGACCAGTGGTCACGCCATCGGAAACTCCATTGCCCACTTTCAACTTTCCGACGGCTACCGCAAGTTTGGAAGCAAATGCATCATAAATGCCCTCCTGCACCAAAATACGATTTGCGCAAACACAGGTTTGGCCATTGTTGCGATATTTAGAAATCATCGCACCCGCAACGGCCGCATCAAGATCAGCGTCATCAAAAACTATAAATGGAGCATTGCCACCCAGTTCCAGCCCCATCCGCTTTACGGTGGGCGCACATTGCGCCATCAATATGCGGCCAATTTCCGTAGAGCCTGTGAAGGTCAGCGCTTTCACAATCGGGTTCGATGTCATCTCACCCCCAATTTCAGAAGCCTTGCCCGTGATCACAGAAAACACGCCGGCGGGAATGCCAGCCCGATCCGCAAGTTCAGCCAAAGCCAAAGCAGAAAATGGCGTTTCACCAGCGGGCTTGCACACGAAAGCGCAACCAGCGGCCAAAGCCGGGCCAGCCTTACGCGTGATCATCGCATTGGGGAAATTCCATGGTGTGATGGCCGCAACAACACCAATGGCCTGCTTGATCACAATAGCGCGTGAATTGGGCATGGGCACCGGAATAGTCTCGCCATAAATGCGCTTGGCCTCTTCGGCGAAAAACTCAATAAAGCTTGCACCATAAACCACTTCACCACGGCTCTCACCCAAGGGCTTGCCCTGTTCAGCCGTCATAATCTGCGCCAGATCTTCCTGGTTTTCTAACATCAGGTTAAACCATTTGCGCAATATTATTGAGCGTTCTTTGGCGGTCTTTTTTGCCCAAGGCTTTTGCGCTTTGGATGCCGCCTCAATTGCGGCTCGCGCTTCAGCCTTGCCGAGTTTTGGAACCGTGCCGACGACACTTTCATCCACAGGATTGGTCACATTAATGCTATCGGCACCACCCACCCACTTACCATCAATATAGCATTGGTTTTTCAACAAAGACTTATCTTTGAGAATGTCGAGAAGCGCTTGAGTTTTGCCGATATTCATTTATTTCTCCTTGAGAGTGGTATTTGAGCGGGCTTTAGCATAGAGGTAGCCACCATACAAACGCTCTAGCTATGATGAGATTGCGATGCCACTTGAAGGCCTGATTTTTGATCTTGATGGAACTTTGGTGGATACCGCTCCAGAATTAACTGCCGCCACCAATCATGCCTTGTCGCTCATTGGCCGCCGCCCAATTTCAGATGCAGAGGCTAAAAACTTCGTGGGCCACGGTTCGCGAGCTCTCATCGTGATGGGTTGCGCGGCAACAGGTGAACCCGTCGACGACGTAACGATCAAACGCCTAAATCTAGCGTTTCTCGACTATTATGCCGATAATATTGCTGGCCACAGCGTGATATTTCCGGGTCTGTTGGATGTTCTTCACAAAGCGCGTGATGCAAAACTGAAACTCGGCGTCTGCACTAATAAAGTCGAACGGCTTTCATATAAACTTTTGGCGGAACTCAAAATTGCAGATTTTTTTGACGCCGTTGTGGGCGGTGACACCTTGCCCATTATGAAGCCAGACCCCGCCCCCTACCGTGAGGTGGCAAGCCGCCTCGGAATAGATGCCGCCAGCACGATCATGTTCGGCGATAGCGAAACCGATATTCTCACTGCCCAAAACACCGGCGTGCCCGTTGTGGCTGTCACCTTTGGTTACACACCGAAGCCCGTGCAAACCTATAATCCCACGCACGTGATTTCACATTACGATCAAGCGTGGTCGATTATTTCGCAATATCTTTGAAAAATTCTACAATGTCTGCAAGCACCGGGGCATTGCCGCGCAATGGCTTGGCAATATCCAACATAATGCCAACATGGCTCACATCTTGATACTCAATCAATTTGCCTTGCGCACCTGCGTCTTGAAGATGTTTTAGAAGCGAACGACTGTTACGCGGCTTCACTGTTGTGTCCGGTGTGCCGTGCAACAATAAAAAGGGGGGAACATCCGCACGAGCAAAGTTAATGGGTTGTGTGGCAGCCAAATCTTTGACTTGACCGAATGTGGCAATCGTTGCTGGTGAATCGAGCGGCACAAAATCAAATGGCCCTGCTAATGTCGCAACACCTTTTATAGTCGAGGGCTCAACTCCAGCGTCGTTCATGTAATGCGCATCGAGAACCGCGAGCGCAATATTATAAGCGCCGGCTGAATGGCCAACTAAAAAAATCCGGTGACCATCGCCGCCAAATTCACTCGCATGTCTATTTGCCCACGCTGTGGCCATCGCCACGTCTTCCACAAAATCAGGATAGGCGTGTTGCGGCAGCAGGCGGTAGCTGATCACCAATGTGAGATAGCCTTGTGCCGCAAAAGCCCGCCCAGCAAATTCATAATCATGGCCTTCGCCATCTTTCCATGAACCCCCATGCACAAAAATTAAGACTGGCAAAGCCGCTACCGTTTGCGTCGGTCGATAAATATCCAAGCGTTGGCGCTCATCAACTCCATAGGAAATCGATCTAGCAATTTGTTCAGACCCAGCATCCTTCGGCACCAAGAAATTAAAAACCTTCAGCGCCGCAAAATGATAGAGCAGTCCGCCAAAAAGCAGAGCAAAACAAAATATGTAAAGGGCTTTTGTCATCGGGTCTGTTTACGCTAATGATTCTGATTTGGATGCAGTGATTTGGAAGCTCTCAAATGAACATTGAAACTTCGTTAGCTTTGGCCCCCTTTAATCTTTCACCCTCCGATATCAATTGGGTGCGAAAAACCCGAGACGCACTTTCTACTGAAGCAAAGCTTCGGCAACTCTTCGTGCACATCATGATCGGTGATGACAAGGCCACAGCCCAGAAATTAGCGGGTTTATCCCCCGGCGGCATCCATCGTTTCATGGGCCCCGATTTAGAAACAGCTTGGAAAAACACTCGCTTGATGATGGAAATGAGCGAAATTCCACTGTTCATAACGGGCGATATTGAAGGTGGAGGCCACGGTGCAGAGTCTATGTTGCGCTTTCCAAATCAGCTCGGTCTTGCTGCGGCTAATGATCTTGAACTTTCCAAACAACTATTAGATGCCGTCTGTACGGAAGCAAAAGCGCTCGGGTTTAATTGGAGCTTCACACCCGTGGTTGACGTGAACCGTGAAACCGCCAGTGCCATTGTCGGCACAAGGTCCTACGGTTCTGACATTGAAAAAATTATCGCGCAAGGTCGTTTACACATCAAGACTTTGCAAAGCCACGGAATCGCTGCCACCGCCAAACATTGGCCGGGTGAAGGCTTTGATGCGCGTGATCAACATTTGGTCACTACGATTAATCCGCTCACAGTCGAAGCTTGGCACGATGTGTTTGGCCGCATCTATAAAACCATGATCGCAGCAGACGTGATGACCGTAATGAGCGCCCACATTGCCCTCCCCGCCTATGCCGCTCACCATGGCGTAGCCAAAGGCTTGGAGCGCTACAGGCCAGCTTCGGTTTCAAAACTGCTCAACAACACTTTGCTGCGCGAAGAATTGGGCTTCAACGGTCTGATCGTATCGGATGCCACACCGATGGCTGGCCTCACCTCTTGGGCTGCGCACGCCATTTCAGTGCCTGAGGTGATAGAAAACGGCTGCGATATTTTTCTCTTCGCTACCAATGAAGAAGCTGATTATCAACACATGCTGAAAGGCTTGCGCGAGGGCCGCCTGTCAGAGCAGCGCCTGAATGATGCCGTCACCCGAATCCTCGCCATGAAAGCAACCCTAGGCTTGCACCAGAAAACCTTGGATGAACGCCTGCCGCCTTTGGCGGAAGCAAAAGCAATCGTCAAAAGTCAAAAGCATTTAGACGCTGCTAATGAGGTGGCAGGAAGATCAATCACGCTTGTCAAAGACACCATCAAAACTCTGCCGCTCGATGTGGCGCGCCATAAACGGATCACTTTGGTCAATCGCGGATCACCATCCATGTTCCCCGGTGCGCCACGCAAAGAAATGACTGTGCTGATGGACCAGCTGAAAGCCCGTGGCTTTGTGCTCAGCAATTTCGATCCTGAAAATCCACCCAGCCCAGAAAACACTGATCTGCTGCTCTATATTTTTGCCGTCGAATCCTCGCTCGGTCTCTCGCGCATCTATTTAGATTGGATGGCCGAACATCCGCATTTCAAAACGGCCATGCAACGCTATTGGCATGATGTACCCACCGTCATGATCTCGCTTGGGCATCCCTATTACCTATACGATGCGCCGCGCGTTCCCACATATGTGAATGCTTATTCCACGCTCGATTCTGTGCAGCAAGCCGTAGTCGAGCGCCTGCTCGGCGAAAAACCATTTACGGGCGAAAGCCCCGTAAATGCCTTTGCGGGTGCAGCGGATTCAGAATTCTAAAACTTAAAATATAAAGTCATCCGAATTCAGTTGTGGCAAGTGCACGCCTGTGAAGGTGATGCTGTCTAACCCTGCATTGACACTTAACACCAGACCAGCAGCTGTATCCGTCATGTGTGAAAGCACATCGGCGTAATTGTGTATATCAGTATGGGTCAACCACACCCGGTCGGTGCGGCCAACACCCGCCCAGAAATCAGTAATCGTGTCATTGCCAAACTTTGCGTCAAACACAAACACGTCGGCTCCCGTGCCACCGATCAATGTGTCGTTACCCAAACCGCCAAGCAGATAATCAATGCCGCCTGCGCCATTCAATGTGTCGTTGCCTGCACCACCAGAAATCTTGTTGTCACCGGCATCACCCGTAATCGTATCAGCGAAAGCTGTGCCAATTATATTTTCCACATTAATAAAGGTGTCTCCCAAGGCTTCGCCCAGCGTGCCACCTGTTGCCATGTTCAAGGAAACAGCTTCCAACGCGTCAGAATAAGTCGCAGTGTCAAGGCCTGCGCCCCCGTCAAGCACGTCAGCACTATTGCCGCCATCAAGCAGATCATTGCCAAGGCCGCCATGTAAAGCGTCCTTACCATCGCCGCCATCCAAGCGATTGTCACCTTTGTCGCCGGTAAGAATGTCGTCGAACTTTGAGCCGATCAGATTTTCGACATTCAGAATTATGTCTTGTGACGCCTCACCATATTTGCCAATTCCAGTTTCAAGGTTGACCACAATCTTATCCCAGGATTTGATATAGCTGAGCGTGTCAATGCCCGTGCCGCCATCAATAAAGTCATAGCCGCCGCCCGAATAGATCATGTCATTGCCGCCGCCACCTTCAATGTGGTCTTGGCCTGCTCCTGCATAAATGACGTTAGCTTGATCGTTGCCAATCAGCGTGTCGCCAAATTTCGAGCCGCGAATATCTTCGATATTGGTATAGGTGTCACCTTCAGCATAACCACCGTGGCCCACGCCCAGAGCGAGATTGACATTCACTGCAGCATTCGAATTGCGATAGTCGATCCAGTCTTTACCAGCGCCGCCATCAATCTTGTCCCCGCCGCCGGTGCCATAAATATGGTCATTGCCATCACCGGCAGAAATGATGTTGCTGCCTTTGTCGCCGTAGAGCGTATCAGCAAACTTTGAACCATTGAGATTTTCAATGCCTGACAATGTGTCGCCTTCAGCATCGCCTCCAAGGCCCGAGCCCAAAGCAAGGTTTAGAGTAACGCCGACTGCAGATGTGGAGTAGTCAGCGGTATCAATGCCTTCGCCGCCAATTAATGTGTCAGCGCCTGCACCGCCAAATAGCGTATCGTTACCCTTGCCCCCGTCCAGAATATTAGCGCCAACATATCCCGCTAAGAAATCATCAAAGGCCGAGCCTGTAATATTTTCAATCCCAATCAGTGTGTCATGAGCGGCAAAACCGCCCTGGCCAATACCAGTGAACAAGTTCACTGTAACTGCAGCGTCCGAGTTTGAATAGTTGACAGTGTCAATGCCGACACCGCCATCCATCACATCGCCGTCGCCAGCAGACCCAAACAAGATGTCATTGCCTTCGCCACCACGCAAGATGTTATTGCCAGCATCACCGGTCAGCACATCATCAAACTTGGAGCCCGTAAGATTTTCAAAGCCTCTGACAGTATCGCCTTCAGCGTCGCCACCACTAGCCGCACCGTTTGATAAATTAACATTTACGCCAGCATTTGAATTTGTATAATCCAAAGTATCAATGCCATCGCCGCCGTCCATAAAATCTACACCAGCCGAACCAAATACCGTGTCATTTCCAGCACCAGCACGTATGCTATTGGCGCCTGCATCACCAGTCAGGTGGTCATCAAACTTTGAACCAATGAGATTTTCGACACCCGTAATCGTATCGCCTTCGGCATCTCCACCTGTTCCCACACCTGTTGTAAGATTGACATTTACACCAGCACCCGAAGCGGAATAATCAACAACGTCAACACCGTCACCACCGATAATCTTATCAGCACCCGTGCCACCGATGAGAATATCATTGCCAACGCCGCCATCGAGCAAATCATTGCCAGCGCCGCCAATCAGCGTGTCATCGCCAGCTTCACCATAAAGCTTATCGTCACCACCGCGACCATCGAGCAAATCATTGCCACCGCGACCCGAGAAGCTGTTTTCGCCATCAGTGCCCCAGAACTTGTCATTGTTGGCACCACCGACAATATTTTCAATGCTGATGAAATGATCTTCCCAATTGTTGGTGCCCGTCGCAAGATCAATCTCCTGCGCATAAGCATCGAGTATTGGAATGTCGGCTAAGAATGTGTCGATACCAGAACCACCGTCATAATAATCACCATGATGCGACCATTCGACTACAAACGTGTCATCGCCAGCGCCACCAAACATTTTGTCGTCGGCGCGACCACCCGTTATCGTATCGTTGCCATCACCACCGTAAATGACATTGACGTCATTGCCGCCAGTCAAAATATCATTGAAGGCCGACCCAACTAAATTTTCAATTCCAGTGAGCGTATCACTTTCGGCATCGCCACCTTTGCCAGTGCCGTCTTCGAGATTGACATTGACCGCAGCAGTCGATTTTGAATAATCAGCCGTATCAATGCCATCGCCACCAATCAGCTTGTCAGCACCCGCACCACCAACCAAAGTGTCATCGCCAGCGCCGCCATCCAGCAAGTCATTGCCTTCGCCGCCAACTAAAAGATCATTACCATTTTCACCGTAAAGCGCGTCATTGCCAGCGCCGCCATAGACTAAATCATCGCCACCGCCGGTCCAGATTGTATCATTGCCAGCTTCACCATAGACGGTATCGACATTGTTTTGCGTTTCAACATTATCGAAAACATCATTGCCTGCGCCAAGATTGTAAGTCATGGCTGCGTTAGCACCACCGATCTTGTCATCGAATCCAGTGCCTATAAAATTTTCAAATCCACTATAGGTATCACCCTGCGCATCTCCAACGAGACCGCCTGCCGCCAAATTCGCATATTGGCTGCCGATGCCATGCACATCCATTTGCGTAAAAGCCAGAACAACACCAGATGTTGCATTGGCATAGGTCACCGTATCAATGCCATCGCCACCGTTCAATTGATCAGCACCCGCGCCGCCCGAAATCATATCATCGCCAGCGCCACCGTTGATTACATTGTTGCCAGCATCACCAACAAGCGTGTCGTTAAATTTTGAACCGTTGAGATTTTCAATACTTGAGAAACTATCCCCCTCAGCATCGCCGCTCGTGGCAACGCCACTGGCAAGATTAACATTTACATTTGCAGATGACATTGAATAATCGGCTGTATCAATGCCGTCGCCACCGATAAGCTTATCTGCACCAACACCGCCATCGAGCGAATCATTGCCGGTGCCGCCATCTAACGCGTCATTGCCAGCGTCGCCATGCAGAATGTCATGACCACCATAGCCACGAATAGTATCGTCGCCATTGCCACCACTGAGCACGTCATTACCATCAACGCCGGACGCTACAAGTTGATCAGACGTAAATATTTGGCTTCCAGCAGCTTTCACGTCAACTTGTTTAAAATCTGTGCCGTGTTCAGCAAAATAGAGCTTATGCGTACTCATGTTCGTGCTGGTTACGAGAAAATCTGAATGCGCGGGAATTGTATAAAAATAAGGGCCGTCTTCGTCTTTGCCATTTGAGGCGGATTCAAAGCGCACAATTTCTGCAATATCTGAAGTGTTGCTGATGCGCCATACTGAATGGGTCGCATCCAATGCACCCATCGATGTGAGAAATGGCTTGGAGCTTGAACTCGCAAGTCCTAAATTTGAAACAACCGCATTGCCACTGAAGCGAACGGCATCGACAAGATTATAAGAACCATCGCCTTCAATCACATCATTGCCGTCGCCACCATTAATAATGTCGTCGCCACCAAGGCCCCACAACACATCAGCAGCACCGCTACCCGTAATTAAGTCGTTAGCGCTTGTTCCGCGCACAGTTCCACCGTTTGCAGGTGCATTCAATACAGACATAAGGTAATTCCCCATTCCAGTTGTCGCGGGTTGTATGCGGTGGAACTCTGAGATTGCCTTACTAAGCTAGGTTAAACTTTATTGAATTTCAGATTGGCCGACACTGTCGTTAACAAGGCCCCAAAATGATTGGTTAATGCTTAAGCGGCGGCCACCATGGTGGAATGGGCGAGCACCACAACAGTATTTTCGCTTTCCATTTCCATTTTAATTTCAAGCCCAGCAGCTTCGGCCAATCGCCGTGCATAATATGGTTGCACCAAGCGCGCATCCAAAGTGAGTAGATCAGCCGTGCCGTTAAGAGCCGCTGCCATAGCCTCATTAATCTTAGCGCGCTCGCCTTGGGCTCTCACTTTCAGAACCTGACCTTCGGCTGTTACTGTCACCACACCACCGCGCGGAATTCCCGCCAGTGCGATCAGCAACATATTCAAAATCAACTTCACTTCCTGCTTTGGACGATTTTCACGCGGCGCTAGCCACTCGAGTTTAACTTTCTCTTCACCAACAAAAGACCGGGCCACTTCGCCAGCTTCGCTCATATCAATCATCGCACCAGCCGAACCCGCCGCGCCAAAAGCGATGCGGCAAAATTTGAGTTTCGCAGTTGCGGTTTTTGCTGATGACCGCACCATGTCTAAGGCTGTGGCGCGAAGCTCGGCATCGGTCTCCGGATCATCCATCAGTTCCAAGCCGTTGGCGATAGCGCCCACCGGTGAAATCACATCATGGCATACGCGCGAACAGAGAAGGGCAGCAAGATCAAGGTCAGAGAGGCGTAAAGCTGTGGTCATGGTGATTTCCAAAAGTGATTCGTGCGCCTAGCTATATCAAATAAGCAAAATAATTTCCGCATTGACGAGAAGTCCCAAGCCGGACAATAGATTGAGCCCATGCAGCCTTCTCCAACCGTTTTCAGTCTCCTCGAACTCGCCCAATTAGCGGCCAAAGCCATTATGGCCATCTATGCCACAGATTTTGCGGCACGCAGTAAAAGTGATCATTCACCGGTTACCGAGGCAGACGAAAAAGCCGAGGCCATTATTCTGGCTGGTCTTAAGAAGCTTTGGCCTAAAATTCCAGTGATTGCTGAAGAGGCGGCCGCGGCCGGGCATGTGCCAGAATTTACCAATCAGTTTTTCCTGGTGGACCCACTGGACGGCACCAAAGAATTTGTGTCGCGCAATGGCGAATTCACTGTGAATATCGCCTTAATCGAGAATGGCTACCCCATTCTGGGTGTGGTTTATGCGCCTGCAATCAATCGCATCTATTGGGGTGAGAAAAACATCGGCAGTGCCAAAGCGCCGCTGAAACCAGAAGATGATCTTTCAAAAGCAACTTGGCAAAAAATTGTGCCTCGCTCCCTTCCAGCCGACGGTGCCACAGTTCTGGCCAGCCGCTCCCACCGCGATGCTGAGACCGACGCCTATTTAGAAAAATTGCATGTCAAAGAAATCATCAGCGCCGGGTCATCCCTAAAATTTTGTACTCTCGCGGAAGGCCAAGCCGATATTTATCCGCGTTTTGGCCGTACGATGGAATGGGATACGGCTGCAGGTCATGCTGTGTTAGCAGCAGCCGGAGGAAAAGTAAGGAAAGCAGATGGCACCTCACTGCTCTATGGCAAACGCGAACGCGGCTTTGATAATCCGGCCTTCATCGCCTCCGCCCAATAATTTTCATTTCGTTAACCAAGCCGAAAGCTGAACCCTTTAAATCACAGCTTAGACGGATTTTAGCCGCGCTTGTGCCCCTTTGTGGCGGCAAGCAGGCAACAGTTACGATTTGAGGATGCCACTATGATGAAAACCCGCTTAAGCATTTGGGCTTTAACCGCAGCATTGGGCCTTGCCACATTGGCCACCACAGTTGCAGCACAAACCACCAACAGCATTTCGCGCCCGCAAACGAATGACACCTATTCATCAGAAGAAATGATGACGGCAGGCCACCATTTTTTCGGCAAGACCACACGCGGCCTTGCTGAAGCCATCGAATATGTGTTTCGCAACCAAGGCGAACCTTCAGCTTATATTGTGGGCGAAGAAGGCGCTGGCGCCTTTGTGGGTGGTCTTCGATATGGCGAAGGCACCATTTATTATAAGAGCGGCGTGAAGAAGCGCATTTTCTGGCAAGGCCCGTCAGTAGGTTTTGACTTCGGCGGCAATGGTTCGCGCACTTTAACTCTCGTCTATAATTCACAATCACCTGAGGACCTATATAGCCGCTTTGCAGGCGTTGAAGGCACAGCCTACCTGGTGGGCGGGCTTGGGGTAAACTTCCAAAAGAAGGATGACATCGTCATGGCCCCCATCCGCACCGGTGTTGGCGCGCGGCTTGGGGCCAATATTGGTTATCTCAAATATTCGCAGCGCCCCACTTGGAATCCCTTCTAAAATATATTTTGATTTCCCCGTCTTTAACCATCGCGCAAATCTAATTTTCAAGATATCCTCTCGTTAGCTAGGATTGGCATGACCTTGGCTTTTCAAGGTGCCAAGGTTAACAGTTTGTAAATGCGGGGTTCACATGTCTCAAACTGAGACTTTAATGTTAATTGCGTTGGGTTTTGCTCTCGCTTTTATTGTAGTTTTGCTTTTTGGTCGGGCTGTGTGGAACATGGCCATGCGTTTGGGTGCCAGACGCCAAGCCAAACAAATCCCCATTGCCATGCTAGAATTGCAGGCCGATCGTGATCGCCTGCGCGCCGATCATGCCATGATGAGCCGCAAAGTTGAGCTGCGCCTCGAAGATATTAAATCCCGCATGACCGAGCAAATGGCTGAAGTCTCGCGCCACCGCAATCGCGTCCAGTCTATGGTTGCTGATATTGAACGCCGCGACGAAACCATAAAAATCAGAGACCGCGAAGTGGCCGCCCTCAATGCCCAACTTGAAGTGAGCAAGGCTGATCTTGCGGCCTGTTACGATTCAATCGATAAACTAACCGCCGACGGTGTAAACAAAGAAGCCCAACTATCAAAGCAAGGCGCTTTGATCGCGCAAATTTCAAGTAGCCTGCGTGAGAAAAACAGCATGGTCAGCAATTTGGGCCAAGAATTACAATCCGTTTTGCGTGTTTCCAATGAATCCTCGCCTGCCAAAACAGAAAATAAACTGATGCAGCGCGTCGCTGAACTCACGTCGATCACATCGCAAATGTCGAGCCAGCATCAAAGTGAAGCGTTTATGCCAACGTCACCGAACACCACCATTTCCAGTATCGAAATCAGCAGCCGACAAGCTGGCCTCGATCAGCAACTGGCGGAAACCGAACGCGAATCTGCAGCCATGGCAGAACAATTGAAAGCGCTCAATGCCTTGATGGCCCCCGACATTCAGCCAGCCCCAGAGCCTGCCAAGAAATCAGGTGCCATGGCCAATGTGATTTCTCTGGCGCACCGGATTAGAGCGCTGCAGAAAATAAACGATTAATAATTTCCTTTAATAGGATTTAATGCTTGACATTGAAGTTCCCTTCCCCTATATGTGCGATAGAAAGGAATTTGAGATGCTGGTTTGGAATATGGTTGTCGTGTTTTTATTGTGTTTGGCTGGTGCTCAATGTGCGCGAGCAATGGGCAGCTCATCCCAAATATCCCAAACCCTTGCCGTCAAACCCCGGGAACAATTTTGCCGTATCGGCATACCCCATATGCTTGCTCATCATTTCGGCAAGGACGTTTCGATAATCCGTGGTGATGGCCAAATCTGCGCCTTCATCCAGCGCGTCATTGGCAAGGCCCAGCCATGTGCCCTACAGGCGCTCGGCTCTCCCCGCCGCGCCAGCTATCCTGTGCCACTGCACCCACAGCAAACACCGGCAAAATGCCTTGATGAATGCAAGCGTTCACCCAGCGCTCCAACCACCTGCCAGCTGATGAGCTGGAACCAAAGGCAGCGCTTTCCTTGCAATCATCTGCATCAAAATGAATGCCAGTGCCATTATTCAAACCTGCGCCATGAACTACAGCTAATTCACCAACGTCAAAAAGTTCAGCCAACCCTTTTGCGCGAGCTGAACACCGCCACCGTGAGAGCTATGCCGCTAACATTTCATTCGCCCCGATCATCACTTCATGCTTCAGGGCCACAGGTTGCGCAGGAGATCCCACCCATGAAGAATGGGCTGGCAGTTCCTCGCCTTTCATCACCAAAGTCAAAGGCCCAATAATTGCCCCGTCTCCAATATGAGTACCGTAAAGCACAGTCGAGCCCGCTCCAATCGTCACATCTTGCCCCACATGAATGCGCCCCACTTTCATCAAACGATCTTCATAGAGATGAGTCTGAAGGCAAGCCCCGGCATTGATGGCTGAGAAATCACCAATGGTCACACAATCATATTCCGTGATATCAGTGGCATCCATATAAACGCCTTCGCCGATTTTAACTCCGAACAAGCGCAGCGCCATGGGCAACATTGGGGTGCCCCGAATATGTTCGAGCAAAGCCTTGCCAGCCATGCCCCAATACATCACTGCGACAGCCTCTGTGCGCAAAGCCCACCAAGACCACATGGGCTTAATGGTGGGGCGATAAATCCCCATGGCAATCCATTTGCAGGCCACAGATATGAGGAGCTGCGCAAAATCAATCGCAACCACAACCGCAATGGCGGTAAACGCCAAACGCATCCATGCGCCATCTTCATAGGGTTCAGTCATCACAATAATGCCAAGCGTTGCCAAAGTAATGAACAAGGCAGTAGGCAAACTGATATTGAAAGCTTCAAAAGACGCCCGCGCCAGTTTCATCCAAAGTGAAGGTTCAAAAGTAGATTCAGCATTTGAATCGAATCTCTGCCGAACCGGCATTTGTATGGCAGGAGAACCAAACCACGTTTCTGATGCACCAACACTACCGCCTTCAGGAGGACGCGATTTCACACCCACCAAAGCCCCTGATTCAATGTTGTAGTTCATCGGCACCACGGCTTCATTGCCAATGAACACTTTTGATCCAGTTTTCACAGTGCCCAAAGTCATCCAATTCCGGCGCATTCCTTCATCACCCAATTGCACATCATCGGCAATGAAATTGCCTTCGCCAATATCGATGAGATCATAACGACCGGAAAGATTAGTTGAAATTTCAGAGCCCCGCCCAATGCGAGCCCCCATCAACCGATACCAAGCGCGCATATAAATTGTAGCGAAGATCGAAGATAAAGTATCGAGCATCACTTCTGTGGCCAGCGACACAATCCATTTGCGCATATAGATACCGCTAAACAGCGAATATTGCCCAGGTTTCAAGCGCGGTAAAATTGCCCACCGAACGGCAACAATAAAGAACGCCGTAAAAACCACCAACGCTGCGGCAGCCGTCATGGCCAGCACCGGCATATACCAAAGATAGTTGATCCCACCCAAGAACGGATTCACATATTGGTCAATCCATTCCATCAAGCGAAAGGCTGGCACAATAGGCATTAGACCAATGGGGGGAAGAATGATCAGCAAGACGCAATAGAGTGCAGTTTGCAGATTTTTGTGTAATATGCTCGTCGTCGCTGGCGTCGGTAAATCATCAGCACTCAAATCAGCAATTTGATGGGCGGGTGATCCACTCCAAGACTCAAATTGGCCTATATTATGTCCCGCTTGCACTGAACTGAGATCAGCCAGTTCTGAGCCATCACCAATCACCACATCATTTTCAATGACACAAGATGAACCAATCATCACGTCATCTCCAATGGTCACCGGACCGATGATAAACTTATCACGCACAACCCGGGCATTGGCAAAAATCACTTTTCCACCCAACGAAGCATGATTGCCAATCGAGATTAAATCAATGGCACCAGCATCAATTTCGCAAATCAAAGCATCATGGCCCACTTTTGCGCCGAGCAACCGCATATAGGCCCGTGCAACAGGCGTACCTTGCATCCACTTAAAATGAACCAAGCTCAATATGCGATGAACCAGCCAGACGCGGTAATAATAGACGCCCCACAGAGGATAAACGCCCGGCTTAGTGCGCCCTAAAATGGCCCATTTTGCCACCGGCACAAATGCAAAATTGAAAATTGTCACCACCATAAAAGCGCTGAAAATGAATGCCATATCCTCATAAAAAGGAGCTTCATCACCCGAAATCAAGGCATAAGAAATAAAAATCGCCAACCAAGGTGCGGCATGTAATGTGAGAATAATCGGCATGGTGAGCGCTTGTGCAATCCCACACCACACGCGGCGCCTCTTGGAGGCGCGTTCAGGAGCCAACGTTTTAGCATCGTGTTCCGAGTCGAGAACATAGGCCCCGCGCTCTGCCAATAGCTCAGCCATCTTGTGCAAATCGCGGGCTGAATAAACATCCTGCAAAGTGATTCCTGCACAGCCTTTGGTTTTGCGCACCAAAGAAATAAACTGCGCGGCCAATAATGAATGGCCGCCCAGCTCGGTAAAGAAATCTGCAGTCAACGGAATGGATTGCCCCGGAAACACCTTCTGTGCCGCTTTCAGCAATACGCCTTCAATGTCGTTTGTCGGTTCTTCTTGCGCAACATCAGAACTTGTAACAATTGTTAGCGGCATTGCTTTCAATTTATGGCGGTCAACTTTGCCAGATGAAAGCCGTGGGACTGCGGTGATCAATTCAAAATGATGCGGCACCATATAGGCTGGCAGACGTTTTCGTAAGGACGTCCGCAATTCGTTGAAATCAAGCCCGCCGGCATTTTGTGGTGCCACAAAGGCGACCAATTTATCGAGGCCCGCTTCGTTGCGCAGCACGACTGCTGCATGTTCAACACCGTCATGCTCGGCAATGGCTGTTTCGATTTCTCCGAGTTCAACACGAAAGCCGCGAATTTTCACTTGATCATCAATGCGACCATGAAAAACAATCTGGCCTTCCGTGCTGATGCTCACAGCATCGCCCGAACGATAGAGCACCGGATCATTGCTGTGACTTTTGAAAGGATTGGCGATGAATTTTTGCGCCGTCAGCTCAGGACGTTCTAAATATCCAGGCGCAACGCCGGGGCCGCCAATCAGCAATTCACCCTTTTGGCCAGGCACAATTAAGGTCATAGCTTCGTCCACAATGTAGGCCGTGTGATTGGCAATTGGTGTTCCAATCGTCACAGCTTCGCCCGGAAGCAACTGTGCTATGGTCGCAACAACTGTCGTTTCAGTCGGGCCATAGCTGTTGAACAGACGCCGACCATTAACCGCAAAACGATCAACCAAGTTGGGTGGGCACGCTTCACCACCCACAATCACCGTGCGCAAACTGGGAACGTCGCCCACCAAGAATGCGAGTAATGTCGGCACGGTATCAATGGCAGTAATTCCAGCATCACGCATCCGCGATGGAAGAGCTTCGGTGTCGGCAATAGTTTCGGCATTAGCCACCCACAATGTGGCACCCACCAAATACGGAATCCAAATTTCTTCCATTGAAAGATCAAAGGCCACCGAACACCCTTGGAACATCACATCATCAGAACCAATTTTGAACACTGAATTTGAAGCGCGCAAATAATGACAGATATTGCGGTGGGTAATGGCAATACCCTTGGGCACACCTGTGGAGCCCGACGTGTAAATCAAATAGGCAATGCTGCTGGAGCTATGACTGCGCAATTTAGCATTTGGTAGAGTCTTGGTTTTGGTACGGGCAACCGAAGCAATCGACCAAATTGGAACACTCAGCGGCGAAGCCCGCAAGGCAAAAGCATCATTGGTTAAGAGCCCTTTTGCCTTAGCATCACGCAAACAAACTTCGATGCGGTCTCTTGGAACTTCGGCATCAAACGGCAACCAAGCAGCACCAGTTTTGGTAATCGCAATTTGCGCAATCAGCAAATCAGCCCCGCGCGGCATATATAGTCCCACAACATCACCAGGGCGAATGCCATGCTTCAGCAAACTATGAGCAATGTGATTGGCTTCAACGTCAACCTCAGTATAGGTCAACACCCTGCTGCCTTCGATAATGGCCACATGATCACCACGTGCCGACACTGTGGCTGCAAAAATGTCAGCCAACGTTTCTTCAAGCATAAATTCCGGATGAATTGCCCCCCTCAAAGGGTTGGTCAGAGTCGTCAATGACGACGCCTTAAGTGGCGCTGGTTTTAGCTGAATATTCACGCGTAGATTCCCAATTAGATAGATTAACGCAAGCCCGTCGACTGCCCCGTATGTGATTCTGTCTTGAGTGTTGCCTTCGAAATGATGACGACGGTTGCAGCGTCTTAATTATCACTCAATTGTGACAAGATGGGGATCAACCTTGCATTGTTACCAAAGATTAAGTCGGATCTGTTTGGCGCTTTAAAAAATGGAAATGCTAGTCCCACCAAAAATACGTCACCATTGGCATTGGCGCTTTCTAAGCCCTGCAAACTCACTTCAATTTCAAGGTGCGGCATACGGGCATTGCGGCTGGTGCTAACCAGAAACATTCCATTTTCTAACTTTGAAACAGCAAGCCAACGTGGATCAATAAACACCTCACCCGTGCACTTCAGAGCCGATTCTTTGATCACCCAAAGCGCCGTGCCCGCGTCATGTCCACTTCGCGCCAATAACGCAATCACCGATTCGTCCTCGGGTGAAGCAACCGTTGCCAAAAAATCGACATCAGCTTCGCGCCGTGGCCACAACTCCAAATCCACACCCAGAGGAAATGCAGTGCTAATTGCAAACAACCCAGCCATGCGATCTTCAAGCCTCGCATAACTATTCGAGTAGCCAAAACTTTCCCCAGTTGCAGAAATCAGATGCGGTTTTCCCATTGGTGTTTTTTCAAACCGAACATCCGTGAGCCCCTGCCCCTCTGCCATTTCTAGCATGATTCGGGCACGGTCAGTTTCAACATAGGGATCAATGAAATGAAGTGTAACGGAAGTCATGAGGTCGTCTGGAGATGTTTAATGAGTGCTGCATTCATATGAATGCGCTCCAAAGTCTGCGACAATTGCACGGCGCCGCCGCGCAAACGGCCCAGACAAGGTGTAATCACAGATTTGACCCGCAAAGCCAATTCCTCGCTCGCAAAATCATCCGCAATTTGAATCAGGGTAATTTCGAGCTCACCCTTTAAGCGCAATAACAGGTCTTCGATATTGTGTTCAACAACGTCCCACAGCGCGTTGCAATATTGAAACCCAGTAGCGCGCGCAAATAACAACACTGGCACCTCTTGTGTGCGAAGCTGCTTTGAGAGGAGCAGATCGTGAATAATCTTCTCTGTTCCAGATGCGGGACTCGCAGCAATAACCCGCAACCAAATCTCGCGGTCGCTGGCATTCGAGCATGTCTTCAATCGTGCTGCAGCTAGCGTGACAAAACGATCACCACCGGTGTGAGCCTTCGCTAGAAGTGCAGCTTCAACAATATCGTAAGGCGCAATGCGGCTGTCATCCAGCGCATGGTTCTTTTCTTTCAAAATTGCAGCGCCCAGCTTGGCTAAATTCTTTTGAACGGCAAAATCAATACCAGTTATTCCAAAGAATTCTGCCAAGGCCTGTCGTTGCACTTCGAGCAACCACACCTTTACACCGGAGCCCTTAACCTTTTGCCCAAAACCCGGCTGCGAGAGGTGCAACAGATACATGCCAGCCACTAAATTTTTCTGGGTAAAACTCAAAATCCCTGCGTTGGCCAAAAACTCTAGCCGCGCAATTGGAAAGCCAGCGACTTTCCAATCCTGGTGTTTGGCAATCATGCCCACGCCCTGAAGATATTCATCAAGCGAGAACACGCCGCGCATTAAGGTCATATCAAAATTAATAGCGATGGCCAGCGCTTCGGCAGAAGGTCGCTTCGCAATAGTTTTCAGCACCAACATCCATTCGTCAATCGGAATGTCAAAAATGTAATAGCGAGGCACCTCGTCAATCGGCAAAAATACCTCTGCATCGATACGATCTTCTAAGTTTGAAAGTCGGGGTGTCCGCCCATATCCTAGTGGAATGATCCAAGGTTTTACGAGATCCGAAAGCGCCGACACACCAAGCGGTGAGTAGCGACTTTGGCGATAACTACCACGCTGATCAAGCCGAGTTAATTTCACCACGGGCAAGCCTGGATTATTAATGTAAGATTTAAGCACCTGCGCAGCTTGAACACCATTCGGGCGCACTTCCAAAGCCTTCAGAAAATCATCGCTATCAATTGAACCAAAGGCATGGGTCTTGAGAAAATCTTGCACGAAGTTTTGAAATTCCAGAGGGCCTAAAATGGCCTCCACCATTGCCAATATCGCCCCGCCTTTCTGATACGTGATGGCGTCAAAGGCCCCTGCGATGCCATCAACTGATGTCACATCTTCACGCACACTGCGCACAGAATTGGCACCATCCAATATCATAGCTTCATGGGCATTTTCCAAAACATCGGTCTCAAAATGCCAGCTCGGTTGCATCATTGCAGCGAATTTGGCTTCCATTAAAGTGGCAAAGGACTCGTTTAGCCAAAGATCGTCCCACCATTTCGGCGTAACCAGATTTCCAAACCACTGATGCGCAATTTCATGGGCATGAATGGATAAAAACTCGCGCTGGCTTTGCACAGGTTCATCATCATCCATCAGCACCAGCGCTTCATCATAAGTAATGGCTCCAGCATTTTCCATGCCCCCCGCCCCAAAATCCGGAACCGCGATAATGTCCAGCTTGTCAAACGGGTAAGCAATGCCGAAATATTTTTCCTCCGTCAAAACCAGCTTGGAGGTCATGGCTAAAGCCGTTTTTAACTGTTCGCCCTTGCCCCGCGGGGCAATGCCGCGCAATGGAATTGCCCAAGTGCGAAAAGCACTTTTAGGAATTCCTCGATGCGCAACAACATCAAAATCACCCACTGCAATTGCAACCAAATAGGTGGGAAGCGGCTTCGTGGTGGCGAAGTGATGCACTGAATATTTTGCTTCATGCGCCGCAATCCCAATTTCGCGCGTGTTTGAAATCACCTTCATAGATTTTGGCGAGCGTATAACAATATCAAAGGTCGCTTTAAATCCGGGCTCATCAAAACAGGGGAAGGCCCGCCTCGCGCCCAAGGCTTGGAATTGCGTGAATACAGACTTTCGTCCTCCCTCATCTACACAGTAAAGGCCCTCCAGCCCCGTTGAATAGGGCGCATGATATTTAAATGACACTTTAACCGGCCCTAGGCCGATGGCCCTTGCAAAAAGTAATGCTGCCGTGCCGTCCTCAGAAAGCTTAGATATCTGTGGCACCTGCGTTGAAATCTTGTCACTAATTTCAATAGTCTCAAAAACCAATCCGTCCATATGCAAGACAATTTGGTTCTGCGATTCTGCCACCATGAGATCAATTTCGACAACGCCATGAAACCTTTGACTGTCAGGATTAATGGTCAAGTCCAATGTGTAATTTATCGGAACGACAGCCGAACTGAGCCTGATAATTTCAACAGCTGCAAAAGTCTTTTGATTCATTAAATTCAAACCCAAACATCTCAGACTGTCATGCTTAGCCATTGGTTCTGGGTGATGCAACTTGCACTCTGCGCAGTTGCCTTATCGCTTTGCCAAGAACGCAAAGACCATACACAGCAAAAACAACCCAAATGAAACGCCTCGCCAAAAACCTGCCGGGTCACGCTCAATCAGTGGGCGATGGCGAGACGGGATCAACGCTGAATTCGGTTTTCGCAGATTGGTCGTTAGGGCTGAGAGCGCTTCCGTGCGCTCACTTGCATCAATGCGCACGGCATCTTCAAGTGCAGCATCGAGCCAGTGTGGAATATCTGTGCGCCAGTGAGGTGCAGGTATATATTTCAACCGCCTAATCTTTGCCGCGCTTGTTATTCCAGAACCATAGGGCAATTGGCCGGTTAGCATTTCATAAGTGATCACACCCAGTGAATAAATGTCAGCAAGATTAGTTGGTTGATCGCCCCTCAGATTTTCAGGTGCGGTATAATCAGCGGTGCCGGCTGGAATGTTCAAATTCAACTTCGCACTCGCGTCACTCCAACCCGCCGCTCGCGAAGAGCCAAAGTCGATAATTTTAACTACACCTTGGGCGATGATCATCACATTGCCGGATTTTAAATCAAGATGAAGAATATCTTTGCGGTGCATGGCGCGAAGGCCAACGGCAATTTGCTCTACAATTTGCCGCAGCGTCTCCAATTCAGGCTTTGGATTATCAAGCATCCATTGCTGAAGCGTCTTACCCTCAAAAAATTCAGTGACATGATAGAGAAAATTGCGAGCGTTTTTAAGCTCATGAATTTTAAGCGTGTGGGGGCTCAAAACTAAACGCCCCACCCACTCTTCATGCGCAAAGGCTTCTATATAAGCGACATCATCCTCGAAGTTAGGCGATGGCGTTTTGATGGCCACGGTTTCGCCAGATAATTTCTCAGTCGCAAGATAAACTTGGCTGCGACTGCTCTCGTGAATAAGCCTCTCAATTCTAAAACCATCCAAGGTGTCGCCAAATGAACGCCGTCTGTAGTTAGAACATAAACATCACCCGTTTCCAAAATCTCTTGCCGATAATCAATCTCCAAATTTTGATTAATGCCAAAAGCGCGGGACAAATGTTCCATGCCACGTTCGCTGCATTCTTGCGCAAGGCCTTGTGTATAAAGCCATGCATTGTCTGCTTGAAGCACGGGGACCACTGAACGCTTAATCGTCCAACTTTCATGCGTGGCGTAACAATCTTCGAGGAAAGATCGCACACAGCACTCACTGGCCTCCTTGGCGGCTTCACTGGATGACATGCCATCGGCAATCGCAATGGCAATACCTTTGGCTTCGAGAACAGGAGCCTCCGGCACCACGATGCCATATGAATCATCATTGCGGGACTTTCGCCCCGCAATGGAAGATTGTTCGATTTCAGTTTTTAGTGAGTTCATGTCACATCAATAAGAACAATAGTTCCATCTGGCAGTTCTTCGGCAATTTGCCCTTTGGGACCTTCGATGAAAAGCCATGTAAAGGTAAGCGCCAAGCCAGACCCGATGGCAGCAACCAGAAACAATGTTTGCGCATCTGTGCTGGCAAAAATAGTGAGAAACAACACACCCCCCACATTACTAAAAGCCCCGACCATGCCCGCAATCTGACCCGTTAAGCGGCGCTTGATCATGGGTAACATCGCATAGACGGCACCATTGCCAGCATTCACAAACAATGAGCAGATGAACGTTGCAATGACCGCGAATGCTATGCCCGTTGCTGGCCCCATGTTACTCATCAAGTAATAGCCCAGCGCAGTTCCCGCCAAACAAACAGTCAAAACTTTGCGTCGGCCAAAACGATCACTCAGATACCCGCCAATGGGGCGCGCAAAGAATGTCGTAAGGCCAAAGCTTGCGCCGAGGAAGCCTGCCACAGGCAAAGACAGAAATTGGTGGGCTGGAAGATATTCCACGCCAAGGCTCACGCGTGGTAAAAACTGCATCAGGCGATGTGGCCATATTTCGCAGCACCGACGATCAAGTTTTTGCACTGCATGATAAATGTCCTCACAAGGGTGGCCCGCTCAGCCAAGGCATAGTGCACGGAACCTCCGTCACCTGCCCGCTCCACAATTGGGTGATAGGGCTTGATACGGGTGAAGCCAAAGGCAATGACAAAGGATGCACCCATAGATTTGAAATTAAACTGGTGGGTGACCGCGTGTTTCTGGATGTGAAAAACACCCTCCGTGCGGTGGCGTGATGCAAGACACAAAAACTACCTGTCCCTATTGCGGCGTAGGGTGTGGCGTTATTGCATCCCGCGATGACGCTGGTGAAATGTACATAGCAGGTGATCCTGATCATCCGGCAAATTTTGGCAAAGATAGCCAAAACATTTAACGACACTCTTGCAAAATTCGGCCCGGATTCTCTAGCCTTCTACGTCTCCGCTCAATTACTCACTGAAGATTATTATGTAGCAAACAAAGTGATGAAGGGCTTCATTGGGTCCGCGAACATCGACACCAACAGTCGCCTCTGCATGGCGTCATCTGTTGCTGGTCACAAACGCGCCTTTGGTGCCGATGTGGTGCCTTACAACTACGAAGATTTGGATTTGGCTGACTTGGTGGTGCTCACCGGCTCAAATTTCGCATGGTGCCACCCCGTATTATTCCAGCGCCTCATGGCGGCCAAAGAAAAGCGTGGCACCAAAATCATTGTCATTGATCCCCGCAAAACTGCCACTGCTGAATGTGCCGATTTACATCTGGCGATCAATCCGGGCAGCGACGTGGCCCTATACAACGGTCTGCTGCACTATCTCTACGTTCACGGCAAATCAGACTCGCTTTATATTTGTAGTTGCCGCCCTGAGCGCCGCAAATGATACGAACATTCCTGAGACCACGGATATTGCGCAATCGCAACTCGACGCTTTTTACGCGCTTTTCAGTAACACTGAACGCACTGTCTCAGTCTGGTCGCAAGGTGTGAACCAATCCAGTGCTGGCACCGACAAAGTGAATGCAATCATTAATTGTCATCTCCTCACGGGCCGCATTGGCAAGCCTGCCATGGGACCATTTTCAATCACCGGTCAGCCTCATGCCATGGGTGGCCGAGAAGTCGGTGGGCTGGCCAATATGCTCGCTGCTCATACGGCAACAGAAAATCCACAACACCGCAATATCGTCCAGCGTTTCGGGGCCTCACCCACAATTGCAATGTCAGCCGGTCTGAAAGCCGTCGATATGTTTGATGCCGTAGCCGATGGTCGCATCAAAGCAATATGGATTATGGCGACCAATCCAATAGTCTCCATGCCCAATGCCGACGCCATCCGCGATGCGTTGAAAGCATGTCCCTTTTTTGTGGTAAGTGAGGCCGTGAACAATTCGGATACTGCAAAGCTCGCCCATGTTCTGCTGCCTGCTGCGGCATGGGGGAAAAGGATGGAACCGTTACTAATTCAGAGCGCCGTATTTCCAGGCAGCGTTCCTTTTTGCCTGCACCAGAACAGGCCAAACAAGATTGAAAAATCATCTGCGATGTAGCCAAAGCCATGGGCTATGCAGGTTTTGATTTTAAATCCTCCGCCCAAATTTTCCGCGAATATGCATCCCTCACCGCATTTAAAAACGAAGGCACGCGCGCCATTAATTTAAATGAAGTGCTCGCCATGGATTACGATAATCTAGTGCCCTTTCAGTGGGGCAAATCACGGATGTTTGCCGATGGAAAATTTTTCACAGTATCGGGTCGCGCCAATTTCATCGCTACACCTTATCGTCCAGTCCAATCTCAAACTTCAACCGAGTTTCCTCTGGTGCTGAACACGGGCCGTATTCGCGACCAGTGGCACACCATAACCCGCACTGGAAAATCAGCGCGACTAACAGCCCATATGGGCGAGCCCTTTGCAGAAATTCACCCAGAAGATGCTGCTGTTTTTAAGGTCAAGCCCGCGACACTCATAACCCTCAATTCTCCACTTTGCGAAGTGATCGTGCGCGCCAATATTACTAAAAAACAGAAACCTGGTTCAATTTTTGCACTCATGCATTGGAGCGATATGAACTCAGCAAACGCGCGTTCAATTATCTGTGCCTGCAATAACGTGGGCAGAAACACAATTAGCATTGCTATTTCTCAAGGTGCTGCAACTCTAAAAGAAATCGGCGCTGCAACCAAGGCCGGCATCAGCTGCGGCTCCTGCCGCGCCGAACTCAAGCAAATGTTAAGCGCCAAACTTAAGATGATGATCTCTGCCGGAGCACCTGAATTGATCCAATATGATATCTTATAGCGAAGTGCGACACTTTTTGGTTCCGAATAGTTTTGAGAGTTTGCGCCCTAATTGTTCCACCGCGAAAATGTGAGTAGCTAACAAAGCCAACGCTTCAAGCCGACTATCCGTGCGACAATGACCGAACTTAAAGAATAGTCGCCCGTTCGAATGATATCTGCGCAAATCTGTTGAAACTGCCGAATGGAGTTTTCATCATTCGAGGCACATTCTTGCTGATAAATCGGCCGACTGTGAACTTCCCCCTAAAACGAACACCAACAGGCCAGACGTTCAGGAGTGCAGATCACATCATTAAAATCGGCTTGGAGCAAAGCTGCCAATTTTTCTGCCGGAACATCGCCCGCATCCAGCAAGGCGCTCGACCAATTTTGGCGATACTCATCGGCCATAAACAGCAAAGTTGCTGTCAAAAGTTTTTCCTTGGATTCAAAATGGAAGTTGACCAAGCCATTTGAAACACCGGCCTCAGCGACAATACTTTCGAGAGTCGTTTGTAAAAACCCTTTGCGTGCCAACACCCGCATAGTGGGTCGATCAACTATTGTCGGCGATGATCGCGTGGATGAAGCCGCCTGCAACGGCATGAATGTCGGTGGTGAGTGTGCACTTTCAGCCGAACGAAAGTTGATTGTCGCTGACCGTATGGCGAAGATGGTGTCATGTGGACTGCCAATGGGGATACTGGGGACCCGTGAGGAGGGTTGGAAACGACAACCATCCCCTAATCGCGCGGCATTCCCCCAATCACTAAAACGCGGGCGCATTTGACGCCGATCAATGATGCCAATCGCCTTGAAGATCTATTCTAAGCTCATGACCAAACCATTGCTGCCATGCTGATTGAACCGATGTTCATTTGGTAACCCGTATGTTAGCAACAGGGCTAAATAATCCACGATCCGAAATTAAACAATGAATGTCATTAATTAAACTGTCAGCAGTCTCGCGTCATTTAAAAACGAGGCAAAAGAGGGCCTATCATGGCACATTCCGACAATTCACTCGATCCTCATCACATTGGAGCAGGTCCGCCAATGGGCGTTGTGGTGCCGCGGATGGAGTGGGACCGCGCTCCTTGGAACCGCTGGTCTTTCCAACATATTCGAGAAATTTTGCCAACAACGGAAGTGTGGCGGGGAGATCAACCCGTTCGTGAATTCCAGCGACGGGACAAAGATATTGACACGCTAAAGGTACCAAACATCGCCGGGGAAATTGCCTCTCTTCTGGATATGTTGGAAGAAACTTACACCGACGGTTTTCTGGTTCTGCATCGGGGTGCGATTGTTTATGAGCGGTATTTTGGTGCCATGACGCCGCGCACCCTTCACCTTTCGCAATCCGTTTCAAAATCTATAGTTGGCATGACTGCTGGAATCTTAATTCATCGCGATTTGTTGAACCCAAAAAAACTGGTCTCTGATTATCTGCCTGAGCTTGCCGCAACCGCTTGGAAAGACGCAACCGTGCAGCAGGTTCTCGATATGACCACAGGTGTTAAATTTAATGAAGATTATACTGATCCTCATTCCGATATAGGCCAACTGGATGTGGCCTCGAATTGGAAGCCTATCCCGGCTGGAACTGATCCTAATCTAAAATGGCCCACGCATGTTTGGGAACAAATATTAGGGTTGAAGCAACTCTCCCGGCTTCATGGTGCCCAGTTTGAGTATCGTTCCATTGAAACAGATGTGTTGGCATTTTGTATGGAACGGGTAACTGGCAAGCGCCTCGGCCAAATCGTATCAGAAGAGATATGGCAAAAACTGGGTGCTGAAGAGAGCGCATGCTTCACAATCGATCCGGCTGGCTATTCCATGGCTGATGGCGGCTTTAATGCAACGCTGCGCGATTATGGGCGCTTTGGACAAATGGTGTTGGCCGATGGTAATAACATCGTTCCAAAAGCTTGGATTGACGAAACGCGCCGGGCCAACCACGCCATGTTTGCCCCGCCCTATACGATTGTCTTGCCAAACGGTGGCTATCACAATCAGTTTTGGGTCGAGGACCCGCATTCTCAAAACTTAATGTGCCGAGGTGTATTCGGGCAGCTGATCTATATTGATTTTGCTCACCAAATGGTTGTAGTGAAACTTTCAAGTTGGCCTGAATTTGTCAGCCCCAAAAAGATGCTAGCCACGCTGGCCGCAGTTCGGACAATTGCGGCAACTCTGCCATGATTGCGTGGGGGTCAATCTCAGAACGATAGAGTAAGCCAGTCTTTCAGTGCTGCGATAACAGCAACAGGTTGTTCCATTGTTGTGATATGCCCAGCATTGTTAATTTCCCGCAACACACTGCGTGAAAGTTCCTTTGCCATTTGTTCATGATAGACTGGCGGGCATAGCGCATCTTCTTCACCACACAGCAAAAGTGTGGGACCATGATAGTTGCGCAAAATTTCGGTGTGGTCTGCGCGATCACGCAAGGCCAGTGATTGTGCAATGAAAATTTCATCGCCGAGATCAAGTGCCATGGCAATCAAGAGATCGAGCAGCGCCTGATTTTTCTGATTGGCTTTAGCAAGATAGATGGGCTTCATTTCACCGGTAATGACTTGGCGCAACTTGCCCGCCCTCACATCTTCTATTTGTCGGTTGCGCAAAGCAAACCGCTCCGGCATGTCGGCTCGGTGATTGGTATCGAGCAACGCAAGCCTGCTCACGCGCTGGCGCGAAAAACCAACCATGCTCATGGCAACAATACCGCCCATCGAAAGACCCATGAGATTAAATGTCGGAGCCTTGACCTCATTTAATATGCGCCTCGCCATTCCTTCTATGGAAGTAGGTCTATCCAGTAGCGGCACAATAATTTCGTATTCATTTTCGAAAGCCGAAATTTGCGGCGCGAACAATCGCTCATCACACATCATGCCCGGCAGCATGACTAACGTTTCTTTTGGCATCGGGTTAGGCGCGTTCGTTTGCCAATGCGGCACCTTCGGATAGTGTTTTCAGTTTGGCAAAACAGATTTCCGGATCAACCGCGCCAAATCCCGCAAAAGTGCCAAAGCCACAATCAGACCCCGCAATAACCCGGTCTTTGCCGACGATAGAAATAAATCTTTCAAGTCTTTGGGCCACAAGTTCGGGATGTTCAACAAAGTTGGTTGTTGTATCAACAACACCGGGAACTAGAATTCGATCATCAGGAATATCGTCGCTGCGATCACGAAATGTCGCCCATTCATGACCATGGCGCGGGTTAGACGTTTCAAATAGCATATAACGCGCTTTGACTTTCATAAACGTATTCAGAACCTTGGCCATGTCGATATCACAAACATGCGGACCCTCATAGTTGCCCCAGCAGATATGTACGCGCACTTTTTCTTGCGGAACATCCGCCAAGGCATGGTTCAACGCTTCAACATGAATGTCAGCGATTTTCACGAATTCTTCATCCGAAAGTTCTGTGAACAGCATATGGCGCGACAAGGCGAGGTCTGGGCAATCAACTTGCAAATCAAGGCCCGCATCGGTGATCGTTTTATATTCCTCGCGCATGGCGTCTGCGAGGGCCGTCAAATATTTTTCACGCGTAGCGTAATGGGCGTTTTGCAAAAACAGAGAAATGACGCCAGGCGATGCGGCATTCATAAAGCCCCGCTCTGCTCCATTCTTTTTCATGGCGGCTTTGAGATTGGCAATGTCTTTTTGCAGCTCATCTTGTCCGCGTGATTTGACCTCACTTGTGCACATCGGTCGGGCATATGTTGGTGTTCCACCGCCTTGCGAAAGCCGTTGCATGAAGCTTGGAAATAGCTTGAGATCAGCCGGAGCATTGCGCGGGCTGTCACCGGAAAAACCCGTATAACGGTCCTTCACATAGGTGGCATATGAAATTTTCGATGTCTCGCCATCCGAGACAATAGAAACACCCGCTTCAACCTGCTTTCGAACAGTATCATCCACCGCAGCAGCCATCGCTTGATCAAAAGCCTTTTGATCAAAAGCCTCCCCACGTTCTCTTGCAAACAGAAAATCAACTACTTCCTGCGAGCGCGGCAATGACCCTACATGGGTGACTGAAATCTTGGACATAGGCAATACCTCAATTCGGTTTCCAGGTGGGGCCGGCAGGATCATCCGTGTTACGAACGCGATAGAGCGAGGCTTCACCCGTCATGGATGGGAAAATCGCGTGGGCGAGATGAGGTGGAATGGCGCAAGTGTCGCCCGGTGCCAAAACTTTCTCATGGCCCGCCCATTGCAGCTTCCAATGGCCACGCATCACCATTAGAATCTCATGGCGCTTCGTGGAATAGGCGGTTTCAGGAATAGATCCGCGCTGGATGAGGTCAATCTCAAAACCCGGTTTGTCGCGCAAAAGCGCATCTGGCCCGATCACCTTGCAGGGAGCATTTGCAGCCAGCGCCATCATATCCCAATACCTCCCCACATGGCTCCGCACCATCGCCGAGACGGGAAGTTCGGGAAACGCTTTCAGTTCTTCATCGTTGAGCAATGGCATGGGTGGCACACCTTCGGGAAGCTGCTTGGCTTTCTTGGAATCGTAAAGTTTTCCATTCTTGCCAAGAATGAGACCATAGCTCTTCGCATCCTCAATCACCTGTGGCGCCCAGATCACGCCACCGCCTGAATCATCGCCACCCAAGATGGCCATGATCATGCCATAGTCAGTACCAATATTTTCAAAGGCGCGGAAAATTCCAGTCGGCAAATTGATAATGTCGCCTTCTTCCAAAACTACTTCACCCGCCTTGCCCCAGCGCCCCCAGAAAAACCGCCACCTGCCGCTGCGTACGAAAAATACTTCTGCGGTGCGGTGTGAGTGCAGTGAGTTGCGGCATTTGGGCGGCTGACCTGCTGCGCCAATATTGAACCCTGGCGTTTCTTGGATATGGACGTGTTGGTCTGATGCTTCAGAGACCCCTCCTCCGATGATGGTAAAGTTTTCCTTCTGGTCTGAACCGGGCGTGTGCGCATCGATGAAGGCTGTTTTGCAAGGGCGCAGATCGCCGTAGCGAACAATGCGGGCTTCCATCTGGTCAGGTGTCATTTCTTAAGTCTCCCATTCAACCGGCGGTCCAGCCGCCATCTACCATCAAAGCCGAGCCCGTGATCATCGCAGAAGCATCGCTCGCCAAAAACACAACGGCACCCATCACATCTTCCACCTCACCCACGCGTGGCAGTTTGATTTTGGATTTAATCCAGGCCAGTCGTTGAGGGTTGGAAAAGGTGGGCTCTGTCATGGGTGTTCGGATAAAAGTTGGGCAAACAGTGTTTACGCGTATGGAATGTGGTCCCCATTCAATGGCCATGGCTTTGGTCATGCCTTCGACGGCGTGTTTAGAGGCCGCATAGACGCTGCGATCAACACCGCCCACATGGCCCATTTGCGAAGACACTGTGATGATCGAGCCGCCCTTGCCACTTTGCATCATTTTACGGGCTGCCTCGCGCGCTGAAAAATGTGCGGCCTTCCAATTGATCGCCATCACAGCATCGAAATCTGTTTCGGCTGTATCGAGTGCCGGAGAATGACGCGCAAAGCCTGCGGAGTTCACATAGATGTCAAGCGCGTCAAACGCAGAAACGGCGGTGGCAACGGATTTCACATCTGTGATATCGAGTTGAAGGGCCTGGGCCGAATGGCCTTTAGCTTTAAAGGCATCAACCACCTGTTCGAGTTTTTCTTGACCGCGCGCCGCACAAACGACATGTGCGCCCGCTTCCGCCAGAGCCATTGCACAGCCCAAACCAATCCCGGATGACGCGCCCACAACAAGTGCGAGGCGACCATCAAGTCGGAACGAAGGTGTGTGTGGCAGTTTCATGTTGCGGCCTCGCCATAAGGCACATTTCGCCCGCCATAACGGCGCAGGCGCACATTGGCTTGCTCGGCATGACCCACAAACCCTTCAAGCATGCAAAGCCTCGAACAATGCTCGCCAATCAGGGTTGACGCTTCATCGGTAAGCACGCGTTGATAGCTATGGGTTTTGATAAATTTACCCACCCACAGCCCGCCTGTATATCGCCCGGCGCGCTTGGTCGGCAATGTGTGATTGGTGCCAATCACCTTGTCGCCATAGGCAACATTGGTGCGTGCCCCCAAGAACAGCGCACCATAATTTGTCATATTCTGCAAAAACCACTCATCGCGATTGGTCATCACTTGCACATGTTCATAGGCCATGGCGTTCGCCTGTTCTAACATTTCTTCATAGCTATCGCAGAGGATCACTTCCCCATAATCAGCCCAAGAGAGCCTGGCGATGCCCGCTGTCGGCAGAATGGTGAGAAGCCTCTCAATTTCAGCCATCGTCTCACGAGCAAGTTTTTCCGAAGTGGTGATCAGTGCTGCAGGCGATGTTGGCCCATGTTCTGCTTGCCCTAATAGATCAGTGGCGCAAATTTCGCCGTCCACGGTATCGTCGGCAATCACCATTGTTTCGGTGGGACCCGCAAATAAATCAATGCCAACACGGCCATAAAGCTGCCGCTTGGCTTCAGCGACAAATGCATTACCGGGACCGACGAGCATATCAACGGCTGCAATCTGTTCTGTGCCAAGCGCCATTGCACCCACCGCTTGAATACCGCCCAAGCAATAAATTTCATCCGCGCCAGCCATATGCATGGCAGCAACAATTGCCGGATGGGGCTTTCCATTCATAGGTGGAGCTGAAGCAATCACCCTTTTCACACCAGCAACTTTGGCCGTGACAACACTCATATGGGCAGACGCCACCATCGGGTATTTACCGCCCGGCACATAGCATCCAACCGAGTTTACCGGAATATTACGGTGGCCGAGGATCACACCGGGGAGCGTTTCCACTTCGATATCGCGCAGCGCTGCTTTCTGGTGTTGGGCAAAATTTCGCACTTGAGTTTGGGCAAAGCGAATATCTTCCAAATCACGTTTCGTAACATGGGAAAGGGCAGTCTCAATTTCAGAATCGCTCAGCCTAAAGGTTGAGGGCGCATAATTGTCAAATTGCAGCGAGAGTTCACGCACCGCCGTATCGCCCCGCTTGACGATATCCGCCAGAATTGATTCAACTTTGGCTTTGACGCTTGCATCATCTTCTTCACGCTGCACCCTCGATATTGCGGTTTTTAAATAGCGGATCATGGGTCAACAATCCTTTGTCCCGATTGGCTATTGAACAAGTGGCAAATTTTGGATTTTATGCGGATCCCGATATTCTCGCCAATATTGGCCCTGAATTCTTTGGGCGCACGCACAGTTGCAAAACCGCCGCCTGCGCGAATTGTGACTGAGGTCACATCACCTAAAAGTTCGACACTGTAAGCTGGTCCTTTTATTTCGCCTGTCCCGTCTGAGGACAATTCAGCATCTTCTGCCCGATAACCCAATGTGACTGGGCCGGAAATTTTTGAAGAAAGACCTGAAATTGCAACTTGCTCGCAGCGAAATTTGTCGCCGGATATTTCACCAGACAATAAATTCATGGCCGGTGAACCGATAAAGCCTGCAACAAAAATATTCGCGGGGCGATCATAGATGTCAGACGGCGTACCCAATTGCTGAATCTCACCCTTGCTCATAACCACAACACGATCTGCCAATGTCATCGCCTCCACTTGATCATGCGTGACGTAAATTGTCGTGGTCTTCAATTCATGATGTAGGTTTTTGAGTTGGGCTCGTGTGGAAATTCGCAATTTGGCATCAAGATTTGAAAGCGGCTCATCCATAAGAAACACCGACGGTTGCCGCACGATGGCACGGGCCAAAGCAACACGTTGACGCTGGCCACCCGAAAGTTCGCGCGGCCGCCGCTCGAGAAGATCACCCAGTTCAACCATGGCTGCTGCTTTCAGCACTTTGTTGCGTTGGTTTGGCGGATCAATCTTACGCACGCGCAGTGGAAATCGGATGTTTTCATAAACCGAGAGGTTAGGATAAAGTCCATAATTCTGGAAAACCATGGCGATATCACGATCCTTGGGCTCCAGCCTATTTACTACCCGATCACCAATCCGAATCTCACCATCAGTCGGATCCTCAAGACCGGCGATCATGCGCATAGTGGTGGTTTTGCCGCAACCGGAGGGCCCCAGAAACACCATGAACTCATGATCGGCAATGCTCAGACTGATACTGTCGACGCCCGTGTGCTTTCCCCAGCGTTTTGAAATATTTTTAAGTTCAACTGTTGCCATGATTGCCACACCCTATTTCTGGCATCGATAAACCATTCATTATCAATTCTTGACACGTTTTGAATACGTATGCAAGAAAATGGTGAATTAAGATTTTTCTTTTGGCAAGCGTGCTGATTGGCGAATGATAAGCTCAGCTGGCAATACGGCGGCACTCCTGATTACCGTTTCACGCTGAATTTGCTCCATCAATATGCTGATCGTTGCATCAATCATTTGGCCAGAAGGTTGCCGAACCGTTGTTAGATTATACCCACCCCAACTCGCTTCTGGCACATCGTCGTAGCCAACGATCGAGATGTCATTCGGAATACGAAGCTTCAATTCATTGCGCAAAACATCCATCACTGAAAAGGCCATGTGATCATTCGCAACAAAAATAGCGTCGGGTCTTATTTTGGCTGCACAGAGTTGGCGCGTGGCTTCGGCAGCCCCTTCAAATGAATAATTGCCCACTGTGCGTGCCCAAACGGTGTGGCCACATTCTGCAAGGCCCCGGTAAAATCCGGCTTCGCGATCCCGATTGGTCGATGAATCTTCGCTGCCAGCAATAAATGCGATACGCTTATGCCCTCCTTCAACCAAAAAATGGGCAATCAACCGTCCACCCTCAATGTTGTCTGACGTCACACTGCTTGCTGGCGATGACGGCACATAGCGATTGAAGAGAACGACAGGAATTCCGGTTTGTGCACATTCCCGCGCCAAAGTGGATGACAATGCTGCTGAAGCCATGACAATGCCTTCAACTTGGTAGCCCATCATTTGTTGCACTACCAAGTCTTGGTTACCAGTATCAGTCATGAAAAGCAGAACATGAAAACCACGCTCTTGCAGGGCTCGTGACAACTGCTCAATCACAATGGGATAGAATTGATTATCAAGATAGGCCACTAGAACGGCGATGAGCCGCGAGCGTCCACTAATCATGGCACGCGCAATAACGTTCGGACGATAACCCAGTTTACGCGCAGCTTTCAAAACCTTGGCGCGCGTATCGGCAGAGACACTGGCGTCTGCGCTGAAGGACCTGCTGACGGCCGATTGTGAAACTTGAGCCAATTTAGCAACGTCGCCTGATGTTACCTTAGCTCTTTTCACTTATTCTACCTCTTATGAATATTAACCTGTATGTAAAGTGATCTGTTTCCAAATTGCAATCTCGTCATAGAGCACATATTCGCGGCGTAAACCCCAAGGGCCGAATTCCGCGTGGCTGATACCCATGATATGGACTTTTGCGCCGGTCGGTGCACCAAAGCTTCCCCACCCGTCATGTGTGCCCGTCAACGACCAGCGCAGGGCCGCGCGCGGTGAAAAGCCCGGGTCTTCGCGACCGATCTGGTGGTGAACTTCGAATTTTGCCGATGGGAAAGCAGCCCTGAGGCCTAGCCAGAACTGATCTGCATGAGGTCTGCCATGCGCATTAACGCCGCCCGGCAATCGCAAGTGACAGGCGCGGTCATATTCCGTCTCAACGGCCGCAATATCGGCTGCCATAATCCTTGTCATCAGATCAACATAACGCTGCCCAATAGGGTTATCGTTACCCCGGCTTAAATATTCGCCTTTCACGTCTTGATCTGGGGTAAACGGCTTCCGACACTTTTCAGGCCCACCCTCAGCCATGATAACATCACGGGCATATTGCTTTGGATCACGACCAAGTTGGCGCACGTAGGCCGCATTATCATGCACAACCCATTCGTCGTAAATTATATTTTCACGGCAAGCGCAATCGGCGATGCAATGCTGCCATAAGGTTTTGCCTGTTGGTTCACCAAGTGGACCTGCCTGCGAGTGCGGGAAAAAGGTGAACGACCGATGCGAAGATAAAAAGCCATCGTCCTCATTGCCCGACCAAATTACGTCTTCACCGAGGATTTGGATGCCTGGGGCTGCTGCCAATGCACCAAGAGTTTCGGCAATTACATTGCTAGCGCCCACCACGATGCCGTCGCCAGAGCGCTTAGGCATATTTTTTCCATAATAGCCGTGGAGTGTATGAACATTGCGATCTTCCCAAATTTCTTTAGTAATACCTAGAATGTAATCTGGAAGATCCTTCCAACGTTTATCAAAACCTTTCATACCAAACCTCGTTTGTCAATTTCGCCCATTGTTGCCATGACTTGAATACGTATGCAAGAACCAACATAATAGAGGCTTGCCAACCAACTTAAATTATGTTTAGTTTGTTGCATACGAATGCAACAATCGCATCTAGCATTCTGGAAATTTAGACAAAAACATTCCTTAAGCATCGCTGGCGTCACAGTTATTGAAACGGAGAAATAAACATGAAATTCACACTAAAAGCTTTACTTTTATTGGGCGCCGTGAGCCTGGCATCCACCGCAGCGCTAGCTGATTGTGGAATAGCATCTGGATCAGTGCGCATATTATCGAACGATTTTGAGGCGCTCAAAATTGTGGCAGCGGCAGCCGAAGAATGCGCCAGTGCCACAGTTAAGATCACCAAGAACCAAACGGCAGAGCATAAAAACCTTCAAGTCCCGGCGCTCACCTCTAATCCTGCAGAATACACCGTGGCAATGGTTGCCAACAATTCGGTTGTCCCCCTCCTGAGCGGCGGTCTCATTCGCCCGTTGGATGATTTGGTTGCAAAATACGGTAAAGACTTAGAGCCCAACCAGCTGATCAAGATTGATGGCAAGACTATGGCCATTGCCTTCATGGCAAACTCACAACATCTATTCTATCGGAAAGATCTACTCGACAAGGCAGGCATTGCACCTCCGAAAAGCTATGAAGACGTGTTAGCTGCAGCCAAAACTCTCCAAGAAAAAGGAGTGATTAAATACCCTCTCGGTGCAGCCGACAAAGCAGGCTGGGACCTAGCCGCAGAATTTGTGAATATGTATCTCGGCTATGGCGGCGAATTCTTTGAACCAAGCTCAGCAAAGCTGGCCATCAACAATGAAAAGGGCAAAGCCACCCTCGCCACAATGTTAGCACTCACTAAATTCATGAGCCCAGACTATTTGACCTATGGCGCCGATGAATTGAACAAGGACTACCAAGGCGGAAAAATAGCAATTTCCAACAATTGGGGTTCATTAGCAGGTGCAGCAGTTGATGCAAAAGTTGCAACTGCTGATGTTGTAGCCAACACCGTATTTGCAGGTGCGCCCACAGTTGGCGGCGGAACCACGCCGGCAGCGGCTCTGTGGTGGGATGGATTTAGCATCGCTAAAAATATTTCGGATGAAGATGCTGCAGCATCGTTCCAAGCCATGATGCATGGCATTGCGCCCGACATTGCAACAAAGAACCCAAAGGCAGCAACTTGGTTGATCAAAGGCTATACGCCTGGGCCGACCGCAGTGGGCGTGATCCAGACTGCAGCCGCTGGCGCCAAGCCTTATCCGATGGTGCCCTATATGGGACTGTTGCATACCGCGTTGAGCACTGGCCTTGCTGACTATATCAAAGGCTCACAGGATGCGGATAAGGCCATGGCAGGCGTCGAGGCCGCATATAATGCTGCTGCCAAAGAAGGTGGATTTCTGAAATAAGCCAGAAAGGGTCGGCGGCATTGATACGATAGCCGTCGACCGACTTTCAGGGTGCCGCAATTGGGGAAACCGCGCGTGCCACATCGCACTTTTTTAGCTTTTATTCTCCCATCGATCTTGGCGATGCTGCTTTTTATCGCCACACCAATTGTGTCCTTCGCGGTGCAATCACTTTACATTGAACATGACAAGATTTTGGTGGTCAGTGAAACGTGTCAGCCCCTTGGTGGCTGCGTTAAGGAAACGCGTGTTGATTCTGAGGCCACGGCAAAACTGCGTCATGATCATCCGCTCGGCAAATTCAATGGTTTTGGCATCTATCAAGATCACAACCATTTAGCTTTCGCGGATATTGGCAATATCTTCGCAGGCAACTTCGGTTTTTATGAAACGGTGGCGCGCATTTATGATCTGCCGTTTTACCGCGCGCTTGTCTTCACGCTCACCTATGCCCTCACTGTCACACCTCTGGCGATGTGTTTGGGGTTTGTGATAGCACTTGCGGTGAACGCAGTGCCGAAGCTGCTGAAAGGACCCGTAATTTTCTTTTCGCTGCTGCCCATGGTGGTCACCCCTTTGATCGGCTCGCTCGTTGTCTATTGGATGATCAACGCTGATGGAATTTTAGGTGCTGCCCTCCAGCACATTACTCATAATCCAAATCTTTCTCTAAAGGCCTCGCCGACCATGACGTGGATCACGTTGATTTGTTATGGCGTTTGGATCAATGCGCCCTTTTCCTTCATCGTATTCTACTCTGGCCTGCAAACTGTGCCTTCTGATACAATGGAATCTGCAATGATTGACGGTGCCAGTCGTTTGCAACGTGTGCGCTTTGTTGTGCTGCCAACTTTAATGCCCTTGGCCGTATTTGTGACGCTGGTTCAACTGATGGATAATTTTCGAGTGCTTGAGCCAATCATCGGATTCAATGCCGCAGCCAACGCAACATCATTGAGTTATAGTATCTATACAGCCCTTAACAACCAAAGTGCGCAGATGTTCAGTTCAGCGGCAGCCACATCTGTGCTCACCATCACCGGTGTGATCATTTTGTTAACGCCAGTATTGATAAAAACCGCCCGCGAATTTGGATTTCGAACATGAGCTCCGTTGCCCATCGCCGTCCCTTGTCGCTGGCCATCATGTCGACCGCTTTCGTATTGTTGTGGTTGGTGCTGGCTGCCTTCCCTTATATTTGGACGGTATGGGGTTCGTTCAAAGTTGAAGCCGATTTTTTCTCCCGCGAAACTTGGCAGAATGCGCTTTTCGGTGTCAAAACCGTGCAACAAACTGGTGTGCCATTCACGGGGGGAGGCTATTACGGGGCCTGGGTGGAAAGCCAATTCTGGCGCTCTGTAATCAACACCGCGATTGTCGCACTTTGTGTCACTACAATATCACTGACGCTTGGAACCTTGGGCGGCTATGCCCTTTCGCGCACTGTTCACCGCTATAAATTTTGGATTTTGATTGTGGCACTGGTATTTCGCGCAATGCCGGATATCACGTTGGTTTCAGGCTATTTGCTGCCGTTTTTCCAACTCAACATCTGGGGCTATTTGCCCACCACCATCATCGTTCTGGTGGCCTTAAACCAGCCTTTCACTTTGTGGATGCTCTATTCGTTCTTTGTGAACATACCTAAAGAGCTTGATGAAAGTGCATTAGTGGATGGGTGTTCGCGCTTTCAAGCTTTTCGCCTAGCCGTCATGCCAGTGATGTGGCCAGGTGTGATTACCACAGGTCTTTTTAGTTTCCTTTTGGGTTACAATGATTTTGCGGTCACTTCCATGTTGCTCACGCAAGAAAATCAGACCATGATTCCTAAAATCTCAAGCTTCCTCTTCAAAATACAATCGGAAGGTCATGTGATGTACGCTGTTGCTGCGGTCGTGTCGGCGACGGCGCCTTTGTTTATCTTGATCATGTTCTTCCAGCGCCAATTGGTGGCAGGGCTCACGGCAGGTGCGGTGAAAGGGTGATCAATGAAAGATGCTGATAACAAATCACAGGGCAATGTTTCGCGCATCGCTAGCAACAATGAATCGGTGCTGCAGGTTGAGCGCCGCGACTATGTTAATTTGGCTCCGCAAGGTAGAGCCCGCGTTCAATCGATGGAAGGGTTTGATGATATTTACACCGATATCGTCGACTATATCGTTCGTTGCACACACCGAATTTGGGACGAACGCAATATCGGGCTTATCTATTCGCATTATACGCACAACTGTGTTGTCTATGGCACCATGGGCACTGTTTATAACCGCGAAGATATTGTCCATGACACGATCCAACGCATCGTCACCATGCCGGAGCGACGGGGCATGGCCACACATGTGATATGGAACGGCAATGATGTAGACGGGTTCTATACCTCACATCTGGTCACAGGCTCTGGTAGGCACAGCCAATCTGGCCAATATGGTGAAGCCACGGGGCGCAGCTTCACCACCCGAACAATTGCAGACTGCATGATTTTGAAAAACCGGATTTACCGCGAGTGGATTGTGGGTGATACGATGATCCTGTTCCAGCAACTTGGTCTTGATCCCCAAACCTATGCAGAAACAATGGCCAAGGTGCGCATCGAAAAGGGCCTCTCCACGTTCGACATCGGCGAGAACCGCAGGCTGCTCGGACAATACCCGCCAGAGTCAGAGGCCGATGTTTCGATTGCCAACACTGAACTAGAAGCCACAACATTGCGCTGGTTACATGAAGCCTTCAACAAGCGGATGTTTGGCGTGATGAAAGATGTCTATGCACCTACCGTTCAATATCACGGAACCCTTTTACGTGAGATAACCGGGGCAGCCGGTGTGCTGCACCAATATCTGGGATTGATCGGTTCAATTCCAGATGCTGCGTTCATGCCCCAGCATATCTGCTCGGCTGATTGCGAAGAAGGCGGCACCAAGGTTGCCGTGCGTTGGCTGATGGAGGGCCATCATCTGGGCTTCGGTATTCTAAAAAGTCTAGGCACCCCATCTGGCAAGCGCCTCCAGGTGATGGGCATTTCCCATTTCCATTACAAGAACGGCAAAATCGCGGAAGAATGGACGCTTTATGATGAGATGTCGTTGCTCATGCAGGTGAAGCAGGCGCAGATGGAGAGTTCGAAGGCTTCAGCCAGATTGATTTAGACCGCCTGCATTCTGTCAAGCCGCAATTGTGCGGCGCGACGATGGCCTTCCAAACCTTCGCTGGCACTTTGCCGTGTGGCTGGCGGCGCCAAGGCTCTCACACCACGTTCATCTATCCATTGATGCGTTGCGATTTTAACATAGGCCCCCACCCACAGACCGCCTGTGTATTTACCTGCCCCCATGGTGGGCAAAGTGTGGTTGGTGCCGCAGCATTTATCGGAATAAACAACGCTTGCTAGTTCGCCAATAAACAACGACCCATAATTGCGAACTTTAGCAGCCGTCGCATGGGAGTCTGCAGTGTGAATTTGCAGATGCTCTGCGGCAATGAAATCAGAATATTTGATCATTGTTGCTTCATCGGCACAAACGGTAATTTCACCATAATCTTTCCAAGCCTGAGCAGCCACATTGGCAGTGGAGAGGCTAATGAGCTGGCGGTTGATTTCAACCAAGGTCGCCTCAGCAAGTTTGGCATCTGTGGTGATTAGTCCCACGCGCGTGCGCACATCGTGTTCAGCCTGCGCCAGCAAATCCGTTGCAATCATTTCAGCATCGCCTGTGGCATCGGCCAACACGAAAATTTCTGAAGGCCCCGCCAGTTGGTCGATACCAACGGGCCCAAAGACTTGTCGCTTGGCCTCGTTGACAAAGGCATTGCCCGGGCCAACAATTTTGGTGACAGCAGGAACTGTTTCAGTTCCAAAAGCCATGGCGGCAATGGCCTGGGCACCCCCGATGCGGAATATCCGATCAGCACCAGAAAGATGACACCCCGCTATCATTGCAGGGTGGGCATTGGGTGGCAAACACGCCACAATTTCATCAACCCCCGCAACTTTAGCCGGAACAATTGTCATCACTGGAGCGGACAATAGCGGATAGCGTCCACCGGGAACATAGCAACCCACCCGCTCAATCGGGATCACGCGGTGGCCCAAGTGAACACCCGGAAGTATCTCCGCCTCCAGCGGCAAAATGGTGGCAAGCTGTGCCTTGGCAAAATTGCGCACATTATCGATTGCAAATTCAGTGTCTTTGCGGGTTTGCGGGTCCAGCATGTTCAGTGCCGCCTCACGGTCTTTGGTGCTAACTTCAAACTCAGTCAGTTCGGATTTATCAAAGCGCAACGCGTACTTTCGAATTGCAGCATCGCCCCGTTTGCGCACGTTCGCTAGAACTTCAGCAACCAGTGTGGCAACAGAAGTGTTGTCATCACTTTGATTGAACGTAGGAGCTTTTACAAAACGGACATTCGGAAAAGATGCATTTACAGATGAAACCACGAAAATTTTTCCTCAAAAAATATTTACAGTTTGATCACTCGAACGCCATCACTTCACAATCAGAAAGTGATTATGGTAACCACAAAACAGTTTGCGTAAAATGGTCAAGCGCAAGAATTAAGAACTTATCCTACAAATTCTTGCATACGCAGTCAAAATATTCCAGTGTTTTATATCGGCAGGCATTGTGGGTAAAATTCATTCCGGGTAAGCTTTGGTATTTAACGAGAAAAGATTAGTTCGTACTGCCCGAGCTGCTTACACGCCAACTTGAATATTTGAGTACTGCGTGTTTCACACCTTTTCCTTGTTTTCCCAATTGAGTTCTTTGTTGTTCAAAGAAAAAAATAACAATCCAATCGTTCGCGTGTTTTTCGATGATGGGATGTGAGCATCGAACGATCGACGTGAATAGCATCATTTATAGCTTTGAATTTGGAGAGCTACATATTCGAAAGACAACCACTATCCATTGTTCCATGCCAAGGACTACGCAAAGCTGCAGCAACAATTGCTGCAGAAAACGAAGCTTACGATCTTCAGCTCGTTGCAATTTTTGGTAGGACACGAGCTGAAATGACGACGCTCTATACTCGGCGCTCAAACCGTCAAAAACTTTCGCAAGATGCTATGCTGTTGATGTTTCCATGAACATAAAATGAACTGAAAGTGTCCCACCTTTCCCAAAAAGTGTCCCACTTTAAAAATATGCTACCAATTTCAATGGCTAAATTTCTGAGTGGTGATCCCTGCGGGAGTCGAACCCGCCTTTACAACGTGAGAGGCTGTCGTCCTAACCGATAGACGAAGGGACCTAAACGATTTGTCTTCAAATCGTCCTCAAGCGGTTTTCCTTAAAACCGCCTCTAAACGATTTGTCTTAAAATCGTCTTTTAACGGTTTTTCTTAAAACCGTCCTATTCATGGAGGATGCTATATCGGTTTGGACTGCAATAGCAAGCTTCGGACGTGGTAAGCCGCTTACGCTTCTGTTGCGCGAGGATGACCTGCCACCAATGAGCTACGGGCGCCATGAGCTTCCATACGGCCGGCGTCAGCGCCCAGGCAAAATAACTATCAACTGCATAGTGCCAACCCAAGTGAAAAGAACCTAGAACAATCAAAAATGCATGTGCAGACAGAAGCCAGCCACAAAAACGATTAATTCGAAAACCCATAATTGCAAATAACAACGCAGACGCATTGTGCAGCGAAGGCATAGCTGAGACCGGACTAATATAGGAGTGCTGCAGGTGGCCATCCCACAGCACATTTTGGATTGAAACCGCCCATATGGGTAGTGTTTCATTTAGTTGACGGAGATAAATCATCAGTCCCTGATAAGGGTCAGGGCTCAACCCCAAGCGACCATAATAGCAGGGTCCCGCACTGGAAAATACTGTTGCCAAGACACTGCCGCCCACCACCCAAAGGGCTATATAGCTCAAAAAAATCGCGTCCTAAGTTCTGTATCTTGTGATGCAAAACCAAAATGCACCAGCAAAGCGATCATTGTGAAAGACCACAAATTATAATTCACATTGATCAGAAACGTGATTGGCGCATAACCCAAGAGCGCCTGCAAAATTTCCCAAGGCTGATAACCAAAATGCAGAATGCGATCAAGATTTGCAAATGTCACATCCCAGGTGTTGGGATTAAGTGTGAGAATATGACCTTGAATATCGGTAAAAATAAAGCCAATTACTGCAACCACAATAACAATTGGGACACCGCGAACCAAACTTCGTGGAATGTCATGGAGCAGAGCTCTGATCGGGCTTTCCGGCTGCACATATCTGGCAATGTGGTAAAAACGCATCATCACCAAAACCGGCAACAAAAATGGCAGCAAGGCTAAAAACACAACCGTAACCCCGGCGATAAAATTGGCAGGGCCAATGTCAGGGCGCAAGAGATGTAGCGCTTCGTCGGCCAAACCATAGAGAGCCACTGGCCAAAGATAAATTTTATGGGCAGACAGGCTTGCGACCAACAGCTCTAAAATGCCGTCCTCAGACGTTGAAGGTTGTTCAACTCGCATCACCATTACGAAATAAAGCGCGCCCACATTTTAAATTTATGCAGCAGCATAATCAGTCTTCATTCATTTAGAATATGTTAAGAACTTAGTTCTCTTCTTTATTTTAGCGGCAGCCGTAACAGTGCCTTACCATTGGTAATATCAATCACCACAATTTCATGTGTTGATGTAATCGCAAGATGGTTCGCATCCAGCGCCATGTGCTGCACATCAGTGCCGCTGAAATTCAGTTCAACCGGCACAGGCGGCGGTGCAGGTGGTTTTCTCAGTTTGTAAAACAGTCCAACCAGGACCCCAATAAAAAGCAACACCAAAACGCCACCCATGATATAGACCAGCTTTCGCAGCCACTTGGGCGCGTCATTTACAATAGGTTGCTCTAAATAAGACATATGACTGACACTCCAACCCTTCTCACTTCGACAACCACGATTGCCATGCGCCTTGATAAATTCTTGGCGGCAAGCTTTCCTGATTTCAGCCGGGCGCGCTTTCAAAAGCTCATCGCAGATGGTTACGTCACTGTCGAGGGCCGAGTTGTGGATGATGGTGGCGAAAAATTAAAGCCCGGCCAAACCGCCACGGTTAATATCCCCCCTGCCGCCCCCGCCATTCCGCTTGCCGAAATTATTGATCTCAATATTGTTTTTGAAGACAAGCACCTCATCGTTTTAGATAAACCTGCGGGCTTGGTCGTGCATCCCGGCGCGGGCAATGAAAACGGCACCATGGTGAATGCGCTCATTGCCCATTGCGGCGATACGCTCTCAGGCATTGGTGGTGTCAAACGCCCTGGCATTGTGCACCGCTTAGATAAAGACACCAGCGGCTTATTGGTGGTGGCCAAGAACGATAAAGCCCATCATGGCCTGTCCGAGCAATTCGTGAGCCATGGATTAGATGGTCGCTTGGAACGTGAATATTTAGCCTTCGTCTGGGGCAAACCCGAACGCCGCACCGGCATGATTACCACCGGCATTGCGAGATCAAATGCCAACCGCCAAAAAATGGCTGTATCAAATTCTGCCGTGGCAAAAGAAGCCATCACCCATTACCAAATCGAAGAGCTCTTTGAACACGCAACTTTAGTGCGTTGCCGTTTAGAAACAGGCCGCACCCATCAAATCCGCGTGCACATGGCCCATATCGGAAATCCATTGCTGGGAGATTTAGTCTATGGCGGCGGCTTCAAAGCCTCCATCTCAAAACTTAGCGAGCCTGCAAAACTCAGTCTGAGTTACCTGAGAGGCCAAGCCCTTCATGCGACAGTGTTAGGTTTTGATCACCCCGTGAGTGGCAAACACATGCGGTTTGAGAGCCCTCTGCCACATGCTCTTGCGAGGCTAAAGGAAGATTTAAAGGTTTGAGTAGCCTGCAATAAACTTCATTCGGTTCCCATCACCAAACCTTCTATGTCATGCTTTTGCGTAATGGGTTCCAAAGTATCCACAACACGGCAGACAAGATGGTCACGAACGATTTGTGGCAATCCTTCAAAGTAATTTTTTGTCACCATCATATCATGAAGTGCCGCATGGCCAGCCCCTGGCGCATCAACGCCAATCACAAGGACGGGCCTTGCAATAGGAGAAGCATGGCGCGTGCCGCGATGCATGGTCAAGGCGGATCTGCAGGAAATATCTCCCAGCTGTGGAAATTTTCTGGCGCCTTTATCCACAAAACTCGGCCACAAGTCTTGCGCTGGAAACATTTCATGCTTCCAGCTTCGCCCATCTTGCCACTGCGTTCCCGGCGCGATTTCAAATGGGCCCATGTCAGGCGTTACATCCACACCAGTGAGATTAAAGGCCAATGAAGTTATTTTATGATGAACATAAGTGTCTTCAGGTGAAGGAAAATCCCGGTGCCAAGGTTGGTTCATGGCACCCTGGAAAGGCACGTCAAAACCAATTTCCACAATCTGATATTTCTCACCCAGTACCGCCTTGCACATTGACGTCACCCACGGGTGACTTGTTAGCTCTGCAAAACCACCAAAGTTTTCTGGATGAATTTCAACATACCAACGGCGCGGCCCACGGCCCACCGCCCCACCGGGCCTCTGGATGGCGCTCCAAAAGGCTGTCATCATATCTTCTCGCATGGCTTCAGCAAATTCCCGCGAGAACACTGCCTTACGCCCAACAATACCGTCACGTTGAAGGGTTTCCTGATCATCACGTGTATTCACATCAGGTAATTTAGACTCTTGTATAGTATCCATTTCAACTCCACTCGGTGTGATAATTCTTAAATATATGGGCCATTAGAGAGAAATCCCAAAGTTTTTACTGGTTCAATCTTGTTCATTAATGGGAACATTTGACCTCAACTCATTTTTTCTTGTTCACCAGCACTGCCGCGACCACCACCGCCTTGAATGCAGCCTCATCAATTTCATCACATTCTCGAAGATCAATTGCACGTCGCGCGTTGCCTTCCAGACTGGCGTTGAACACGCCCATTGGATCATCTACGGCAGCACCCTTCATAAACGTCAGCTTCACCACCTGCTTATAAGTCTCGCCCGTACAAATAATTCCGCCTTTTTCCCACACCGGAACGCCGCGCCATTTCCAGGTTTCCACCACATCGGGCACCGCCTGTTTGATCAACGCGCGAACATGGGCCAGCTTAACGCCGCGCCAGTCCCCCAGTTCATTAATCCGCGCATCAATCAGCGCTGATGCAGATTCATCTTTTGCCATCGTCGTCTCCTCAACCAAAATGCCATCGCGATAAGCGGCAGCCCCCACGCAATCCATGCATCCAAAGCATAAAATGTGTAAAAATATTTAAACCCAACAATCGCCTTCCACAGTCCCAAATAAATACGAAAGAATAATGCGCCTGATGTGACCGCCGCCAACATTAACATGCAAGCGCGGTGGGCGTCCACGCGGCCTTGGCGAATATTCCAAATGCCAAAACCCATCAACATCAGCCAAACAATCCCCTGCGTGGCAAATCCAGCCGCAGAAATTTTGGTCACGGGGTATAGCAGTGCAACAGGTAACGCTGTCATCCCCGCAACGAGAATATCCACCGCTGCAATACGCCCTACAAATTTATGCCAACGTGTGCGACGAAAAAAGAGAGCTGTCGGCACCAGCAGCAGCGCTAATCCCCCTGTCACCATATGCACGGGGAAAATGATCGGCATCAATTCTAACTTGATAGCGAGCGTTTCCGGGAACCCTTCATTATCCCAACTTTCGGAAATACCGCGGAGCGCAACATAGGTGACAAAAATTCCAAGTGAGGCTAAGATGCCCCAACGCCAATTCGCCACAATTGCAGGTAACACTTGTTTTTTTCGGAGGTTCACATGTTCCATCGTGCGCATATTATCTCAACAACAGCCTTTGGCCTAGCCATCAGCTTTGGCGCAAACATGGCGCTGGCTGAATCAACCCAATATTATGGACGCTGGACCGTGAGCGACGACAAGCCTGCTTATTCGTCAAAAGGCAAAGCCTACAAATCCATTGATATTGCCCCCTGCGGTGATGATTTCTGCGGCGTGGCCGTGGATGATAACAACCGCTGCGGGCCCACCCTGTTCCGACTGCTCACCAGCCATCCTAAGACTGACGAGATTGTCGGCCACGGCCGCTGGGGATTCGACAAGAAAAAGCTGATCATTGGTTACGCCGAACCTGCCGATCATAAAGCCTATATGTATTTAGGTCTGGGCGCTGATGACATGGACCTAGGTGGCCGCGAAGGCAGCGATCCTACTTTTGATGCAAGATATAAAAATATCGGCAAAGCGTCCTGCACTGCAAAATAACCAAATCCGCTGGAACTTAACCCGCGTAAGACAGTTATATAAACTGTGACAACATAAGATACTTTTAATTTTAAAAACGCTTCCCATATTATCAAGGAGCGGGGCCGCCTGAAGACGGCTCGAAAGAAGGGGAACTATGGCTAAGTCTATGACTGTACCGATGATTTCGGATGCTGAAGGCAGCCTCAACAAATATTTGCAGGACATCCGCAAATTTCCAATGTTAGCGCCAGACGAAGAATTTATGCTGGGTAAGCGCTGGAAAGAGCATGGCGACACCAAAGCGGCGCACAAGCTGATCACCAGCCACCTGCGCCTAGTGGCCAAAATTGCCATGGGTTATCGCGGTTATGGCTTGCCGATTGGCGAAGTCATTTCCGAAGGCAACATTGGCCTGATGCAGGCTGTTAAGAAATTTGAGCCCGATAAAGGCTTCAAACTGGCCACCTATGCGATGTGGTGGATCAAAGCTTCTATTCAAGAGTATGTGCTGCGCTCATGGTCGCTAGTGAAAATTGGCACCACCGCCAGCCAGAAAAAGCTGTTCTTCAACCTGCGCAAAATCAAAGGCCGCATTCAAGCCCTAGAAGAAGGCGACTTGAAGCCAGAGAATGTAAAATATATCGCAAAAACGCTGGGTGTGGAAGAATCGGATGTGATCTCGATGAACCGCCGCATGAGTGGTGACTCATCTTTGAACTCACCCTTACGCGCCGACGCTGATGGCGATGGTGAATGGCAAGATTGGTTGGTCGATGACAAGGACAGCCAAGAAAGTGTGTTGGCTGAAAATCAAGAAAGCCAGATGCGCAATGGGTTGCTGGGTGATGCCCTCACCAAACTGAACGACCGTGAACGCCGCGTCATCGAAGCCCGCAAACTTCAGGATGAGCCAGCAACTTTGGATGACCTCTCAAAGGAATTCAAAGTGAGTCGTGAACGCATAAGGCAGATCGAAGTGCGCGCCTTCGAAAAGCTGCAGAAGGCTGTGAAGAATGCGGCACAGAAAGCGCTGGCGCCACGCGTAAAGCAATTGGCTGGCGCTTCGGCTTAAGACATGAATATCCCTCTCCCATTTTTTGGGAGAGGGGAACTTTTAAGCCATATGGCGGATGACGCCTTCGCAAATGATCATCACAACAAGGCAGGCAATCCAATAGCCCGCATCAGTGGCCCGCGCATAACTAGACTTGCCGCTGAATGAATTTCCAGAATAAGCCAAAACTGTAAACGCCACTGTGGCCAAGATCACGGTGTAAAGTGCGTTCATATTTGCAGTGACCCCCACAAACCAGCTCATCAACAAAAGCCCTAGCACCTGCGTGCCCATGGCACCCATCGGCATCTCGCCAGATGATCCCATTTTAATGCCCGAACCTTCAGCCCATTTTGTGCCGAACAATTTTGGCCCATACCACAGCCACCCCAGCAAGAACGACAACACCGCCCCAACCAAAACCGCCAGCCAACTTACCCCACTCGTAATTTCACCCATAATATCCTCCTAATAAATGTTGCCAATATTTTTTCTGAACATCTTAAGACCAATTCATGACTAAGCAAGGCAACAAGGGCGAAGCACACAACAGCGTTGGGTAACTTAGCCAGTCCGCACAACAAATTAATCTGCCCAGTCAGAGCTTCCGCAACTAAACTCCCGCAATCCGCGAGTACGGATAGTACATATTTTTTGACGACTGCATTAACCATACAACATTATTCGGCAACGGTTTGTCGGACTAGCTTGTTGGTGGATGCGTAACTATGAATTTCGATAACAAACCCATGCGCCTTATTCGCGTTTTCATTTTTTATTTTTTGCTCCTATTTTTGGGCACAACAACGGCATCCCTCGCAGCCCCCGCAAACGATAATTTATCGTCTGCCACTCTCTTGTCCGGCAGCTTTGGCGCTTTCATCGGCACCAACACACTGTCAACCAGCGAAACCTCAGAAACGCGTGTTGCAGGTTCAGGCCCCACTCGCTCGGTGTGGTATAAGTGGGTTGCACCTGCGACGGGCACAGTTGTCATGGGAACCTGCAATCCTACGGGTAACGTCAACACCAATATGGACACTATGATCGGTGTGTTTACTGGCAACACCATTGCCACACTGGCTTCCGTAACCAGCAATGACGACACTACAAACTGCAACTCAACAGTCAATGTTAACTATGCCTCCACCGTTTCCTTCAACGCCACAGTTGGAACAACCTACCATATCCAAGTTGATGGCTATAATGGAGGAACAGGCACATTCAATTTTTCGTATGGCCAGCTTGGTACCAATGCGGGGATCACTGTAACGACAACAGATAACTCCGCGACTGAAGGCGGAGACACAGCGGCCTTTACCCTAGCCTTAATAGCCGTTCCGCAGAGCACCGTCACTCTCACTCTAGCAACAAGTACATTCTGCACCTATTCGCCGACCACGTTAACATTTACCACTGCCAACTGGGCAACGCCCCAAACCATTACGGCGACTGCAGTAGATGACGCAATTGTGCAGGGCACGCACAGCTGTGCAGCCGCTGCAATAGCCGCGAGTGGTGGAAGCTATAATACTGCAACTGCTTCAACTCCGGTGCTGACAATTATTGACAATGACGTAGCCGCTTTCACCATCGCCAAATCCGTCAATCAAACAAATATTAGCGCGCGTGTGACCCTCAGCTATCAGATCACCGTCACAAACACCGGAACGATTGCCCTCACCTCTCCCGCCCTTACTGACACCCTGGCACAAGGATCCGCACTCACACTCACCACTGGACCCACTCTCACATCAGGTGATGTGGCGCCATTAGGGACACTTAATGTTGGGGAAGCTTGGGTTTACACGGCCACCTATACTGTCACCCAAGCCAACCTGAACAAGGGCGCATCAATTACCAACCAAGCCAGCTTTTCAACCACCCAAACACCGCTACAGAATTCGAACACTGTAATAACCTCAATCACCACCCAGCCTGTCCTCATGATTGAGAAAACGCCAAACACGTCAGGCCCTATGTCCTCCGGCGGAACGGTCACCTATACCTATAAAGTGACCAATACAGGCAATGTGTCAATTGCTGGTATTTCCATTAATGACATCTACAATGGCAGCGGCACGTTGAATGGACCAAACACTGAAACCTTGTTCTTGGATATTGCGCCATCGGGTGATTCCACAGATGCTTCGATCAATGGCACTTGGGACATGCTGGCCCCAGGCGATGCAATAACCTTTAAATCTTCATATGTTGTTACGCAACATGATGTCGACTTCTTGCAGTAAAGTTTTAGTAAAGACCCTTCGTCGCTGCTGGCACAGCGCTATTCATATTCATATTTGTCGTCAACTGCGGCCCCACGAAAATCATGTCGATATAAACTGCACCATTTTTTGCGACGACCCCGGTGGCTGCATGAACATAATCCAAACTGACCAGAGCTTCGCGATGCGCTGGACTTTTGATCCAAAGCTGAAACAACTTGGCAGCAACAGCGGCAGTGGCTTCACCCGCATGGTTTTGCCCCACAGCATTTTCGGCCATGCGCGGCAAAACCATAACGTCAGGTCTCAAGGCCCGCATTCTGCTTTCAAAATCATGGCCCGTGCTGGCCACATGCCCCATGAAATGATGAAGCATCATATCCATAGCGTGAGCCCGTGCAGCATTCACGTTTTCAAGATCAGGCTTCAGCATAGGCTGGCCTTGCGAAATGCGGTAGCTATTGGCCAAGCGCAAAATCTCGGCCTCCAGATCGACCCGAACATCATGCTCACTTTGCGCTTGCGCCACCATGCGAGCCGCGAAAGCTGAATAGGTCTCGCGAGCCATGCCCGAAGTTGTAAAAAGGCAAATTACAACTGCGCACACCGCACTATATAAAGTAAAATGTATGAGGTTGAATTTCACCTTTGTTAACCTTCTTGTAATCCAAACGACCCTACACAGGAATCGAATAGCGGCCATATCATGGCAGCATATGGCGAATCGGCGAACGTCTTGGAAGATTTTGGAAACGAACACCTGATTGAGGTCGAACAACTGCGTAGAGACAAAGCGCAGTTGGAGGGCGATGTTGCCCATTTGCTCCGCCATGATCAGCTTACAGGCCTATTAAACCGTAGCGCCTTCGTTTCGCAAGTTGACCATATGCTAGCCACCATGGATCACAGCACCCAAAAAGGCGCGATGATTGAAATAGGCGTGCGCGGCTTGCCGCGTATTAGCGGTTCCCTAGGCCGCCATGTGGGTGATTATGCCATTTCCGCATTAGCAGCGCGGCTCAACATGATGCGAGAAGATAGCCATCTGGTGTGCAGGCTCGACTATTGGACCTTTGCCATGTTCATGCCCAGCGTGGGAGATCCCTTAGATGTGCTCACCAAGGCTAAAACGATATTAGCCGCGTTGGCTCAGCCCGTGGATTGGATCGATCGGAAATTGAAGTTGGAAGTGGGTGCTGGTGTCGCCCTCACTTCAGCAGCCGATTCTGAAGCGGCAACATTGTTGCAAAATGTGGGATTGGCGCTGAAGGCGGCATCCGAAAAAGGCGGCCCTAACTATGGCTTTTACAATCCTGCTTTGGCCAAAGCCGCCAGACGCCGCGCTGATGTTTTGCAGGCCCTGAATGATGCTATTGAAAAGCAAACCGTTTCCTTGCATTTTCAACCCATCTTCCGCGCTTCCACCGGAGAGCTTGTATCGTTTGAAGCGCTCATGCGCATGTCGCACCCAGAATTGGGTGTGATTTCGCCACTAGAATTCATTCCCGTTGCTGAGGAGTCTGGCTTGATCGGGCGCTTGGGTGCCTGGGCTTTGGCCGAGGCCTGCCGCGTGGCAGCAAGCTGGCCACCGCACATTACCGTATCCGTCAATATTTCTCCCGATCAGTTCTATTCAGGAACCCTGCTCACCGACGTCCACAATGCCCTCGAACTGTCCAGTTTTCCAGCATACCGATTGGAAGTTGAAATCACTGAGAGCACCATGTTGAAAGATTCCGATATTGTCTTGTCACAGCTGGGGTCTTTACGCGACATGGGCTGCGCCATTGTGCTCGATGATTTTGGCACCGGCTATTCCAGCTTGAGTTACCTGTGGAAATTCCCTTTCTCAAAATTGAAAATTGATCGCTCATTTGTCCATGCTTTGGACACTGCACCGTTGATGAAAGGCATGTTAAAATCAATCATTGATCTCGCGCGCAATCTTGGCCTAAAAATAACTGCTGAAGGCATCGAGACTGAAATTCATGTCGCCATATTACGCGACTATAAATGTGATTTTATGCAAGGCTATCTTACCGGCAGACCGGCCCCCCAAACGGATATTTCGGCGATCATTCTCAAAAACTTCGCCGAGAGTTTGCGCCCCAAGATTGAACTCTCAAAAGTTATTGAACGCAGTGCGATGAGTGCCTAAGCTCATTCAGACCATGCCGAAACTTTCAATCCTCGCAGCTCTGAAACATATGATTCAGCTCATCGCCAATAACTGGAAGGTGGCTGCGCGCTTCAGCCTGCCGTGGTTGGCCTTGCTGGCAGTATTGGATACGTGGCAATTCCTGTCTAATCCTAGCGCCAACATGACGCCTGGAAATATCAAATTCAATGGCTCAACACTGCTGTTAATCGCTGTCAACCTTGTGGCCTCTTCATCCATTGCAGTGTCATGGCATCGGCACATATTGATTGATGAGCCTCAATCCAGCGTCAGGCCGTTTCGAATAGACAAGACCGTTTTGTCTTATTTACGGGCAAACTTCGTAATCATCATAATTACTGTAGTACCCATGATTGCCGTCATCATGGCGTCAACATTTTTTCCAACAATCCTGCTCCCGTTGTGGCTTGCATTGACAATCGCCATCACATTATTCAGCGTGCGCTTGGCACTCAGTTTGCCAGCAATAGCAATTGGCCGCACAGATTTTGGCCTGCAAGCGGCACTCGCTTCGAGTCAAAAGAATAACTTACAAATTTTTGGTTTGCTCATTGCAACAGGCAGCATCGTTCTCGGCATTTTTGTCGTAATGCAAATTCTAATTTCACTATCGCATTCAATATCACCAACTTTGAGTTTGCCCGCATCCGTGATTCTCGGAATCCCATTCCAATTTTTGGTCCTACTTTTGACCACGGCCATGCAAACATCATTATATGGCTACTTTTGCGAAGGCCGAAAATTCTAGGTCTTAATCTGCGAACGGATCGGTCATCAATATGGTATCTTCGCGCTCTGGTGATGTTGAAAGAAGGGCTACCGGACATTCGATCAACTCTTCGAGATACTTCACATATTTAACAGCCTGCGCCGGTAATGCAGACCATGATCGCGCTCCCGCAGTCGTGCCTTTCCAACCTTCAAAGCTTTCATAAATCGGCTCCACACGGGCCTGCGCCTCTTCAGCGGCCGGAAACAAATCAATGCGCTCTCCGTCAAGCATATAGCCAGTGCTCACCTTGATTTCATCAAGCCCGTCCAACACATCAAGCTTGGTGAGCGCAATGCCAGTGATACCCGATGTCTTAATCGCTTGACGCACCAGTACGGCATCAAACCAACCCACCCGGCGCTTGCGGCCCGTTACTGTTCCAAATTCATGGCCGCGCTTGCCAATCCATTCACCCACATCATTCATTTGCTCTGTCGGGAAAGGCCCAGAACCCACACGAGTGGTGTAGGCTTTGCATATACCAAGAACATAACTGACCGCTGAAGGCCCAAGACCAGAACCTGCAGCTGCCTGACCCGCCACAGTGTTGGATGATGTCACATAAGGATAAGTGCCATGATCAATATCGAGCAGAATACCTTGCGCGCCTTCAAACAGAATGCGCTTGCCGTCACGGCGCATGTCATCAAGCCGTGCCCAAACCGCATCAGAGTAGGGTAAAATCTTCGGTGCCACTTCGGCTAACTGTTTCATCACGTCAAAAGCCAAATATTCAGGCTGACTATGCCCACGCCGCAACGCATTGTGATGCGCCAACATCCGGTCAATCTTTGGTCCCAAAGTTGAGAGATCAGCCAAATCATTCACACGAATAGCGCGACGTCCAACTTTGTCTTCATAAGCAGGCCCGATGCCGCGCCCCGTGGTGCCAATTTTGCCAGCACCCGCAGCCTCCTCACGCATTCGGTCCAGCTCGCCGTGGATCGGCAAAATCAACGTAGCATTGCCCGCAATACGCAAATTATCGCGGCTGATGGCAACGCCCTGTTTGGTCAACTTTTCAATTTCAGCAATCAACGCCCAAGGATCAATCACAACACCGTTGCCGATGACTGAAAGTTTGCCGGGCCGTAAAATGCCCGAAGGTAAAAGCGATAATTTATAGGTTACACCATTGATGACAAGCGTGTGGCCGGCATTGTGCCCGCCTTGAAATCGCACCACCACATCGGCCCGTTCTGAAAGCCAATCGACAATTTTACCCTTGCCTTCATCACCCCATTGCGCGCCGACAACTGCCACATTGGCCATGGTAAATCCCTCTCAGACATGACAACGGCCCCGAAGCATGATCGCTTCGGAGCCGTTGCAGGTTCATACACCAATTGGAGTGTGGCGCAACTCCACTTTACTCGTTCAAGCTAATATTCACAGTTTTCGGTGAGGTCACCTTATAGCCTGTTTTGATGGCTTTTTCGGCCTTAGCGTCCAAATCAAAACTCCACGCCAAAACCCCACGCTTTTTCTCAAAATCTTGAGTTGTGGCAGGTGTTGCGTCTGGCAAAACCTCAACGGTCACATCGCTCATAATAGAAAACGGCGCGCGGTCAATCACAGTCACCGGAATCATCACTTCATGCAGATTGGTGACCGATATATCCCAAGCCAAACTCTGAACATGGGAAGTGGTGAGCAATCCCTCGTCACCAGAATTGCGCTTCACTTCGATGCGTTTCACTTTAATCAGATCATCAGCACCAAAACCCAGTTTCGCGTCTTCACCAGCACTTAGGAGCGGCAAAGAACCTTGACCCATAAACATGCTATCACGATAAAGATTAACCACACCCGGTAACAATGGTGCATCTCCCTTCACGGTGAACGCCGCACTGAGATAGGCTGTCGCATCCAGCCGAGGCACGGTGATTGCCTGTAACTTCGCGTCAAAATCGTCAGTGCTGATCCGCACTTTCTTGGCCGTTCCCGTATTATCGACCGTCACGCGCCCTGCAATAATATAATTTGCGTTGAAACCCGCCAATTGGACTTCAGCTTGGCGCTGCATGATAGGCGCCGACATTGGCGCATCCGCCATTTCAGATTTGTCTTTTTTCAATTCAGTCATGGCATCTTGAGCAGGCGCAGGGGCACTGGCAGCGACACCACCGCTCACTTGGTTGAGTGCCGCTTGAAGCATATCCTCGCCCAACTCAGGCGCTGCTGTAGCCCCCATCGGACGCGCTGTTGAAAGAGTTAACGCCACGTCATCCCAGCGTTCTCCCGATGATTGTGTCACCTCGGCACGCCGCACTATATTAAGTTTCGCAGCCACACCCTTGGTAGGCAAAGTCATGCGCGCATCATAGAACGGAACCCAGCCTGCTTCCTGAACGCGGTAGCTAAGCTTGAACTTGCCTGCAGTTGCTGCCGCTGCAACGATGTGAACCAGAACTTGGACGTGAGCACGCTCATCTGGTGCTAAAGCTTGCATTTTAACTTGTAAATCTGCCACCTGCTTATCAATGTTGCGTTGGCGCAACTGGGCATCATGGATGGTTTTTGAAATTGAGGTAAGCCGCATCCCCACCAAATCAACCAAACCACCAAGTTGCGTTGCATCCACAGCTTTCATAGTTTCAGTGCTTGAAGCAGGCACCAATTGCTTATCTGCCAGAGAGAGCAAGAGTTTCTTTTGATAGTCTGAATCTAAAATTGTCTGTTCCAGCGCCATACGTTCGTCCGTTAGTTTCTCAATATCAGCATCCAGCCCCTTGCGCTGCGCATCAACATCTACCGATGAAAGCTGCACCAGCTTCGAATCAACAGAAGTAATCTCAAGTCCCGCACCACCCTCACCTTCCACCCTAATTGATTGTGTGTCGATGGTCCCCGGCAAATCGTCCAGCACCAACGTATGTTCACCCGCCTCTAGGGCAACATCACTCACCCGCACCACATCGGCCCCTTGCGGGAAAACAGTGATCGCGTCGATGTGGGAAGCGGTTTTAATATCATCCGCAAAAGCGGGGGTAATAAAAGTAGTGCTGATAAGCACAGCAGCGAGAGCAAGTTTCATTCCAATCCTCCATGTGGCCCCCAAGCCAATGGATTGTAAACAAACTGTGAGCAACGGGCAGATGTGGGGCCACTTCATGGCTTATTCATGCCAAGACATTGAAATGTAAAAATCATATTTGACCGCAAACCCATAAGCCGTGATAGTAGCTGCGGGAACATCATTAATTGGAGACAACGCCATGAAATACCGTGCAAACCTTCTACTTTCGCTTCCACTCTTATTTTCAGTGAGCCACGCCGCCCTCGCTGCTGCAACAGCAGACGAAGCCACTCGCCTCACCGAGGTGTTTCAATCCTATCTCGGCACGACCGAGGGTGTAGTGGCCGTGGAACCGGACGGCGACAACTATACTGTGACCATCGACATTGCTCCGTTAGTGGCTAAGGCCGCTGCAGCGGGCACTACTATTTCGCTAACACCGATTGAGCTCACTTTGACCGATAATGGTGAAGGAAAATGGAACGTGCGCCAAGATGGGCCTGTAGAGTTGAAAATCGATTCTAAGGGTGCAGTTACTGCGGACATTAAAGTCGAATCCTATAGCTGGGAGGGCGTGTTCGACGAACAGCTGGGAAATTTTGAATCCGCATCTGGCGAAATGAAGAACGTGGCCTTAGCCGAGACTATTACTGATCTCACCCAAGGCAAAGTCGACATCACTGCAGCGATTGCCAATGTCAAAATCGAACAGTCCGCAATTGCAAATGCCAATGGAGGCGCAGACTTGACTGCCAAGTATGAACTCCAAGGTCTTGCAGAAAACGTGAACTCCGCTGGAAATCCAGCCGAAGGTAAGCAGCCGTTAAATTTAGTCATAACTGCAGCAAGCGGCGTCTATGATACGACGGCGAAAGGCTATAAATTTAAGTCCATACTGGATTTGGTGTCTTTCTTCGTTGCACATCAAAGCAAAGACCTCATTGTCAAGGATCAAACCGCCCTAAAATCAATGCTCGCGGCTGGATTACCATTGTTTGAAAACATCAATGGAACTGGAACGTTTAAGACTATTTCGGTTTCAACGCCAATTGGTCCAATTGGTATGGATACAATGGCCATTGGCGCTGATGTTAATGGCATAGTAAAAGATGGAAAGTTGCGTGAAAGCATTGCGATCACCGGCCTCACTGTTCCAGCTACAGTCATACCACCTTGGGCTACGAAGCTGGTGCCGAAGGATGTTACTTTCGATTTCCAAGGTTCAGGCTTTGATTTAGCAGCACCAGCACAAGCTGTGTTGGCCACCCTTGATCTGGCAAAAGAACCACCATTGCCTGCTGGTTTTGAAACTACTTTGCTTCCTATGCTTTTGCCTAAGGGCACAGTTGATGTTGTTCTCAATCCGACCAGTATCAGCAACGATATTTACAGCGTTAGCGCCGAGGGCACCTTGGCTGCTGGCCCAATGAAACCAATTCCATCGGGCAAGGGCACATTGAAAGCCAAGGGCCTCGACGAGTTAATGAAGATTATTCAAGCAGCGCCGCCTGAAGCTGGAATGCAGCAGGGTGCAGCAATCATCATCGCCGCAAAAGGCATGGGTAAAGCCGAAGCCGATGGCTCGTTCTCTTGGGTTGTCGAAAGTACCGGTGATGGCAAAGTATTGGTCAACGGCATCGACCCGATGTCAATCAAGTGAAAAAATCCCCCCGCTTGGCCGCGGGGGGCTTTTTAGAAGGCCAGTGGCTTGGCTTGGGTCACTTGCTCAATCTTCTGCACGGCCCAAAGCACAGAGTCAGGAACAGGTTCATCGATCTGCACTAAACAAATCGCTTCTTGGCCTTGCGTGTGGCGACCCAAATGCAGTGACGCGATGTTCACGCCAGCATTGCCAAGCAACGAACCCAGTGCCCCAATGAATCCGGGCTTATCCTTATTGGTTACATAGAGCATATACTGGCCAAAATCACTTTCAAGCTCAATGCCCTTAATTTGAATGATGCGCGGCTTGCCGTCTGAGAACACAGTGCCCGCAACAGCACGTTCATAGTTATCCGTCTTCACTGTGATGCGAATGTAAGTTTCATAAGCCCCACGCTTCGATTGCTTCACCTCGTCAACTTTGATGCCGCGTTCTCTGGCGACCACGGGGGCCGATACCATATTCACAGTGCCAAGCTGCGGCTGCAAAATTCCTGCGAGTGCCGCTGAGGTCAGCGCGCGCGTATTCATCTCGCCCACATCACCGGCATACTCAATGGAAATTCCGGTGATCAAGGAGTCCGTTAGCTGTCCCGCAAAACTACCAAGCTTTTCAGCCAAGGCCACGAAAGGCTTCAGGCGCGGCGCTTCCTCTGCAGAAATCGACGGCATATTGAGCGCATTAGACACGGCACCATTGACCAAATAGTCGGCCATCTGCTCAGCCACTTGCAAGGCTACATTTTCTTGCGCTTCACCTGTGGCAGCACCCAGATGCGGCGTGCATACAACGTTTTCGAGATTGAATAATTTATGTGTTGAAGCAGGCTCCACCTCAAATACATCCAGTGCAGCCCCCGCCACATGCTTTGAAATCAAAGCATCATAAAGTGCATCTTCATTCACCAAACCACCGCGTGCGCAATTGATAATACGTACACCTTTTTTACATTTGGCCAAAGCCGCAGCATCAATCACATTGCGAGTCTTCTCGGTGAGTGGCGTGTGTAGCGTGATGAAATCTGAGCGCTTAAAAATTGTTTCAAGTTCAACTTTTTCAACACCAATATTCAGTGCACGTTCAGCCGACAAAAATGGATCGTAAGCAATCACTTTCATCTTCAAGCCAAGCGCACGGTCCGCCACAATGGAGCCGATATTGCCACAACCAATAATCCCCAAAGTTTTATTGAAAAGCTCAACACCCATAAAACGGTTCTTTTCCCACTTGCCGGCATGGGTGGAAGCATTGGCTTCCGGAATCTGCCGTGCCAAAGCCATCATCATAGATAGAGCATGTTCGGCAGTGGTAATAGCATTTCCGAACGGCGTATTCATCACTACAATACCCCGCTGTGATGCAGCGGGGATATCAACATTATCTACACCAATGCCAGCTCGGCCAATCACCTTCAAACGCGTGGCCGCTTCCAAAATCTTCGGCGTCACTTTCGTGGCCGAGCGAATTGCCAAGCCGTCATACTCACCAATTTTGGCCAGCAATGCATCTTTGTCTTTGCCAAGATCTGGCAGGTAATCAACTTCAACTCCGCGATCGCGAAAAATTTGAACAGCGGTTTCAGACAGTTTGTCGGATACGAGAACACGTGGGGCCATGATGGCTCTCCTTTAAAATAAAAATGAAATTAGGCGGCTGTTGCTTGAGCATAAGCCCAATCAAGCCATAAGGTCAGCGTTTGCACGTCAGTTGTTTCAACCGTTGCACCACACCATATGCGAAGGCCTGGAGGGGCATCACGATAAGCACCAATGTCGTAAGCCACATTTTCAGCATCGAGCAGCTTTACCATTTTTTTTGGCACTTCTTCGGAACCATCAAGCGTGAGGCACACTGAAGTGTTAGAGCGCGTGTTCGCCATTTTTGCTAGATGATGCGCGTGAGTTGTCTTGGAAATCCAAGCGTCAATGACAGCGGCATTGGCATCAGCCCGCTTTTGTAGGCCAGCCAAACCACCAACAGTTTTGGCCCATTCCAACGCCAAAATATAATCTTCAACGCACAACATTGATGGGGTGTTGATGGTCTCACCTTCAAACATGCCTTCAATCAATTTGCCACCAGATGTCATGCGGAAAATTTTTGGCATAGGCCAAGTCGGCACATATGTTTCCAAACGCGTGACAGCACGGGGCGACAAGATTAGAACGCCATGCGCACCCTCACCGCCCAAAACTTTTTGCCACGAGAATGTGACTACGTCTAATTTTGAAAAATCCAGGTCCTGCGCAAAAGCTGCAGACGTGGCGTCACAAATCGTCAGACCTTCGCGGTTCGCTGGAATCCAAGCTGCATTGGGAACGCGCACACCTGACGTGGTGCCATTCCATGTGAACACCACATCATTGGAAAAATTGATTTTTGATAAATCTGGAAGCTCTCCATAAGGGGCCATTATCTTGTTGGCATCTTTCAGCTTCAACTGCTTTACAACGTCGGAAACCCAGCCTTCGCCAAAACTTTCCCACGCCACCAAATCGACACCGCGTGCACCCAGCAGCGACCAGAGGGCCATTTCTACGGCGCCAGTGTCTGATGCAGGCACAATGGCAATGCGGTAATCCGCAGGCACATTGAGCACTTCACGGGTGAGAGTGATTGCCTTCTTCAAACGCGCTTTGCCAAGGCTCGAACGATGTGAACGACCCAGAACGGCATTTTCTAATGCTTGGGGGGTCCAGCCAGGAAATTTCGCGCAGGGGCCGGAAGAAAAATTAGCGCATACAGGGCGTGTGCCCGGTTTCATATCTGTCATTTTGATCTCCATCCTTACAGATGGCAAGGCCTTCGGTGGGGAAAGCTCGCCCGAGGTCGCTTTAGACGGAAACAACGTCGCGTCGCAACTGGAATTTTGGTCGCATCAATTCTTGTGGTTATTAAAGTGGTAAGGTCTGCAACCGCTCCAGCCAGATTTTTTGGCGTTTTCTCAGTTCGTCTGATCGCAGAATTGTCACCATGCTCAGCCCAAACCGCCAGTAAAGACTAAAAGCGTCCAGTACCTGTCTGGAGGGTGAACCAAAGGCTGTTCTCTTGGGGCCTCCAGATTGTGACAGGAACACTATCAGACGTTGCTTTGGCAGCTTGGCGATTGCCACAATCGCAGCCAATGGCGTCGACACTCACTTTTGATTGCAAGACTGAAGACGTCGTCGATCTCAACCTCAATGGCTCAAAGGCTGATATCGCCGGGCCTAGGCGCCAAAAGACGAAGGCGTTGCAAAACGTGGGCGACCCAAGCTTGGCGGTGTTGCCCGTGAAATCACCCTATTGCCGCGCCATTGGGAGTAGCTTCGCCAGCAACCCGGTGGCGCCTCCGTTACGCTTCGCAAGCTTGTTGATGTCGCCCGAAAAGACCGAACCACCCAAGTGGAAAATCGTGAGCGTATTGCAGCAGCATATAAATTTATGTTCATAATGGCAGGTGACTTGCCATTATTTGAAGACGCATCCCGTGCTCTCTTTGCGCAAGATTTCATCAAACTTAAAACATACACAGCCCGTTGGCCTGCCGACATTCGCAATGGACTTTTCTTGTAACTACAGCAACTGTTGCCGCAAACAGAATCCTCAACAACACTCAGCTGAGATAAATTTTGAAAAAACCCAACATGCGCTGCCAGCCCAGTTCTGATGCGGCACGATCATGCGCATCGCGTTGCTCATTCATGAACGCGTGGCCCGCCTCATACATGAATGTTTCTGCATCTAACTTTGCAAGCTTCATTGCAGCCTCAAAAGCCGCAACTTCTCCAACAGTGGGATAATCATCAGTGCTTGAATAATGCCCTTGGAACGGCGCTTTCAAATCGGCCGCTTGGAACGATCCAGCCGGAGGCATTCCATAGAACGCCACGGCAGCTTTCACTTCTGGAATACGAATCGCTCCAAGTGTCGTCACGGCACCACCCATGCAAAAGCCGGTCAGTCCCACTTTGCCACTGGCCTTACCCAAATACTGCACAGCCCCCCGCACAACTTGGTCGGTCGCGTCCAGAAAATTAAGAGAACTCATTTCTTTGAAAGCTGCAGCCTTGTCATGATAAGGCACCACGGTTCCAGCATAAAGATCAGGCGCAAGCGCATCATACCCTGCCAGCGCAAACCGATCACAAATCCCGCGAATCTGGTCCTGCAGCCCCCACCATTCTTGGATCACCACCACGCCCGGCGCATGGTCGTGCCCCGCTTTGGATAAATAGCCCTCAGCCTTGTTTCCATCAACGCGGCTAAATGAAATCCGTGTCCCCATTGCTTCCACCTAAAAATCCGACTGTCGCGCGAGACTAGTGACAAAGCAATAAAAAACGCACCTTCTACAAATGTAGAAAGTGCGTCACATTTTCACAGAAAAATTAGAACTTAAATCTCAAGCCCGCAGTCACTTGGTGCTCCATGGTATCTGGCCCAGAAATTCCAATGTCGCGGAACCTGTAACCCACATCCAGAGCAAGATTAGACATCATGTCAACACTCACACCGGCAGCAAGTCCAAGCGCCAGTCCCTTGTCGTCTTTGAAACCGGGGCCTTTGACCCAACCATAGCCAATGCCGCCACCAACGTATGGTGTGAATGCTGTATCATTCTTCCAGTCTAAATAGACATTACCCATCACAGCAGTAGTATCAATCTTGGCCCCTGGTGCAATGCTATACTGGCCTGTGTGATCAACAGTCATATCCATACGCAAGAAATCATTAAATTGGTAACCAACGCCGCCGCCTGCAACCCAAGCCGTGTCGTTATTGCCGCCACTCCATGTCAGAAATGACGCGCCCAAATCACCGCGCAAATAAAAACCAGACATAGTCGAAAGTTCCGAAGGCACCACCGGATTATTATCGGCCGCCTGAGCTGCAAATGACATTGGCAGCGCAACAACTCCCGCCAACACAACTGATCTTAAAATATTCATGAACTCACCTCGTTACACAAACCATCCCGTTTGATGATCATAATATGATCAGGCGATGTGGTGCGAAACAGGCGAGAAAATGGCGAAAAAGTGACGGTTTGAAACTGTTGCAAGAGTACAACAAGTTTTGTGTCGAAATGAAACAGCGCATTGAACACGCGCTGACCATAAGCGTGCTAAGCTGCCGATTTAGAAATTACACTGCAAAGGTCATCGACAATTTTGTGCACCAAGCCTTCGTCTTGGCCTTCGGCCATCACCCGGATCAAAGGCTCAGTGCCCGAAGGGCGAATGACCAACCGTCCCGAGTTTCCTAACATCACTTCAGCATCTTTGATTGATGAAATAACCTGCGTATTTTCAAGTGGCTTGCTCTTGCCGGTAAATTTCACATTCTTCAGCACTTGCGGGAATGGTGTGAACATCTTGCAAACTTCGCTGACAGGTTTGCCCTGACGTACCACTTCAGCCAGTACTTGCAACGCTGCCAACAGTCCATCGCCAGTCGTCGCAAAATCAGACATCACGATATGACCCGATTGCTCACCGCCCACGTTAAATCCATGCTCGCGCATGTGTTCAACCACGTAGCGATCACCCACTTTGGTGCGGGCCAAAGTTAGTTTTTGCGATTCCATAAAGCGCTCAAGTCCAAGGTTAGACATGATCGTCGCCACCAAGCCGCCACCTTTTAACTGCCCGCGCTTGGCCCATGACGTGGCGATCAACGCCATAATCTGGTCGCCATCAATCACATTTCCATTCTCATCGCAAATGATCACACGGTCTGCATCACCATCCAAAGCAATACCAATATCGGCGCGGGTTTCACGCACTTTCTTGCACATTGTCTCAGGATAAGTAGAACCACATTTATCATTGATGTTGATGCCGTTGGGATTGGTACCAATTTCAATAATCTCAGCGCCCAACTCCCACAGCACTGGCGGAGCGGTGCGATAAGAAGCGCCATTGGCGGTATCAATCACAATGCGCAATCCATCCAAGCCTGACTCGCCCACATAGGTGCGCTTGGCAAATTCCGTATATCGTGCACCGGCGTCTTCAATCCGTTTGGCGCGGCCAATGTGATCAGAGCCAGCAAGTGTAATCTTGCTGGGGTTATCAACCAACGATTCAATTTCTAATTCCTTCTCATCTGATAATTTATAACCATCAGGACCAAAGAACTTAATGCCATTGTCAAAATAAGGATTATGCGACGCCGAAATCATCACACCTAAATCAGCGCGCATCGAACGCGTGAGCATGGCCACTGCGGGCGTGGGTGCTGGACCAAACAAGAAGACATCCATGCCAGCAGAAAGAAGCCCTGCCGTTAACGCTTGCTCAATCATATATCCAGAAAGACGTGTATCCTTACCAATGACCACGCGGTGACGGTGCCCGCCTCGGCGGTGCAATTGACCAGCCGCCATCCCAATTTTCATGACAATATCAGGGGCCATTGCGCCTGTATTGGCGCGGCCGCGAACCCCATCAGTTCCAAAATACTTACGTGACATCTCAGCGCCTTCCCCTAAATCCCTTGGTCGAGGATAACATTAAACTTTAAAGACTGACTAAATCGGGCGCTAAAGCAGCATTAAAAACTGTCAATGCCTCGACCGTTTCCTTAACATCATGAACACGGAGTATATGAGTTCCCATCATGGCTACCTGCAAAGCACCGCCCACTGATCCAGAAACCCGTTTGGCCGCCGTCTTTTCACCCGTCAGCACACCCACCATGTTCTTGCGTGAGAGGCCAACCAAAAGCGTCACACCTAAACTGTGGAATATTGTGAGCTGGCGCAATAGTTCAAGGTTGTGGTGAATTGTTTTTCCGAAGCCAATGCCGGGGTCCACTGCTATGCATGATTTCGGAATGCCTGCAGCAATGGCCGCTTCGACCCGCTCCGCCAGCCAATCATAAACATCCAAAGCCACATCCTGATATTTTGGTGCCAGCTGCATGGTGCGGGGCTCGCCCTGCGCGTGCATGAGCACGACTGGCAATCCCGTTTCAACAATTGCCGATGCACTTGCAGGATCAAAATTCAAAGCTGAGACATCATTAATAACTTTGGCACCGGCCGCGGCAGCTTCGCGCATCAATGAACTTTTACGCGTATCTACCGAAATCACTTGGTCTTTAGCCAGAGCCGCGATCACAGGCATGATCCGGGCGCGTTCTTCATCGAGCGAAACTTCGTTGGAACCGGGTCGTGTGGACTCGCCGCCCACATCTAGAATGTCGGCCCCCTGCTCGGCAAGTATTAAGCCATGGGTAATTGCCGAGGAGGATTCAACGTGTTGTCCACCATCAGAAAAACTATCTGGCGTCACATTGACAATGCCCATGATCTTAGTGTGATCGAGAGTGAAACCTGCAAAACCACCGCGGGGCTTTGCAATTTCATCCGTCAACTGATGATTTTTGACTTCTGCAAAAGAGTGAATGCTGCGCGAAATATTTTTTCCCTCACGGATAATTTTTTCGGCGTGAGTGAACGCTATATGAGGCATTCCACCCAGAGCACCGGCAGTGCCACTGGCTATCATCCCTTTTGCATCAGAACCAAAGACGAGGGACAGGGGACGGAGATATGTTTGGGACATTTTTATAAATCTCAAAAGAGCCGTCATCCGCCCTTCGGGCACCTTCTCGCATCGTAAGAAGAAGGGGAGAAGGGTAAACTATCGCCCTTCGCCCGTGCGTCATCGCAGGGGAGAAGGTGCCCGAAGAGCGGATGAGGGCCGCTCTTTTACCCTTGTGTTTGTGGTTCCAAACCACCGGAGCGTTTGCCACTGCGCGGCACTGCTGGTGTGTTATCAACCGTCGTCCGGCTCTTGGGCTTATCGTCACGGATCAATTTCTTACCTGACAAAATCAACTTCACATCCTCACCAGACAAAGTTTCAAATTCCAACAAAGCCGCCGCCACATCATGCAGACCTTTGCGTTGCTTGGCCAAAATTTTCTTGGCTTTCGCTTCACCAGCTTGAATGAGCGAACGAGTTTCTTCGTCGATCAATTTTGCAGTTTCTTCGGAAAGATTTTTGCTCTGGGTCACACTGTGACCCAAGAATACTTCTTGCTCATTTGCTCCATAACGAACGCGGCCCAAACGATCTGACATGCCCCATTCCATCACCATGGCTCGAGCTAATCCAGTCGCCATTTGAATGTCGCCAACAGCACCGTTGGTCACATTCTTTTCGCCACCCAAAATAAGCTCGGCTTCACGACCACCGAACAACACAGCAAGGCGTGATTCACAAAACTCCTTGGAATAAGAATGGCGATCACCATCGGGCAAATTCATTGTCACCCCCAAAGCCCGACCACGCGGTATAATTGTCACTTTATGCAATGGGTCATAGGGCACAACCAAACCAACCACGGCGTGACCAGCTTCATGGTAAGCGGTGTTCTTCAACTCAGCAGGGCTCATCACCAGCGAGCGGCGCTCCGCACCCATCATCACTTTATCTTTAGCATCTTCAAATTCAGATTGTGTGACCATGCGCTTGTTACGACGTGCAGCAAGAAGAGCGGCTTCATTCACAAGATTGGCCAAATCAGCACCGGAAAATCCGGGTGTACCGCGTGCCAAAACCTTGGCGTCGATATCTGGAGCCAATGGCACATTCTTCATATGCACGAGCAAAATTTGCTCACGGCCTTTCACGTCAGGATTTCCAACCGTAATCTGACGATCAAACCGACCGGGACGCAGCAAAGCAGGATCAAGCACATCAGGGCGGTTGGTAGCCGCAACAATGATCACACCTTCATTGGCTTCAAAGCCATCCATTTCCACCAACAACTGGTTGAGCGTTTGTTCACGCTCATCATTGCCACCGCCAAGGCCTGCACCACGGTGACGACCGACAGCATCAATTTCGTCGATGAAGATAATGCAAGGCGCATTCTTCTTGGCCTGTTCAAACATGTCGCGCACACGACTTGCGCCAACGCCGACGAACATTTCTACAAAGTCGGAACCCGAGATAGTAAAAAATGGCACTCCTGCTTCGCCAGCAATGGCGCGGGCGAGCAAAGTTTTACCTGTGCCGGGAGGACCAACAAGCAATGCACCACGCGGAATTTTGCCGCCCAAGCGTTGGAATTTTTGTGGATCCTTCAGGAACTCAACAATTTCCTGCAAATCATCCTTCGCTTCATCAACGCCAGCGACATCGTCGAAGGTCACTCGGCCATGCTTTTCGGTGAGAAGTTTCGCCTTCGATTTGCCAAAGCCCATGGCTTTGCCAGAGCCCGATTGCATCTGGCGCATAAAGAAGAACCAGACACCACCCAGCAAAATCATCGGCAACCAAGAAATCAGGAAACTGCTCCAAAGGCCTTCACCTTGTGGCGCACGGAAGGTCAAATCAACCTTTTGGTCACGCAACAATTTCAAGTCGGTATCACCCAAGCCAAACACAGGGCCTGTGGTAGCAATAGTCTTACCATCGGTCTGGGTCGCAGTAATTGACCCGCTACTCGAATATATGACGTTTTTAACACCGCCTGAGGAAACCTTGTTCAGGAACTCAGAATAGCTCACCTCGGATGAACCACCGCGCAAAGCTTGGCTTTGGAACAAACTGAACAGGGCAATCAATAAAAGCCCAATAACAATCCAAACAGCAAAATTACGAAAATTGTTCACGTCTACCCTCATTTCACCAACGGGTCCAAAATCAAGGCCGACGGCATTTATTTAGTTACAACCTACATAAGCCTTGCATCATACAATTCCAAGACTGACACAATGATTAATGGCGTAAAAATTCATATTTCACCCCTTGGTTCAGAATGAGCCCATTCAACATAACAGTCGGCAAACCCGCCTGAATAAAGGCCGGAATGTCTTTTTGCCGTGGTTTTTGGGGTCGTGGCGTTACAATAGCACCAATCGGACCAGTAACGCGAAACCGCCCATCCCAGATCACTTCACCAGACGTTGGAATTGAGACTGCATTTTGCGACAGGCGCCCCGGTTCCCGGCCAACAATAATTTCCAAGCGCCGTTTGGCAAAAACCGCACCTCCCAGCGAACGGCGAGTGCCAGCCTCTTGATTGAGCCACTCTAAGAGTTTTAACCTCCCAGCAAGCTCAACCGAATTCCGCATCCCACAAATATTGAGAATACGCTGGACTACGTGGCCTTGAACACCATTGTTCAACGGTTCAAAATCTACACGGCGAAACTGAGTAAAGCCAAGTTCATGAATGTGCAAATGATGGGTGCACCATGTTTCGGCAAGTCTTTGATCATGGCGAATTTCAGCTTGAGCCGATTGTGCGTGATCCGCAAAACCACCTAAAGCACCCTTTAACGTCTGCCGTACCCGAACCCGTTCAAACCGAACATCGTTATTGCTCGGATCATCAATCCAGTTTTGGTGGTGCAATCTTAAATAGGAACGCAAATCTTCACGGCGCAAATTGAGCAACGGCCTGACAACGCGAATTTCATTCCAATCTCGTTCCGGCCAAATGCCAGCGAGGCTCGCAGCAGTTGAAGTGCGCGAACTCCGCATCTTCACCGTTTCGGCTTGATCATCGGCTGTGTGTCCTGTCATCAGAACCGGGACGTTATGGACATCACACCAAGCCGTCATAAGATCATATCGTGCTTTGCGGGCTTTGGCTTGAATGCCCGATTGGGGATGGTCATGGTTCCACTTCAAAATCTCATGAGGCACTCCCAGAGCCGCACACCAAACGCCCACCTGCATGGCCTCGTTTACTGATGCATCACGCAAACTATGATCAACAGTAAGAGCAAAGATGTGGGGAGGATTTGAAAGTACCTTTAGCCCATCCAACACCAACCGTAACAGGGCCATGGAATCAGAACCACCGGACACAGCAAGAGCGACGCGCGATGCGCCGTTCAATATTGCAAAAATACCTAGAGAGCTGAAGTCAGGCTCAGCACGAAGCACGCTTAAATTCCGCTTGGGCGCGCTTCTTTGCTTCAACAGCATTGGGGAATTCTGTGCTCACCGAGCTCAAAGCCGCACATCCCTGATCTTTTTGGCCCAGTTTATTCAATGAAAGTCCAAGCTTCATCAAGCTATCAGGAGCCCGACGGCTCTTTGGAAATTGCTTATATCCGGTCAAATAATTTTTGGCCGCATCGGTGTAGTTCTGTTGGGCATAGAAGGTTTCACCCAATTTGAATTGAGCGCTTCCTGCCAAATTATGATCAGGATATTTCGTCAAAAATTCTTTGAAACCGGATTCTGCATTTGCATATTGCAACTGCAAGAGTGACTTTTCAGAACGCAGGAAAAGATCATCAGGCGTTTCAGGCTGCAATGAAACAGGCTCAACGCCATCAGCAGGTGCAGCAGCTTGATCGCCGCCCGGTGCAACCAACACCTGACCTTGGAAGCCACCGTCTTGAGGTTGCGCTGCTGTTGTATTGAGGTCACCTAACATCTTCAGTGCAGGTGCAGCACCCGCGACCTGTTCAGTTCCGCCATAGAGTGTGCCTTGCTGGGCAGGTTGGCTTGCATCCTGCTGCAAGGGGGTTTCGTCAATTGTTTCAATACCAGCAGTGGCTTGAACGGGCGCATCTAAAATCAATTTTTTCTTGAGTGGCAAGACAAGAGGCGCAACCGGATCAGCAGCGGTCATTTTTTTAGGCTGTGCAGCAATCTGGTTTTGCAACTGCTTAACGGTGTTATTCAGCTCTTCAATCTGCCCCACCAATTGGTGAACTTGTTGTTCGAGGGAATCAACTCGGTTGCTAACGTCATCAGCAAAGGCCGGAACGCTCGACACACTCATGAGCAAGGCAACTACAAAAAGACTACGCTTCAACATGGAATCTCATCCGAACAATTTTCATATGGTCTCTCTCCTGAAACCAAAACACGGACAAATTGAGGCTGGTCTATGTCCATAATAAAATCCAAATGGCTGTTGCAGCAAAGCAACAGCCATCTATATTTACTTTGCACCACCGGTGATAACAGTCACTGCGCGGCGGTTTTGACTCCAGCATTGCTCGGCATCACACAAGGCAACTGGGCGCTCCTTGCCATAAGCAATTGAAGAAATACGGTTGCCCGGCACGCCATGGCTGATTAGGAAACCGCGAACCGTTGTGGCACGGCGGGCTGAAAGTGAGATGTTATATTCGCGGGTGCCACGTTCATCAGCGTGACCTTCAACCTGCACGGAAACACCTGCATATTGTTTCAACCAATCCGCTTGCTTGGCCAAAGTGTCCGCAGCTTCTGGCGTCAAAGACGTTTGATCATTCAAGAAAAACACACGGTCACCGACGTTTTTATCAAAATCACCCTTGGAACCTGGAGCTTGGCTGCTCACATCAACACCGTTGCCAACGCCATTTACGCCAGCGTCCAAATCGGGTTGATTTTTCTTGGAGCAAGCTGCCAAGGCCAAAAAGCAACAGCAGATTGCTGCCATTTTGAAACCAGCTACGCGCGTCATCATAATAAACTACTCCTCAAAGTCCGCCCAATCAGGCTAGAAACAAAACATCCAAATTCAATAGTGCCGCAATAACGGGAACAGCGAGGCGAATTTGTGGCCAATTTTATATAAATTGTCATTATTCTAACCTATTGCCGCGTCTTAGTTAAGAAGTGGTGACCAAGCCGGGTCAGAAGAAAACTCCGGCGTAGGCACTTCTTGTTCATTGTAACCTGAAATATCCACAGAGTAGAGCTGTGGACCGCCAGTTTCGCCCGGTGTGTCACGGAAGAACATCACCACGCGAGAGTTGGGCGACCAAGTTGGCCCTTCATTATGGAAACCTTCGGTGAGAATGCGCTCGCCGGAGCCATCAGGATTCATCACACCAATGGCGAATTTAGAATCGCCTTGCTTGGTAAAAGCAATCCACTTGCCATCTGGCGACCATACGGGCGTAGAATAGCGTCCCTTGCCAAAGCTAATGCGGTTTTGATTGGAGCCATCTACTCCCATTACATAAACCTGCTGTGTGCCACCGCGATCAGACTCAAACGTAATGCGCGAACCATCCGGCGAATAACTCGGCGCAGTGTTAATGGCATCCACCTTGGTAATCTGCCGCATTTTCTTTGAACGCAGATCCATTTCGAAAATATTGGAGTTGCGCCCATCGTCGCTTTGCAAGCTCATCAAAACTTTTTGTCCATCTGGAGAAAAGCGCGGTGCAAAACTCATGTTGGGAAAGTCCCCAACAATTTCCTTTTGACCGGTGTCAATATTATAAAGATAAACGCGCGAAGCCTCAGTGCCAATGGCAGCATAGGTAATCTCTTGGCTGTTTGGCGAAAAGCGCGGAGTCATCAATATCTCGTTGCCCTTGGTCAATGTCCGCGCACCAAATCCATCTTGATCCATAATGCCTAGGCGTTTGATACGTTTATCTTTAGGGCCTGATTCATCGACAAAAACCACGCGAGTATCAAAATAACCCGGATAACCCGTAATCGACTTATAAATAAGATCGGCAATCTTGTGCGCAATGCGCCGCGCCACTTTGGGTGTGGCTGTAAAGCTGGTGCCTGATATCAATTGTCCGGTGTTCACTTCATAAAGTTTGAATGCCACCGACATTTTACCGCCCACCATCAAAACCTGGCCCGTCACCAAATCCTTGGCCTGCACTTGCTTCCAACTGGAAAATTGCGGAACGGCATCAAAACTTCCAATCTGTTCGATGAAAGATTCTGGCGGCAGCGGTTTAAAATAACCTGAATGCGCGAGGTCATTGGCAATCACACCCGCAATCGTGGCAGCCGTGTCGCCTGCACCATCACCTGAAATGAAAGGAGCAATAGCTATGGGCAATGGATCAATCTGCCCACCGGAGACTGTACCATTCACCGCATAAGCCGAAGGCGCCGCAAAGCCAACCAACACCAAAATTGCAAAAACCAATGTGCGCATTTTAAGTTCCATCTAAGTGCCAAACAGCAAGTTCGGATTAAAGTCTAATGTGTTATCTTTCCAGAGCTCATATTGATCTGGCGGCAACTCGTAATTCTGACATTCGAGAATTGCGGAAACAGCAGCCCGTGCCGTTGCATCAAAAATCGGGTCAGAATTGACGCTGGCCACCTCAGGCTGGCCATTGACAGATCCATCTTGATTCAACAAAAAATGAATGCGCACGGAAATGTTAGCGTCCCGCGCGGCGGGTGGAACATTGAAACATCCCTTCACTTTGCTCGTCAACGCATTTATCAATGTCGCAGTTACCACTTGATCATTGCCTTGTGCATCATTGGCAGCCAGTTTCGGAGAACCAGTCTCTTTGCTGGGCTTGGCAGGCGCGGTCTTTTCGCCCTTTTGCTTGTCCAAAAATGCTGAAATATCTTCAAGTTTCAAATCTGGCTTCTTCTTATCAGGCTTCTTTGCTTCCGCTGTTTTAGCAGGAGCTGGCTTTTCCACAGGCTTAAGATCAGGCTTTTTCTCAGGTGGAGGCTCATCCACTTGTTTGAGTAAATTCTTCAACGGATTAGAATTAAGAGGGGTTGGCTCCACTGGCTTGGGCGGCTCAGGCTTGGGCTTTGGTGGCTCAGGTTTCGGCTTGGGAGGCTCTGGCTTTGCAGGCTCCGGTGGGGGGGCAGTCGGTTCATTGGCAGCTGTTTTAACTTCATCAGCAACCTTTGGTGCTGGTGGCACATCTTTTACAATCTTTGTCTCTTTTGGCGCAGGCTTATCTGGCTTAGGTGTCGCATCTTTAGCCGTTGCCATTTTTTGCGTCTTGTCGGTAATCTGGCTAATATCCACCTGCACAACTTCAACAGGCTTCACTTCAAAAGGTTTTGGCGCCGGCAAAATCACCAGCGTGGCCAGCAATATTGCGGCGTGAAATCCAATTGATATAACAACCGGTTTGCGCATCAGTTTGCCGGGACCACTTTATCAGCGGGAGTGGTGACCAAACTAATCTTGATGAAGCCGGCCGAGTTTAGAACACCCATCACCTCCATAATGGCGCCATAAGGCACATTGGTGTCACCGCGCACCATTAACTGTTCTTCAGTGCCATTTTTAGCGAGAGCCTGAAGTTTCGCAGGCAGATCAATCAAAGAAATTTCTGCCTTATCAATAAACACCTTTCGGTCAGCCTGTACTGAAATCGTCAAAGGCTCAGACGGTGTGGCCAACTGCTTGGCTTGAGTTTTGGGCAATTCAATCGGCACGCCGGTTGTCATCAAAGGGGCCGCCACCATAAACACAATCAACAAAACCAACATCACGTCCACCAAAGGTGTCACGTTGATATCGCTCATCGTTCCGGTATTAGAGCGGCGACGCGAATTGCGCCTTTGATAACCACCCACTTTTGAACCACCTGCACCCATAATTATACGCGCTCATCCAACTGCCGCGAAATGATGGCGGAGAATTCATCAGCGAAATTCTCTAATCGCATTCCAATTTTTCCGGCATCAGCAGAATACATGTTATAAAAAATTGTCGCTGGTATGGCGGCAACAAGGCCAATGGCCGTGGCAAACAAAGCTTCGGCAATACCGGGAGCCACGACAGCCAAATTCGTATTCTGCGAATTCGCTATGCCTTGGAACGCGGTCATAATGCCCCACACAGTTCCAAACAGCCCCACAAATGGGCCGGCCGAACCTACTGTAGCCAGAAACAACAGCCGCGATTCCAGCCCCCCCATTTCTTTTTGAATTGCCACATCCATCACTTTTTCGATGCGCTTTTGAACACCTGCAAAGCCCGCCCGCAAGGCGGCACCTTGGCTGCGCTTCCATTCCTGCATGGCCGCTACAAATATAGTCGAAAGGCCCGCAGTCGGGCGAGTGCCCATGGTGTTGTATAAATCTTCCAGTGATTGCCCCGACCAGAACGTGGTTTCAAACCGATCATTGGCGGCATTCATCTGCCGGACGGCATAGAATTTTTCAAAAATAATCGCCCAGCACCACACGGAAGCCAGCGCCAAGCCAATCATCACTATGAAAACCGGCCAACTTGCTTGAAATAAAAGATGCCACAGCGAAATCTGTGGCGCACCACTGCCCACAACGGGTGCAATTTGAATTGGATCCATAAGTCGAATGCGTCCCTCTAGGCCAAGAGGCCAACGCCTCCTACACAGCCAAAATCTGTCAAAACTACGGCAATTCAAGCCGCTCTCGAATCACCATTGCGCCGGAACCTTATAGCCCAGCGTTAGTGCGTTGATGAATCGGTTATGGTTAAGAAGGGGTTAGCGCGAAAACTTATTGGCAAGTGCAGCGGGTATTCGTTGTGGCCGCCCACCTTTGCCAACAATCGCCACTGTTACAGAAGCAGAAAACATCACGTCTTCCCCACGTCTAACGACTTGAGCCAAGTCAAACCGCGCACCCGACATTTCCGTGAGTCGCGTTTCCACATTCAGTTCATCATCAAATTTCGCAGGCCGAATAAATTCGCAGTTCATCCGGCGCACCACAAAGGCAGAACCCTCAGCGAACATCGCAATCTGGTCCACACCCACATCACGCAAATAGTTTGATCTGGCCCGCTCACAATATTTCAAATAATTTGCGTGATAAACATGGCCGGAAAAATCCGTGTCTTCATAATAGACCCGCACCGGAAAATTAGACATCAAGAATCCCTTGCGTAATGTCATCGCGCTGCGGCACCGCCAAACCCAAATGTTTGAACGCATGGTGGGTCAGCAAGCGCCCACGCGGTGTGCGATTCAAAAATCCGAGCTGCAGCAAATAGGGCTCCACAACATCTTCAATCGCATCGCGCCCTTCAGAGAGTGACGCCGCAATCGTATCAATGCCTACTGGACCGCCGCTAAAATTCAATGCAATGCATTTGAGATAGCGATGATCCAGAGCATCAAGTCCAGCATGGTCCACATCCATGGCTCGAAGCGCTTTATCAGCCGCTTTGGCATCAACAGTTGCCACACCATCCACCGAAGCAAAATCGCGCACCCGGCGCAGCAAGCGACCAGCAATGCGTGGCGTTCCTCGCGAACGCTTGGCAATTTCTCGCGCACCATCTTCAGTAATCGGCATATTCATAATGCGAGACCCACGATGCACAATTTGCAATAGCTCATCTTCATTGTAAAAATCCAACCGTACCGGAATGCCAAAACGATCACGCAGCGGCGTGGTGAGAAGCCCCGTGCGGGTTGTGGCACCAATCAAGGTGAAGCGCGCCAAATCAATCCGCACAGATCTGGCCGCTGGCCCTTCACCAATAATCAGATCAAGCTGAAAATCTTCCATCGCCGGATAGAGCACCTCTTCGACAATAGGTGACAGGCGGTGGATTTCATCAATGAACAACACGTCACGGTCTTCAAGATTAGTGAGAAGCGCTGCAAGATCGCCAGCCTTGGCAATCACCGGACCAGATGTCGCACGAAAATTAACGCCCATCTCACGCGCCATAATCTGCGCCAACGTGGTCTTGCCCAGTCCTGGCGGCCCGGCAAACAACACGTGATCCAGCGCCTCATGGCGAGACTTAGCGGCTTCAATAAAAATCGAAAGGTTGAGTTTGTTTTTGGTTTGCCCCACGAATTCCGAAAGCCGCTGGGGCCGCAGATGCGTGTCGAGTGCATCTTCTGGTTTGGGGGCGGGGGTGAGAATGGGGCGGGTCATCCCAGCGCCAATTCCTTCAGCGCGGCTCTGATCAACTTCTCCGTCGGCAAAGCATCGCTGCTCTTCCTGATCGCCGCACTCACCGCCTGCGCCGCTTGAGATGGCCCATAACCCAAATTCACCAACGCCGACACAGCATCAGTTGCCGCCGTTGGTCGCGCGGCCGAAAGCTCCGCAGCCACTTGGCCCAAGCCCACATCAGCGCCTGAAAAGTCTGGCACCTTGTCCTTCAATTCCAATACAATACGCTCGGCCAGTTTTTTGCCCACCCCGTTGGCCCGCCCGATCATGGCCTTATCTTGTAGTGCAATTGCGGAAGCCAGTTCATGCGGCGACAACACAGACAAAATCGCCAACGCCACTCGCGCGCCCACACCCTGGACCGTTTGCAAAAGCTTGAACCATTCTTTTTCGAGTGTACCCGAAAAACCGACGAGCCGAATGTTATCCAACGAAACCAACATCTCTGTATAAATTTCCGCAAATTCCCCAATCGGCGGCAGCGCCGATAATGTGCGGCCTGAGCAAGATGCAAAATAAACCACGCCGCCCACATCCACCATCAGCCAATCTGCGCCAACAGAATCAATCCGCCCTTTGAGTTTTCCAATCATGGCCTGTCCTTAACAGTTACTGGTAAACAGAGCGTTAGAACAAGTCAAGAACGATCCAATATCTCTTGCAGTTTCCGGCTGCCGCGATATTGCGCATGACAGATGGCGATAGCCAGCGCATCAACTGAATCTGCCGTTTTCAATTCAGCGCGGGGCAGTAAAATTTTGACCATGTGCTTCACTTGGTCCTTCTCGGCATGGCCATTGCCCACCACAGTTTTCTTGATCACGTTGGGTGCATATTCCGAAACGCCAATTTTCCGCAGCACAGGAGCCAACATCACCACACCGCGCGCCTGCCCCAATTTTAATGTGGCTCGCGCATCCTTGTTCACAAAGGTTTCTTCAATCGCCGCTTCATGGGGTTTAAACTCGTCCAGCACAGCCAAAATCTGCTGATGAATTTGCAGCAGCCGCACCGCCAGATCATCTTCATTCACCGAATGCACGGCCCCATCAGCGACATAGGAAAGCCTTGAACCTTCCGCCTCAATAATGCCCCAGCCGGTGTGTCGAAGCCCAGGGTCAATACCAATAATGCGGACAATGCTCATTCTTCCGGATAGAGCTTAGCCATCACATCATCAGGAATATCCACATTGCTGAACACCACCTGCACGTCATCATCCTCATCCAACAATTCCACAAGCTTGATCAGCGTTTCAGCTTTTTCAAAATCAACTGGTGCCATCACGTTGGGCTTCCAGATCATTTTCACACTTTGCGCTTCACCGAACTTTGCAGCCAATGCAGCGGCAACATCATTCAGATTTTCAAAGGCACAGATGATTGCGTGTAGCGTCTCGTCGGAGGTGGCATCATCGGCACCCGCTTCAATCGCGGCATCCATCATGGCGTCCGCTGAAGCCTTGGCAAGAGGATAAGTCACTTCACCGACATGGCTGAACATGAATGACACTGAGTTGGTTTCGCCCAAATGCCCGCCCATTTTGGTGAAGGATGAACGCACATTGGAAGCGGTGCGATTGCGATTATCAGTGAGCGCTTCAACAATGATTGCCACACCACCAGGGCCATAGCCTTCATAGCGCACATTATCAAAGTTGCTTTCATCCGCACCTGCGGCTTTTTTGATCGCCCGTTCTATATTATCTTTTGGCAGGTTTTCCGCTCGGGCATTTTGAATGGCCAAGCGCAACCTCGCATTGGCCGCAGGATCAGGCACGCCAGCTTTGGCAGCCACGGTAATTTCGCGCGCTAACTTGGAAAAGATTTTTGACCGAAGTTTGTCCTGCTTGCCTTTGCGGAACATGATGTTTTTATATTGTGAATGGCCAGCCATGGAAACTCCAAAGTCATATTAGCGTCATTGATGGCTTGCATATAGCCAAGTTGATAAGCCCCGCACAAGCGCCGACCTTTAACCTCGTTTTAACGTTAACCCACCAAAACTAACAGCATCAAGGTTTGTGTGTGGAGTAAAACTATGAGTATCAAGATGGCAGCAGTAGAATCATTCTCGTTTGACGGTGAGAGCTTCGGTGCAAGCGGCGCCAATGCTTTACGAAAGGTTAAATCCTTGGCAGACTCCGCACCCACTGGCCGACTATTCGCATCAATCGCAACTCTCACAGAAATGAGCAGTGCCGTATCTGCCGCAATTGAAACGGATCAACTCCAAAAAGCCACCACCCTCGCTCAAAAGCTGGCTTTGGCTGGCGAGGCTAAACTTCCAAGTTTCTTCCGTAGGAAAGCTTAAGGCGAACTCATCGGCCTAAACGCTGCAGCGCGATCTTGGGCTTGCTTCAAATCTTCTGGCTTCATCTTGGCCATAACATCATCCAAAGCAGCATCGGCGCGGCCACCGGCTTTCGCCAAGATGTTCCACTTCGCACCTTCAATGCTATCGGCTTCTACGCCGAGGCCTGTTGCATACAGTTTTGAAACACGATTCATCGCAACGGCATTGCCATGATTAGCGGCGACTAACAGCCATTTGGCGCCCAACTTTTCGTCTTTTTGAACACCTTCACCACGAAACACCAACACGCCATATTCAAGCGCTGCATCTGGCATTCCTTGCACGGCTGCTTTCGAGAACCACGTCGCAGCGTCCACGGCATTCTTTTCCACGCCACGCCCATCCATATAGAGAAGCGCCAAATTATATTGTGCATCTCCAGAACCCTGAGCAGCGGCTTTCTTGAACCATTCAGCAGCCGACGGCCAAGCAGGCGGGTTATTATAAATGCCGCTGTAAAACAGGCCCAAATTATATTGCGCCTGAGCATTACCGGCAGTGGCGGCGCGTTCCAACATCGGCGCACCTTCACCAAGATTAACTGAACCTAATGAGCCATCAAGCAGCAACATGCCGAGTGCAAATTGCGCATCCACATTGCCCTTGTCTGCAGCTTTACTAAACCAAAATTGCGCCTGCTTTGGATCAGCATCAACACCCAAACCCCTCTGAAACATACTGCCCAGCATGATCATGGCGCGTTGATCGTCTTTGCTCGCAAAATCTTGTGCAATAGGCAAGGCTTCAACATAATTGCCATCATCAAAAAGCGCCATGGCTTCATCAAATGTTGCATCGGCCCAGGCAGGAGCCACGAGAGAGCCGAGCAAAATTGCAATGGCGAAAAATTTCTTCATATGAACTTGGCCGAAAGTTCCTTGATCACGCGTGTAGCCTCTGCGGGGCTTGCCCACATCGCATCTGTTGGTCGGATAAAGTCAGGCTTCTGCGGCAATAATACGGCAAGCTCATCAGCACTTACCGCATCAAACGGCACACAAGGGACTTCAGCAATGTCATTCCACCATTTTATCAATGGCTCTCCACCAGTCTGCTTTTTTTGCGTGAAGGCAATATAATCAGCCCCCTGCTCTGAGGCTTCCATGGCAGAATGGCGAGAAACCCCGCAGCCAACCCCAACCATAGCATCGCGCGGCAATGACATGCGCAAATCCACAATCGCATGTTCCATCGAATTGATATGTAAACCATCGGCGCGAAGGCGGCTGACAATGCGCGTCTCCACATCTTGCAAAAACACCGCAAGGCCGAGCGCCTGAAGCGCCGTCACATCTTCGGTCTTAACAGTTTCAGGCACGATAATGCTGGAGCATTCTCCGGCAGCACATGCAGCAGTGGCACAGGCAACGATATCAGATGCGGCAAGTTCATTTGGGGCAACGAGATAAAACTGCGTCATGGTCACTTCACAGTCAACGCGGCAACACCCGGAAGTTCCTTGCCTTCCAGCCATTCAAGAAACGCTCCCCCAGCCGTAGAGATGTATGTAAAATCAACAGCAACACCTGCATGATTGAGGGCCGACACTGTGTCGCCACCGCCAGCCACTGTCACCAGCTTGCCCGCCTTGGTGAGAGCCGCTGCATGTTGGGCCGTGGCCACTGTAGCTTTATCAAAAGGCTGAATTTCAAACGCGCCAAAAGGTCCGTTCCAGACCACAGTTTTTGCGGCATCAAAAGCTTTGTTCACAGCAGCTATGGAAGCGGGGCCAACATCAAGCATCATCTCATCGACAGCGATATCGTTGACAGACACAACGCGGTTTGCAGCCCCTGCTTTAAATTCTTTTGATACCACAACGTCAGTTGGCAACAGCAAAGTGCAGTTACTGGCTTTGGCGCGAGCCATAATTTCGATTGCAGTGGGAATCAAATCTTTTTCGCAAAGTGATTTTCCCACATCAACACCTTGTGCCGCCAGGAATGTATTGGCCATGCCACCACCAATCACAATAGTGTTGGCAATGCCCGTAAGATTGCCAAGCAAATCCAACTTGGTCGAAACTTTCGCTCCACCAACCACAGCAACCAGCGGACGCTCTGGCTTTTCAAGCGCTGCTTGCAAGGCTTTGAGTTCTGCTTCCATAGCGCGGCCCGCATAAGCCGGAATTAAATGCGCAATGCCCTCAGTCGATGAATGCGCACGGTGCGCTGCCGAGAAGGCATCGTTCACAAATATATCACCAAGCCCCGCCAGCATTTTGGCAAAGCCCGCATCATTTTTTTCTTCACCGGCATGATAGCGGGTGTTTTCCATCAGAATCACATCGCCAGCCTTGGCATCCACATGGGGCGCGGTCTGCCAATCAGTGAACACAAATTTCACAGGCTGACCCAGGGCTTTTTCCAAAGCCGATGCCACTGGCTTTAAAGACATCTCCGGCACAACCTTGCCCTTGGGCCTGTCAAAATGCGCAAGGATGATGACGGCGGCACCCTTCTTAAAAAGTTCATTGAGTGTAGGCACCACGCGGTCGATGCGGGTTGTATCGGTCACAACACCATCCGCAATCGGCACATTGAGATCAAGGCGGATCACTACACGTTTGCTAGAAACATTGACGTCATCGAGGGTTCTGAAAGCTAGCATGAAAAGCTCCTGATTTGAATTTGCCGGGTGCGTACATCAAGCCGACCATTTGGGCAAGTACAGTGAGCTTAGATTGAGTGGGAAAGACCCAGATTACGCTAACTGTGATTTCTGGAAGTCATACCACAAGATAAATTTATCGCTTATAATTTTTTGCATCTGCCCTCATTTTGATTGCAGCATCATATGAGCGATGCCGTTCAAGATGAAACGCTTCCCGTTCATAGCGGTTTTTAGTAATTCCCGCCAAGGGTCTAAATCGTGATCTCTCTTAGCCGGCCCTCGTCCTTTGCCTGCTGCATAGTCGTCAAAGTGTTCGATCATGTTTCGCAGCGCTTTAAGTCCATTTTGACCATTGTTAAGAAACAAATTATCAAATGAATCGATTACGGCCGTTGCATCGACTTTCACTATATCAAGTTTGGTCAACGTATTTACAGTTGTCCGATAAAGCCAAAGCCGTATTATGAAATTTTCCCAAAGATAATCTGAATTAAATGTAACGTCATTTTCATCTTGATCGTTAAATAACTTAAGCTCTCGCCAAGAAACAACTAGCATGTTCTAAGTGTGCATTTGTCTAGGCTTGTAATAATCTCAAATTATAGATTGTTCCTCGGCAGTCTTCACCACCGCTCCGCAGCCTGAACCAAAAATTTGGAACGTGACATGCCTTTTGCAGCAGCCTTGCGGTCAATCTGGGCCAGCGATTTTTCCGGCACTGTGATGTTCACACGCACAGAGGCTCCGTCCGATTCAGAGGCTTTCACCACCATCACGGCTACAGCATCCGCGTAACCTTCAGCCTTCAAAATATCATCGAGCGCACTGGGTTCAGGCACAGCTTCGCAATCTTCAATCATGCCTTCAATATGGAAGCCGAGAGCTTCCTCAATCATGGGACGCAAATCTTCCAGTGTTTCTGCAACGGAAATGCAGCCGGGTAAATCCGGAAAGCTTGCGCCAAAACCCGATCCAGAATCTTTGTGAATCAGTGCAATGTATTCAGACATGGCTACCTCAACTTCATCTGTGACTGTTTCTCAATGGACCGCAGCGTACCAATTGGCACCTCCTGCTTTGGATGAGGCACAGTCACCCGCCCCGGCAAATCAGAATGTTTGAGCTGCATATGGCTTCCCTTTTGTGCAACCTGCACCCAACCAGCTGCATTTAAAAGCCGTAAAACTTCACGACTATTCATAGTGTGTATTTATACACACTGCGAGGAAATGTCAAGATGCGTTCTACTTCATCGCAGCTTTTACCACCGCCGTCGCAGTAATGCCAAACTTCTCATACAGCACTTCAGCGGGCGCACTTGCCCCAAAACCTGTCATCCCGATAAAGTGGCCATCAACACCGATAAATTTATCCCAGCCCGTGCGAACGCCTGCTTCCACAGCGATGCGGATTTTTTCGGTGCCCATTACTGCTGCTTTATAAACCTTGCTCTGGCGTTCAAATAACTCCATCGAAGGAACGGATACCACGCGTGTAAGAATCCCTTTCTTGTCGAGCGTGGCTTTGGCGGCAATTGCAATTTCAACTTCAGAGCCTGAGGCAAAAATCACGGCCTTGGCTTTCTTGGGCGAAGATGCAATTTCATAGGCACCCTGCGCACAAAGATTCTTTGCAGAATATGTGAGGCGGCTGGCCTTGGTTTTCTGGCGGGTGAGCACCAGGATGCTCGGCGTCTTCACTGATTCCAAAGCGATCTGCCAGCATTCTGCGGTTTCAACGGCATCACACGGGCGCAAAACCAAAAGGTTGGGCATAACCCGCAGCGAAGCCAGATGTTCAATGGGTTGATGCGTGGGACCATCAGCACCCAAGCCAATTGAATCATGCGTCATTACAAAAATCGAACGAATGCCCATCAGTGCTGCCAGACGGATGGAGGGGCGGCAATAATCGGTGAAGCAGAAGAACGTGCCACCATAAGGGATAACACCCCCATGCAGCGCCATGCCGTTGATGGCCGCTGCCATACCATGTTCACGAATGCCAAAATGAATATAGCGCTCGCCATAATTGGCTGCATCGAAAATCTTCATGTCTTTTGAATTGGTATTGTTGGAACCAGTCAAATCCGCCGAGCCGCCAATGGTCTCAATCACCAAGGGGTTGATGATGTTCAAAGCATCTTGCGAGGAATTGCGGGTGGCCACTTCTGGCGGCTTAGCAGCAAGGGCTTTCTTGTAAGCAGCAATCGTAGCATCAAAATTCTTTGGTAATTCGCCAGCCATCACGCGCTTGAATTCGGTCTTCATCGGCGAGGCCGCAAGACGCGCCTCCCAAGCTTCACGCGCGGCCTTGCCACGCCCACCTGCATCACGCCATTTCGCCAGAATCTCAGTTGGCACAACAAAAGGTGGATACTCCCAGTCCAACACTTTGCGAGCCACAGCAATCTCTTCAGCTCCCAACGGTGAACCGTGAACACCCTTAGTGCCTTGCTTGTTGGTGGCACCAAAGCCAATAATGGTGCGGCAGGCAATCATGCTCGGGCGATCCGCATGTTGGGCGGTATTCAAAGCTTGGTAAACCGCATTTTGGTCCATGCCATCCACACGCACTACATTCCAGCCTGAAGCGGCAAAGCGCTGAAGCTGGTCAGTAGAGTCAGCGAGGCCCACCTTGCCGTCAATGGTGATGCCATTGTCATCCCACATCACGATCAGATTTTTCAAACGCAAATGCGCAGCCAGCGACAAGGCTTCTTGTGAGATACCTTCCATCAAACAGCCATCGCCACACAGCACATAAGTTTTATGGTTGACCAGATCATCGCCAAAACGCGCGTTTAAATGGCGCTCGGCAATGGCAAAGCCCACAGCATTGGCAATGCCCTGGCCCAGTGGCCCAGTCGTGGTTTCAATTCCAGTGGCGTGGCCATATTCGGGGTGGCCAGCAGTAATTGAACCCCATTCACGGAAATTCTTAATCTGCTCAATGGTCATGTCTTTATAACCCGTCAGATGCAGCAACGAATAAAGGAGCATGGAGCCATGGCCCGCAGAAAGAATGAACCGATCACGATCGGGCCAATGCGGGGCGGCCGAATCAAACTTCAATATTTGGGTAAACAGGGCGGTTGCCACATCCGCTGCCCCCATGGGCAGGCCTGGATGGCCATTATTGGCTTTTTGCACAGCATCCATGGAAAGGGCGCGAATGGCATTGGCCATTATGCGAGGAGAAACGGCGGCGGCATCGGTCATATTAAATCCTTTGGCTGCAAGATTTTGGAACTCTGGCTTCTGATAACACCACACACGGCCCTGTCAATCCGGCCCTTTTTATGAAACTTATACAATTTTGCGCAACCAAAGAATCAGTTATGCCGTGCAACGAGTTGTGCTAGAAGGATATTTGACAGAGGCACGGCACTAATGTCATGGGGCGAAGATGGCAGAAGCAAACAAGTTAGATGCGGCATTTGCAAAGTTCGAACTGGCCTTGGGCAAGTTCGAAAAAGCAATGACCAATAATATCGATGAAACCCGTCGTTTAAAGGCTGTGGCTGATGATGCTGCCGTCATGAAGCGCGATCAGTTGCGTTTGAATAGAGAGCTCGACCAAGTGCGTGTCAAAGCCGCTGAACTGGTGGATACCAGCAAGCAAGCCGCTGGCAAAATTGACACAGCCGTGGGTCGCATCCGCTCCGTTCTCCACTCAAACAGCGGAGCATAGAGCATGGCTAATGTTGTCGTCACTGTCGCAGACCGCCCCTACACCATGCAATGCCCCGATGGCGAGGAAGAACACCTGCGCGAACTGGCGCGTCTGCTTGACACCGAAGTCACCCGCATCAAGTCCAGCGTCGGCTCCATTGGCGATATTCGCCTGCTGGTGATGAGTGGCTTGATGGTGGCAGATCGTCTGAGCGAAGCCATCCACAAAATTGAAGCGCTTGAAGATCAGGTCAACGGCCTGCGCGAAAGCCGCAACGCCGCACAAACGCAAATTAAAACGCTGGAAACGAATTTGAGCCATCAGCTTGAATTGGCTGCGGGAAGATTAGAAAAATTAGCGGCGGCGATGGGCGAATAAGCCCCTACCCATCTTCGCAATTCCTTGCTAAGCCCCGCGCTCGCACACCACTGAGAGACCCAGACCTGTGACCACTCCGATAATGACTGTAATGATCGCCGCCGTCCGCAAAGCCGCGCGGGGTGTTCAAAGAGATTTTGGTGAAGTCACCAATTTGCAAATCTCAGTCAAAGGCCCCGGTGATTTTGTCACCCATGCGGATAAGCGCTGCGAGGAAGTGCTGCGTGAGGAATTAGGCAAAGCCCGGCCAACTTATGGCATATTGGGCGAAGAAATAGCCGAGTATAAAGGCACTGATCCTGACCACCGCTTTATCATTGACCCGATTGACGGCACCTTCAATTATATGCACGCCCTGCCCATGTTCGCCATCACGATTGCTTTGGAGCGCAAGGGCGAGATTGTTGCGGGTGTTACATACAATCCAATCACTGATGAGTTATTCCACGCCGAAAAAGGCACAGGCGCTTTTGTGAATAACAAGCGGATGCGTGTGGCCCAGCGCCGTGATTTGATTGATTCTTTGCTCTGCACCTGCCTTCCCGGTCGCAGCAAAGGCGACCATGCCAAGCACCGCGCTGAAATGGATCTGATGCAGGTGAAAACCTCTGGCATCCG
>JANMWK010000197.1:0-2323 GCA_031393975.1 Hyphomicrobiales bacterium
TGGAATACAAAGCGATCACCCACAACTAAAATATCGGAACGCTGTGAAAGGATTTGACGTAAGCGGCCGAAAAATTCAGAACGATATTTTGAAAGCTCTTGAACTTTTTGTGCAAGGGCTGTGTTCAAACGGCGACCGAGATCGGCAACCTGTGTTTCCGAGGTCCGGTTGCGCGCTTCTGAGTCATCCAACAATGCAGAAATTTGAGAAAGTTGACGTCGCATCGCCGCAATTTGTTGATTGAGGAGTTCTACTTTTGCAAGGGCATCAGATGAAATTTTCTTTTCGGAATCGAGTGTCGTTTGAAGTCCGCTTATTGTGGTGCCCGCGTTTGCACCCTTATTGCTTTCAGCGGCAAGGCCGGCCAACAAATCTGCGGTCTTGGCCTTTTGAGCATTGAGATCATCGGTCAAAGCCAGAAGCTGTGCATCTGAATCTGCTTTGCCTGCTTTCTCAAGAGCGAGCAGTTGAGTGAGTTCCGAAATCTGCGAACGCAGTTGTCCGAGTGCTGAATCTTGCCCCGATATTTGCCTCGCCAACAGAAACTGCGCGATCATGAAAACTGAAAGCAGAAATGTGATCACCAGCAACAGTTGCGCCATCGCATCAACAAAGCCCGGCCAATAGGGAGCTTCTTCCGTGCGGCGGCGGCGAGAGAGCGCCATTGTTTATGAACCTTTGCCGCTGCTGCGAATGAGCAGGCGCTGGATTTCGCTTTGTTGCACTTGCTGGCTTTGTATCCATTGGCGCACCATTTTTTGCTCTTCGCGCATCTGCTGTACGAGGTTTGCGACGGCATCTGCCAATTGTTCGGTTGCGTTATCATCGCCGCTCGTTGGCGGATGGCCTATTCCACCGCGTAGTTCAACGCTGGTGCCGAGACGTTCAATTGATTTCTGCAAATTTTGCATATCAACGCGCAAATAGGCAGGGTTCATGCCGCCGCTGTTATCGCCCGCTTGGACATCCGTAATGGTTGAAAGCCAGTCTTCCAGGTTGTGATAGAAACGGTTTTGAGCCTGGCCTGCTTTCAAATCGAGAAAGCCCAGCACCAATGAGCCTGCCAGACCAAACAGAGAAGATGAAAATGAAAGGCCCATGCCGGCGAGTGGTTTTTGCAGGCCTGATTTTAGCTCTTCAAAAACGGCGGATGATTGGGTGGAGCCCACATCGAGATTGCGGATGGCATCGCCGACTGATGTTACCGTTGCAAGGAGGCCCCAGAAGGTTCCGAGCAGGCCTAAGAAAATCAGCAGGCCGATCAAATATTTTAGCAGATCCCGCGATTCATCGAGGCGTGATGCAAGCGAGTCGAGCAATGAACGCATTGTTTGAGGCGACAACACAGTGCGCCCTGAGGCGTCGCCCAGAAGTGTGGACATCGGTGCGAGCAAAATTGGTGGCGATTGTTCAGCACCTTGTCCGACTTTGAAATCATTTAGCCAGCTGACTTCGGGAAACAAGCGCCATACCATGCGGAAGGCATAAATAGCGCCGATAACCAAGGTGGCGACGATCAAACCATTTAGACCTGGATTAGCCATGAATGCATTTTTAATGTTGGGAAATAAAACGGCGGCGATAATCGCCACCAATAATGAGAAAACCAACATATGCACCAGATGCACTGTGGGCCTATCTACAACAATTGCCTCTTGCGCCATGCCTTGTTCCGATTCTCAAAAGTTGAGTGCACGTTAATCTAGACGATTAAAAGGCAAAGGGGGAGAGGGGGAATGTGCTAATCATTGCCTTGCGCCCAATTTGGGAGCGTGATATTGAGGAGCATGAGGATTATAGCAAGGCGCAGTTTGCGAAACTTTGTGAGCACTCGGGTTGGGCACAAGGATTATTCAGCGTTGAAAGCTGCACTTGATGCGTGGTTCTCTGAAGCAAGCAAATCTGATTGGCGCAATTCCGCAGATGTGAAACGGCATTATGCAACTGCCAGCACTGTTTCAAACGAGAGAATTGTTTTTAATATCAAAGGTAATGACTATCGGTTGGTTGTTGCAGTTGATTTTGAAAAATCGATTGTTTGGATAAAGTGGATAGGCACACACAAAGACTATGATCGTATCAATGTTAAAGAGGTAGACCATCATGGGTGAAGTAAAACCAATTCGCAGCGAGAAAGATTATGAAGTTGCGATGGCTGAAGTGAAAATTTTGTGGGGCGCAAAGAGCGGAACACCAAAAGGTGACCGCCTTGACGTGCTTGCCACACTGATTGAATCTTGGGAGGCTGCGAATTATCCAATGGACCCGCCTGATCCTATTGAGGCAATCAAATTCCGCATGGAACAACAAGGCCTGACGCGCA
>JANMWK010000139.1:0-6020 GCA_031393975.1 Hyphomicrobiales bacterium
TTAGATCTCTAAAAATATAGATTAGTGTCAAAATAAAAGCAAAAACCAACCAAATTACGCGACGAAAATGAAAGACTATTCCCCGCTTAATGTCGAAATTTTGAAAAAAATCTGGCGGCGTTCCTCTTGATTTCCAATTGAGTCCTAAGACCAAAACAACTACGCCTAAGATGTTAGCATAAAAATAAATTAAGCTCGACCATAGAGCTTGGTTTGCAGTGCAGATTTGTTCATGTGAAAATTGACCGATATATTTTAAGAGCTTCGGTATTAGAAAGTTACAATTTATTTCGAAATTCAAAAATTTATAAAGATACAATCCATAAGCGATATTTAAAGCGTAACTCGCAATAATTGGGATCGCTACAGATCGCCTAACGGTTCCAATCTAAGTCATTTATAAGCAATTTCGTATTGATTCTCATTGGACTTTAGAAAATTGCGAATTATCACTACCCTCTAATTCACCACTTCACCCGGATAAGCGCCCCACAGCATCGACTGTTCCACATAGCCGGAATAATCACTGACGGTGATTTTGCACCAGTTGCCATCGCAGGACTTTATGTCGGCCATGGCCCCTGGTGAAAGATTGGCAACGAGGCCGCTGCTCTCGTCGGCGCCAACATGCAGGCCCGTAAACTGGTCCTTGCGCCACGGAGCGACCACGGCGGTGCGTTTTCCGGCCAGCATGTTTTGTAAAATCCAGCCCTCAGTGCCGTCACTGTCACGAATGCGGCGATAGGTTTCAAACTCGGCGATAATTTCAACGGGCAAGCCCTTGCTTTGAAAAACCCAAGCCACCGGATGATCACTGGATGGGCCTTTGCGCACATTCACTTTTTCGGCTTTGAGCGAGACAAAGCGCGGGATGGGCAAGCCCGATGGCCCCACTTGTGAAGCTTTCGAGACCGAAGCCGTGGCCTCATCCCCGATAACCAGAGCAGTGGCGGCCGCCGTGCTGTGGCTTTTGCCGAACACCGACCATAAAACCCCCGCGGCTACACCCACGCAAGCTAAAGCCACCAGTGTGGAGGCCACATGCCTGCGTGCTTTTACCAATTTCGCCATTAAATGATTCCCACCAATTTGAAATTAGTGCCGCCATAAGGTTAAGATTGTCTCAACATGATTGCAAGGCTAGGACTGCCGCATGAGCATGGGCACTTACAGAATCATTACCAGCGAAATCATGGCCGAAGGCTGGTCGTCGCTGTCACAACTAAAAGTGAGCGGCACCAGACGCGATGGCAGGCAGGTAGAGCTGATCCGCGAGGTGGCCGACCACGGCCATGGAGCATCTATTCTGCTGGTTGATCCAATCCGTGGCCTGTGCCTGCTTGTGCGGCAATGGCGGGCGGGTGCTGCCTTTGCGGGCCATGACGGGTGGTTGATTGAAACCTGCGCCGGGCTTCTCGATGCTGATGATCCCGAAGGCTGCGCGCGGCGCGAGGCTTTGGAAGAATTGGGCACCCGCGTTCATAACATCACTCCTGTTAGTGAATGCTTTTCCAGCCCCGGGGCCGTGTCCGAACGCATCAGCCTGTTTATCGGCACCTATGGTGAGACCGACCGCTTAACCGAGGGCGGCGGGGTGCTGGATGAAGATGAGGACATCGAAGTTTTAGAAATGCCCCTGACCGAAGCTTATGCAATGATTGCCACTGGCGAAATTGTCGATGCCAAAACCATCATTCTGCTGCAACATGCCATGTTGAAAACAAAGTGATCACGCAAAACTGATTGGCGTTTTTTTGACCTGATTTGCATAACGAAAAAAAGGAATTTTATATTTTGGTCAATCGCCGTTCGTTGCTCTGTTTTGCCGCTGTCGCCCCTTTTCTCCCGTGTATGGCCTTTGCCGCTGATTGGAGCACTGTTGAATCAGAAGCAAAAGGACAGGAGGTTTATTTCAACGCGTGGGCCGGGGCCGATAATATTAACGCCTACATCGCTTGGGCGGGAGTGCAGGTGAAGGCGCGTTATGGTGTAACTCTAAACCACGTGAAAATCACCGACACGGCTGAGGTGGTTAAACGCGTGCGTGATGAAGTGAAAGCGGGGAAAGCCGAGGGCTCGGTTGATCTCATCTGGATCAACGGTGAAAATTTCCGCGTGATGAAAACCGAGAAATTATTGTTTGGTCCTTTCGCCGAGACGCTGCCGAATTTTGCATTCGTCGATATCCAAGGCAAGCCCACCACGTTGCAAGACTTCACTGAATCGGTGGACGGATTGGAAAGCCCATGGGGCATGGCGCAATTTACTTTCTTTGGCGATGGCACGAAAATTTCTTCGCCCCCTAAAAGCATGGTGGAATTGGCGGCCTTTGCCAAAGCCAATCCGGGCCGTGTGACTTATCCGGCTCCTCCTGATTTTCACGGCACCACGTTTTTGAAGCAGGCTTTAATTGAAGCCACGTCTGATCGCAGCATTTTTGCCCATCCGATCGAGAAGGATGCCTTTGCCGTAGCCGCCAAACCATGGCTGGCTTTTCTCGATGACATTCGCCCGTCACTGTGGCGCGAGGGCAAGCAATATCCCAAGTCGCAGGCTGAAGTGACACAGATGGTGGCTGATGGTGAGGTGTTGATGGGTCTTACCTTCAATCCCAATGAACCTGCAAATTTAGTGGCTTCTGGCACTTTGCCAAAAACCACAATCGCTTGGCAACATGCAGCGGGCACTATTGGCAATTCCCATTTTGTGGGCATTCCTTCAAACGCCAGAGCCAAAGCCGGTGCACAAGTGGTGGCCAATTTTCTGCTGTCAGCCGAGGCGCAAGCGCGCAAGAATGATTTGAAAATCTGGGGTGACCCAACAGTGTTGGATATGACGAAATTATCCGAAGACGATGCCAAACTATTTGCCAGCCTTCCAACCCCCGGCAGCGTCACATTCCCCGCACCTGCTATATTAGAACCCCATGGCAGCTTTGTGCCGTTGATAGAATCCACATGGTTGGATCATTACGGCAAAGGATGATTGCGACCATAAAGAAAACCGCGATGAGCGCACCTCTGGTGTTGCTCTTCGTAATTCCCCTCATTGCAAGTCTTGCGTTTGCATTAAGCGGCACGCTCGACGCAAAAAACTGGCAATCACTATTCGCGCACCCACAGCTGTGGCCCGCCCTTGAACTTTCAATTTTCACCGGCCTGACAAGTGTTGCTGTGTCTTTGCTATTGGCTTTGTTTCTAATCGCGGGCCTTTATCACAGCCCATGGTGGCCACGGCTTTCTGCACAAGTAGGCGCCATGCTCGCGGTGCCGCATGTGGCCATGGCGATTGGGCTTTCATTTCTCATCATGCCATCTGGAATTTTAGCCCGCATCCTTGCCGTTTTAACCAGTTGGACCACACCTCCCCACTGGATTACCAATCACGATCCTTATGGCCTGTCTTTGATTGCGGCATTAGTGTTGAAAGAAACTCCATTTCTGATGTGGGCTTTGATCAGCATTCTAAACCGCGAAGATGTGAGTCATAGTTTTTTTGGCCAGCGCGCAGTGGGTTTGAGTTTGGGCCACGGCCAGACATCGATATGGCTGCGCATTTATCTGCCCCAGTTATTGCCAAAACTTGTTTGGCCACTGCTGGCGGTGTTTGTCTATGCCGCTACGGTGGTTGACATGGCCATAGTCATCGGCCCCACCCAACCGCCAACTTTGGCTGTAGTCGTGTGGGCTGATATTAACGATGCGCAAGTGTTGAATAACGCGAGGGGCGCGGTAGGGGCTTGGTTTTTGACATTGGTAATTGCGCTAACCGCTGTATTTTTTTGGACCACAATAAAATTGATTTTGTCAAAGCGCGAATGGTTGACTTGGCCCCCTGCATCGAAGGACCTTCTCCGCCCTTCGGGCACATTCTCCAAAGCAAAGATTTTTACTCTTGGGTTTTTCTACATCGTCATTGCCATCACCCAGGTGATCCTGTCCCTCGCTCCTCTTTGGCCATTCCCTAAATTATGGCCTGACACCTTGAACCTCATCGCTTGGGCTCGCGTTTGGGATAATCCGTCGGCTCTCATCACCAGTCTTGCTGTGGGCTTTTCAACAACCGTCACTGCATTGTTGCTGGTGGTTGGTTGGATGGAAACACAACCGCCATCTCGCGATAGATTTGTGACCGTGTTGAGTGCCACCGCATTGGGTGTCCCCGCACTATTGTTAGCGCTAGGTCAATATCGCGCCTTTTTACAACTGGGTTTAACGGGCACCGCATTCGGATTATTCCTCGCTCATCTTATTCCGGTTACAGCCTATATGTTCCTCGTTCTCGTCGGCCCCTATCGCAGTTTTGATCCGCGCTGGTGGGCTTCAGCTTCAGGATTGCTCACAAGTCTTCCCCGCTTTTTCTGGACCATAAAACTCCCATTGCTAAAAGCCCCAGTGTTGGCCGCCAGTGCCATTGGCTTTGCCGTGAGTTTTGGCCAATATGTGCCAGCCCAGCTTATAACGGCGGGGCGCTATTCAACCTTACCCATGGAGGCGGTGACGCTGACCTCAGGAACCAATCGACCGCTGACCGCGGCCTTCACATTAATGCTGATGGCGCCCCCACTGTTGGCGTTTATTGCTGCAGCTTTTCTCAGCAAGTCGCGCTGGAGTTCCAAATGAGCTTGGTGCTGGAGAACATTTCGGCCTATTTTGGTGATAAAAGAATTTTCGAAAAACTCTCACTCACCATTGAACCCGGCGAAATTATCACCGTGATGGGGGCCAGCGGTAGTGGCAAAACCACGCTCCTCTCTGCAGTGGCCGGTGACATGCCCAACCCGCTTTATAGTGTCGGCAAGGTCATTCTCAATGGCCGCGATGTGAGCATTATGCGTCCAGAGCTACGCCGCATTGGGCGCTTGTTTCAAGATGATCTCCTTTTCCCCCACCTTACCGTGGGTGAGAACCTGTTATTTGGTGTCGAGCGTGGCCTAAAAGCAGAGCGCATGGCAATGATGAAAACCGCTTTGCAGCGTTTGGAACTGGAGGGCTTTGAAGATCGCCCACCGCACACGCTGTCTGGCGGCCAGCGCTCGCGCGTGGCTCTCATGCGTGCCCTTCTCGCCAAGCCTGATGCCATGCTGCTGGACGAACCCTTCAGCAAGCTCGACCATGAACTCCGCGCCACCATCAGAGATTACACTTACACGCATTTACGCGAGCGCAAAATTCCAACGCTCTTGGTAACCCATGATTTTGAAGATGTACCCAAAGGCGGGCGGGTGATTCATGTTTGATCGTATTGCTCTCAAAATCACCAAGCCCGTGGTCAATTCGATGGCCAAGCAAATTCACAAAGCGGGCTTCAATGCTGATCAAGTGACATTTGCGTCCTTCGGGCTCGGCATGGTGGCTGCCCTATTGATTGCCTTGGGGCATTCTTACGTAGCCTTAATGCCGTTGCTCATCGGACGCCTGCTGGATGGGTTGGATGGGGCAGTGGCACGGCTCACCACGCCCACCGACCGCGGGGCCTATCTCGATATCACGCTCGATTTTTTATTTTATGCCGCCGTGCCCTTGGCTTTTGCGGCAGTTGATCCTCTAGCCGCTGCTGTGTTGTTGGCCGCCTTCATCGGCACCGGCACCAGCTTTTTGGCCTATGCGATTATGGCTGAAAAACGTGGTGAGAAGAGTGACGACTATCCATCGAAATCGTTCTATTATCTAGGAGGCCTTGCGGAAGGCGCTGAGACCGTGGCCTGTTTCACCGCCATGTGCCTGTGGCCGCAACACTTTGCTGCACTGGCGTATTTTTATGCAATTTTGTGTACCATCACCACTGCAACGCGCCTGCTGGCGGGCTGGCGGAACTTCATCACAAAAAATTAATTAAAAACTTTGTCAAACCCCAAAATAATTCTTGAATGTACCACTCGAATCCATCATATGCGCCCTACCCAAAGTCGCACGTGCCGCAAGGTCTCCCCAAAGCAACGACGGTGTAAGGTTTTTTGGTCTCTGCTGGCTCTCCATCGGCCAGTGGTTCTGAGAGGCACCACTTTCATTGCCCCACAT
>JANMWK010000162.1:0-19911 GCA_031393975.1 Hyphomicrobiales bacterium
GCGCGATCTGCTTGATGCCAAGTTTGGCAGACATCTGGCCGACGATCTCAGTTTCATCGCAGGTGGTCCGGTCACAGCCTCTGTCATCACTGCCCACATCCAAGCACGGCTTGCCGATCGGGGATGGCGCAACTGGTTTGAAAAGGCAATTCGTGACCTAAACACTATCAGCGCGTGAGTTGATTTTCGGGAACCGTTTCAGGCTTGAATTCGCGGCTAAACTTCCTTCTCTGCATCTCAAATCTCCAGTTCCATCAAAAACACATTAACACTGCGTCCGTGAACGAGCAGCAGGCCAGCGCGCTAAACTGGTCGACCGCGTGAGGGCAAATAATTCTCTGCAACCAGTGGCAAAACTCTCTGCTCCTCACATGCCGACGAATAAAATTCCCTGTTCGGGTGCGCAGGGAATTTGTCGAGAAATGCCGACAATTGCGGGGGAATTTGATGTTGAAAAAGACTAATGGCGTCAAGTTTCTCCGGATTCCCTGTTATTTTCCCTGTTACCAGGGAATTTGGCCTGAGACCGTTTCGTCACTGACTGCGTCTACCACCATTTCTTTAAAACAGCCCGAGGCTTTAGCCGCCATCGCCCGCAAGACCTGCGGCCTGAATGCCTGCAATCGCTGCGGCTTCATCATTGTCGGATGTATCACCAGAAACACCGACCGCGCCCAGAATCTGCCCTTCGGCGGATTTGATCAACACACCGCCAGGCACCGGGATAATGCCGTGAATCACACCTAAGGCTCCGGCCAGAAAATGCGGACGGTCTTTCGCCAGCTTCTCAATGCCACGCGAGCCCATATTAAAGGAGATGGCTCCATTGGCCTTGGCTTTCGCCACATCAAAGCGGGCCAGCGATGAGCCATCCTGAATGGCGGCGGCAACAACAGTGCCACGTGTGTCAAGCACGACAACGCCGAGGGCTTTGAAGCTTTGTTGTTTAGCGTGGTCCAAAGTTTTGGCGATGATGGTTTGGGCGGCTGCGAGGGTGAGGGTCATAGATTTCCTATTTGGGTTTTGTGACGCGGCGGAGTGTGAGGTTAATCCGTCCACCTTCCTTCAGCAAGGTCGACGTTCCCACGTTCACACGGTCGATACCATGAAAGCACAATCGACTCTCTCCACCCATGACGAGCACATCGCCGGATGCTAGTTTCAAGGTTGAGGTTTTGCCACCGCGTGTCGTGCCGCCGAATCTGAACACCGCTGTATCCCCCAGTGAGATCGACACCACCGGCGCTAAAAAATCTTCTTCGTCTTTGTCTTGATGGAGGCCCATCTTGGCCCCACCTTGGTAAAAGTTGACGAGGCAGGCCTCAGGTGGATGGTCGTAAGCCGAAACCTTGCTCCAAATATCTAAAATGGCTTTCGGCATGGCGGGCCATGGGGTTGCTATATCGGGGTGCATCGCCTGATACCGATATCCGGCCCGATCCGAAACCCAGCCTAAGCTTCCAAGATTGGTCATGCGCACTGAAAAGGGACGGCCGGTTCTGGGCATCAAGGGAATAAAAAGCGGGGCTTGGGCTACGCATCGGCGCAATTCGGCCACCAAAGCCTCCTGTTGGGCCCGGTCCAGCAGGCTAGAATAGTGTTTCATGCCATTATTCATTTAAATCTCTTACTACTAATCCTTGATAGGCCCTAAGACCCTCACTATATACCGCCCGAACGCCAAATCAGACTGCTGATGCGGCAACTTAAATAAATGCGGGGGTTGCGGCCTCCCAGTGCCTGTTCAGGGGCTGGGAATAGCGCCTGCCAGAGGAGAAGACATATGGGTAAAGTTATTGGTATTGATCTGGGCACCACCAATTCATGCGTGGCTGTCATGGAAGGCAAAACTGCCAAGGTGATCGAGAACGCAGAAGGTGCACGCACCACGCCTTCGATTGTTGCATTTAACGCTGAAGGCGAAACTTTGGTGGGCCAGCCTGCCAAGCGCCAGGGTGTGACAAATCCGGAAAACACCTTCTTTGCGATTAAGCGTCTGATTGGCCGCCGCATGGAAGACCCGATGGTCGCCAAAGATAAAAAGTTGGTACCCTATAATATTGTTAAGGGCGACAATGGCGATGCGTGGGTTGATAGCCGCGGCACCAAATATGCCCCTTCGCAAATTTCAGCTTTCACTTTAACCAAGATGAAGGAAACCGCTGAGCGCTATTTGGGCGAGCCAGTGACGCAAGCCGTGATCACGGTTCCAGCTTATTTCAACGATTCACAACGCCAAGCCACCAAGGATGCTGGCCGCATTGCGGGTCTTGAAGTGCTCCGCATCATCAACGAGCCAACCGCTGCTGCTCTCGCCTATGGTTTAGACAAACGCGAAGCGGGCACTATTGCGGTCTATGACTTGGGCGGCGGTACCTTCGACGTGTCAGTGCTCGAAATCGGCGATGGGGTGTTCGAAGTGAAATCCACCAACGGCGATACATTCCTCGGCGGTGAAGATTTCGACATGCGCATTGTGGATTATCTTGCCGACGAGTTCAAAAAAGAACAGGCGATTGATCTGCGCAAAGACAAGTTGGCGCTTCAACGTTTGCGTGAAGCCGCTGAAAAAGCCAAGGTTGAACTTTCATCTGCGATGCAGACCGAAATCAACTTGCCGTTCATTACAGCGGATGCTTCAGGCCCAAAACATCTGGCCATGAAGCTGACCCGCGCCAAACTTGAAGCTTTGGTCGACGACCTTATTCAGAAAACCGTTGAGCCTTGCCGCCAAGCCTTGAAAGATGCTGGTGTGACCGCTGCTCAGATCGATGAAGTCGTTCTCGTCGGCGGTATGACCCGCATGCCGAAAGTGATCGAAATCGTAAAGCAGTTCTTCGGTAAGGAACCCCATAAAGGTGTAAACCCTGATGAAGTAGTGGCCATTGGTGCTGCTATTCAAGGCGGCGTTCTTAAAGGGGAAGTGAAGGACGTGTTGTTGCTTGACGTGACACCATTGTCGCTGGGCATTGAAACCTTGGGCGGCGTATTCACACGATTGATTGATCGCAACACCACGATCCCGACCAAGAAGGGCCAGGTGTTCTCAACCGCTGATGACAATCAGACGGCTGTGACCATTCGCGTGTTCCAAGGCGAGCGCGAAATGGCGGCCGATAATAAGTCGCTCGGCCAGTTTGACCTGATGGGCATTCCATCAGCGCCGCGTGGTGTGCCACAAATTGAAGTGACATTCGACATTGATGCCAACGGCATTGTGAATGTTTCAGCTAAAGATAAAGCCACCAACAAAGAGCAGCAGATTCGCATTCAGGCCTCAGGCGGTTTGACCGAGGCTGAGATCGAGAAGATGGTGAAAGACGCTGAAGCCAATGCTGCTGACGATAAAAAGCGCAAAGAGGTGGTGGAAGCCAAGAACCAAGCTGAAAGCTTGATCCACTCGACTGAAAAGACCATGAAAGATGCAGGTGACAAAGTGCCTGAATCTGACAAGTCCACTATTCAGGCAGCTATTGCTGATTTGAAGGCTTCCATTGAGGCTGGAGAGTCAGATGACATCACGGCCAAAACCACAGCCCTGATGCAGCTTTCCATGAAAATGGGCGAAGCCATGTATAAGGCTGGCGGTGCTGGTGACGGCCCAACGGGTGCTGCTGAAAATGACCACAATGACGATGATGATAAAGTTGAACGTGATGAACTCGACGACATTATGGATGCCGAGTTCGAGGAAGTTGACGACAAGAAGAAGTCGTAATTTCTATTCGATAACTAATCATTGCCCTCGTCCGCTTTCGGGCGGGGGCTTTTTCCTGTAGAGACCAAATATGGCCAAGCGCGATTTTTACGAAGTTCTGGGTGTTCAAAAAGGTGCCGATGAAAAGGCCTTAAAAACTGCTTATCGCAATCTCGCTAAAAAACTCCACCCCGATGCCAACCATGGCAGCACTGAAACTGATGCCAAGTTCAAGGAATTGAACGAGGCTTACGATGTTTTGAAAGACCCGCAGAAAAAAGCCGCCTACGATCGCTTTGGTCATCAGGCTTTTCAAAATGGTGGTGGCCAACGCCCCGGCGGCGCTGGTTTTGGCCCTGAGTTTAATTCCTCCATGTCAGATATTTTTGAAGACCTGTTTGGCGACATGATGGGCGGCGGGCGTGGTGGCAAAGCTCGTGGTGGGGCCAGAGGTGGCAGCGCCCAACGTGGCAATGATCTGCGCTATAATCTCGAAATTAATCTAACCGAAGCTTTTACCGGAAAAAGTGCCACGGTGCGGGTGCCGTCGTCGGTGTCTTGCGAAACCTGCAAAGGCTCTGGCGCAAAACCCGGCACTCAGCCCACCACCTGCCGCACCTGCAATGGTGCAGGAGCTGTGCGCTCGCAATCAGGCTTCTTCACGGTCGAACGCGCCTGCCCCACTTGTGCGGGCCGTGGCCAAGTGATCAGTGATCCTTGTGGTGCGTGCGGTGGTCAAGGGCGTGTCACCAAGGAACGCAATCTTAATGTTACAATCCCACCCGGCGTGGAAGATGGCACGCGCATACGCTTAGCAGGCGAAGGGGAAGCAGGCTTGCGCGGTGGCCCGACTGGCGACCTTTATATTTTTCTCTCCATGCGCGCCCATGAATTTTTCCAACGTGACGGTGCTGATCTCTTTTGCAAAGTGCCCATCTCGATGGCCACAGCCTCCTTAGGTGGCGAAATTGAAGTGCCCACCATTGATGGCAAAAAAGCCCGTGTCACTATTCCTGAGGGTGCGCAGAACGGCAAACAATTCCGCTTGAAATCCAAGGGAATGCCGGTGCTGCGTTCATCGCAGTCTGGCGATATGTATATTCAAGTCAGTGTGGAAACCCCGGTCAATCTCTCCCGCCGTCAACGCGAACTGATGGCCGAGTTTGACAAGGAAGCCCGCAACAACTCACCCGAATCAGAAGGCTTCTTTGCCAAGGCCAAGGCGTTTTGGGATGCGTTTGGGAGTTAGGATATATTCCTATAATAGAAAATAATACTTGACAGCGTACGGTCGGATTGCTATTTTAGCGATACTCCACAATTGGGTTTAAAATCTTCACGGCCATTCCAACAAGGCTTGCATGCTCAAGAAGACGACGTGGGATGGAGCTATATTTTGTGGGGTGAGTGGCAATCGTGGTTCACTTCTTCGCAATCTCAGCCCTCACCAAATCTTGGGCCTCCACAGAAGCCCAATCAGCTGGGCCCAACAATCGCCCCACTTCCTTGCCGTTCCGATCAATCAGCAAAGTTGTCGGCAGGCCTACGGATTGAATGGCGGCTAACGCCGTGGCTTTGGGGTCCACGTAAAGCGCTAAATTGTCGGCGCCAGCTTCCTTCAAAAATGCGGCCGATGCCTCAACTCCTTTCAAATCTTCGCTGAGTGCTATGACTTCAAAATCGGCTGATCCCAAAAGCTTCTGTAATTTCGCCAGTTCCGGCATTTCTTTGCGGCAGGGGGCACACCATGTGGCCCAGAGGTTAAGCAGAACCACTTTGCCTTTCCACTTTGAAAGGTCTGTTGCAGCACCTGTTCCATCTGCAAATGAAAATGCCGTAATATCTTTGAGCACAGGGTGTTTTATAAAGGCAGCCATCGCCGATGCCGGTGTTGCATCAGGCACCTTGCTAATATCCCTCTGAAACCAGTAAATGCTGGCCGAGGCGACGGCGATGAGCAGCAGAATGGGAATAACGATCTTTTTCATTTTAATTCTCTGGGTTGAGACAAAGGATATGTGATGACCAATAAAATGTGGGGCGGCCGGTTTAAAGAAGGCCCTTCTGCCATAATGGCGGAAATAAATGCATCAATTGATTTTGATCGCAGATTATACGCCCAAGACATTGCTGCTTCCAAGGCCCATGCGGCGATGTTGGCCAAGCAGGGGATTATCACCAAGGCCGATGCCAAGAAAATTCGCAATGGCCTCGACCATATTCAAGTTGAAATCGCCACCGGTACTTTTAAATTCTCAAAGGTGCTTGAAGATATTCATCTCAATATTGAGAGCCGCCTGAAAGAATTAATTGGCGATGCTGCAGGCCGCCTGCACACAGGCCGCTCGCGCAATGATCAAGTGGCAACAGATATGCGGCTTTATGTGAGAGATTGTGTAGATGCACTGGATGCAGCATTGCAAGATTTACAAATGGCATTGGCGCAAAAAGCCGAGGCCCATGCGGCAACTTTAATGCCGGGCTTTACGCATTTGCAATCGGCCCAACCGGTCACCTTTGGCCATCACATGTTGGCCTATGTGGAGATGATCAGCCGTGATCGTGGGCGCTTTGCTGATGCGAGAGCCCGCATGAATGAAAATCCCTTGGGGGCTGCTGCCTTGGCGGGCACGTCTTATCCTGTTGATCGGTATATGACGGCCAAGGATCTCGGTTTCGCTGGCCCCACTCGCAACTCGATGGATTCAGTATCGGCCCGCGACTATGTTTTAGAAGTGTTGTCGGCTTGCACGATTTCAGCAATCCACCTTTCAAGGTTAGCTGAAGAAATTGTTATTTGGTGTTCCGCTCAGTTTCGCTTTGTGAAACTCTCAGATAAATTCACCACGGGCTCATCGATCATGCCGCAAAAACGCAATCCCGATGCAGCCGAACTTATTCGCGCCAAGCCGGGCCGCATTTTGGGGGCCTTTACGGCACTCGCCATGGTTTTAAAGGGCTTACCGCTCACCTATTCGAAGGACATGCAGGAAGATAAAGAACTCACCTTTGATGCGCTCGATAATTTCGCATTGGCCATTGCTGCAATGAGCGGCATGGTACGCGATATGGAGCCGCAACTGAAAACCTTAAAAGCCGCTGCCAACGCTGATTATTCTACGGCCACGGATTTGGCTGATTGGTTGGTGCAAGCTTTAAAAATGCCATTCCGGGAGGCCCATCATGTTACGGGCAAAATTGTGGCTTTGGCTGAAAAAAAATCCTGTACACTTTCCGAACTTCGATTAGAAGACTTGCAAGCTATCCACTCTGGCATCACCAAGGACGTGTTCAATCGTCTGACAGTTGAGGCCTCGGTGGCGTCTCGATTAAGCTTCGGAGGCACTGCACCTTCAAATGTGCGCCGCGAAGCCAGACGTTGGCTACGAGCCTCGAAAGGGAAGTGAGCGGTGATGATATTTCTTAAACAAGCCATTCTAGCGGCCATCATCGTCTCCACCCTTGCGGGCTGTGGCGTGAAGGGTGACCCCGAAGCGCCCAAACCGACATTCACCACGCAGAACTAGGCCATGCATCATTTCGCTTATAAAAACGGCATTCTTCATGCTGAAGATGTGAACTTAACAGCGCTCGCTGAAGAGGTGGGCACACCTTTTTATATTTATTCGACAGCAACCTTAGAGCGCCACTTCAAAGTGATGAATGAGGCTTTCGCTGGCACTGAGCATTTGCTGTGCTACGCCATGAAGGCCAATTCCAACCAAGCGGTTTTGAAAACCATGGCTGCTTTAGGGGCGGGCATGGACGTGGTTTCCGAAGGGGAACTGCGCCGCGCTTTGGCGGCAGGCGTTCCAGCCCGCAAGATTGTGTTTTCGGGTGTTGGAAAAACGGCGCGCGAAATGGCTCTGGCTTTGAAAGAAGGCATTGCCTGTTTCAATGTGGAATCCGAACCAGAACTGGAACTCTTATCCGAGGTTGCCCAGCGCGTAGGTCAACGCGCTTCGGTTTCTATCCGTGTGAACCCGGATGTGGACGCCAAGACCCACGCCAAAATAACCACGGGCAAAGCCGATAATAAATTCGGCATTTCGTATACACGCGCTTCCGAAGTCTATGCGCGCGCGGCAACGTTACCCAATATTGATGTCTCGGGTGTTGATATGCATATCGGCAGCCAGATCACTGAATTGGCGCCCTTTGAGCAGGCCTTTAAACTCATGGCCGCATTGGTGGAGCAATTGAAGTCCGAAGGCCACAATATCCGCCACTTAGATTTAGGGGGCGGTCTTGGTGTGCCCTACCGGGGGGACAATGATATCCCGCCCCACCCCGATGAATATGCATCGATGGTCAAGCGCACGCTGGGGCATTTGGGGCTCAAATTTATGATGGAACCCGGCCGCATGATCGTGGGCAATGCGGGCATTCTGGTGAGCCGCGTCATTTATGTGAAAGAAAACGAAGGCCACACTTTCATCATTCAAGATGCGGCCATGAACGATCTCATCCGGCCCACACTCTATGATGCATTTCACGAAATTATCGCCGTTGAAGAATCACGGAACGAAGAAACCATCGAAGCTGATGTCGTTGGACCAGTGTGCGAAACTGGTGATTACCTCGCCAAAAAGCGCCGGATGCCGAAAGTGCAGCAGGGCGATCTCCTCGCCACCATGACAGCAGGTGCTTATGGCGCGGTGCAATCAGGCACGTATAATACAAGGCCTCTGGTTGCTGAGGTTTTGGTGAACGCCGACCAATGGGCTTTGGTGCGCCCGCGCCAGACATACGAAGAATTGATCGGTTTGGACAAGCTTGCCCCTTGGCAATAGCCTGTCCAACTTTCGCCTGTTTATGGTATAGAATGCGGCCATGAGCACGAATCTGAATACCAAAATCAGACTGCAACAGGCCGCCCTTTTTTGGGAAGGCCTGTGGCATGCGGCGCAAAAGCCGTTGCTGGTTTTAGCTATTGCGTTAATTGTGGTGGCATCGGGCTTGTTGTCAGCGCTGCCAAATTACGCGAGTGCAGCCAGCTTGATCATTTTAGTTTTGACATTTATTTATACCCTGTGGGATTTTTTAAAACTCAGATCGCCACATCGTCTGGTCGCCATGCGCCGCATGGAACATTCTTCGCGCATTGAACATCGCAACCTTTCCAGTATTGATGATGATTTGGTAGCAGAAGCCCAAAGCCCCGCCACTGCCGCCCTCTGGGAAGAACATGAGCGCCGCAAACTGGCACGACTTGATGATGTTAAAATCGATCTACCCAAATCACACTGGCGTAAATTTGATCCGGTAGCACTGCGTGTGCCCGTGGCCTTAGGCGCTGTTGCTGCGCTGCTGCTGGGACCGGGTGATCTCATCGCCAATCTGCAAAATGCGGCGACACTCTCAACCCCTGCGATCATTCGACCTCTGGCTATCGATGCATGGTTGAAGCCACCTCCTTATACGGGCAAAGCGCCCTTATTGCTCACCAGTCCAGCCATGAAAGATAAATTGGCCACGGGTGGCGATATTCTGGTGCCGGAAAATTCAACCTTGAACCTTCGTGTGCAAGGGGCGGCCCATCCAAAGCTTATGTTTTATTCTGCTGGTGTTGCGCCCAATGCCGAAACCGAAATAAAATCCCTTTCCGCGAAAACCGCAATCACTGATTCAGGCTTCACAGCAGATGTGAAACTCGACCGCCCTGCGATTGTAAAACTGCTGGACGGCACCACTGAACTTTCATCTTGGCCCATCAGTGTCATTCCTGATGAGGCGCCAAAAATTAAACTGGTGGGCGAGCCGCATTCGGAAAAATTAGGGGGCCTCACTGTAGGATGGGAAACCTCTGATGATTATGGCGTGAAGACCATCACCACCGAAATCTCACTAGCTGACCAGCAAGCAACGGGTGTGGGTTTTGAAAACAATGGTGTGTTTCTTTATGATCCCCCGGTTTTCAAAATCACCAATTTAAAATCCTCCGCCAAGGCTGATGCGGGCACCACCACACAAGAGCTGGCTTCTCATCCTTGGGCAGGCCTTTATGTTGAAATGACTTTGACGGCCACTGATGCGGCGGGTCACGCGACAACCACACCCCCCACACGGTTTAAAATGCCGGAGCGCAGCTTCTTTAGATTTCTCAGCAAGTCGCTGGTTGAGCAGCGCAAGACCCTCATTCTCAGCCCCGATGAATCACCCAATGTGGCCACCATGCTCGATTCCATGTTGGCCTATCCCTACAGCATTGCTGATCAGAGCAAGCTGATCCTCAATCTCGCCTACATCAAATCGGAATTGGCCGGGGCAGGTGACACCGATACTATCGTCAATGCGGTCACCGAGCTCTGGCCTTTGATTGTGGCCATTGAAGATGGTGAGTTGGCCGATGCGCGGGCCGAGCTTAAATCCTTAAAGCAGCAATTGGAGCAAGCTTTGCGAGAGGGGGCACCGCCTGAAAAAATCGCTGAGCTCATGGATAAAATGCGCAAAGCCATGGATAAGCTTCTGAGCCAGATGCAGAAGGAAGCTGAAAAGCGTCGAGCCGAGGGGGGAAAACCACCCAGTGGTAAAAGCATTTCAAAAGATGATTTGCAAAAAATGCTGGATCAAATAGAGCGGCTTTCTAAAAGCGGATCAAAAGATGCCGCAGAACAAATGTTGTCGCAGCTCGATAAGCTTCTACAAAACCTACAGCCCGGTGGAACTGAGCAAGGCCAAAACGGCAATCCGGAATTGCAACAGCAAATGGATGAACTTTCCGATTTGATGAAACGCCAACAACAGCTGATGGATGAGACTCAAAAATTAGACCCCAATGGCAGGGGTGATAAGCCCGGTCAAGGACTTTCTGACAAGCAGGGCAAATTATCAGATCGTCTTGATCGTTTGGGTAAACAACTTGGTAACGATCCAGGCGAGACGCTCGGGCAAGGTTCCAAGAGTATGAAAGATGCACAAGGTTCGCTGAAGGACGGCGCGAGGGATGATGCCTTGCGCCAACAAGGCGAAGCCATGAAACAAATGCAAGACGGTGCCCAGAAAATCGGCAAAAAACTTGCGCAGCAAGGTCAGGGAAAAACCGGCGAGCAAGGCAAGGACGGCGAAGCGGGCGGCAATAATGATGATCCCTTAGGCAGGCCGCGCGCGTCGCATAATCCAAACACAGGGCCGGATAAAAATACCGTGCCATCAGAATTGGCCATGCGCCGGGCCCGTGAAATTTTAGAGCAATTGCGCAATCGTTCCAATGACCAAAATGTGGGCGAGACGGAACGCAGCTATATTGAGCGCCTGTTGAAGGGTCTTTATTAAGGATCCCACAATCCATGCAACCGTTGTGCGCCGGCCTGGCCAAAGGCGATGAGCACAGCACGTCGGCGTGAGGCATGAAGCGGATGGCTTGAGGCACCGCGCATAATTTCGGCTCCCCACTGATCAGCCATAATCAAACCTGCTTCAAGTGGAATTAAAGTTGCGTCCATCGTTTGAGGAATGGCGAATGAAAACAGATCACAATAATCGCGGTATTCAGGCCATTTAATATCGGCTCTAACATCTTCCGGTGATGATTTGATTTCAATAATCCACAAAGTGCCATCGGGTTTGAGACCAATCACATCGGCACGTCGACCTGAAGCTAAAGTAAACTCGGTGAGAATTGAAAAATTATGAGCGCGGAGCAGGCGCCCGACACCGCGCTGTATAGCACTGGCTGTTGCAGATTGGCGACCATCAGGTTTGAGCGCAGAAGCTGGAATATCCAAACCTATTCCTCGTCAAATTTATCGGCCACCAATTTTTCCAACGCTTGCATAGCGTCATCAGCCTGTGGGCCTGAAGCCTCAACTGTGATTGCTGATCCAATGCTGGCTGCCAACATCATGAGTCCCATAATCGATGTGCCAGGCACCGTGTGGCCATCGCGGCTCACAGTCACATTGGCATCAAAACCTTCGGCACATTTCACAAATTTAGCAGAAGCCCGTGCGTGAAGGCCGCGTTGATTGATAATGGCGAGTTCACGGGTAATGGTCGCCATTAATCACCCAGGACCTGACTGGCAATATTGATATATTTACGCCCTGCATCTTGAGCGGCAGCCGCCGCTTTATGCAAATTATGATCTTTGCGTACCCGTGCCAATTTCACCAACATCGGCAAATTCAATCCAGCTACCACTTCAACACGGCCTTCTTCGAGCAGTGAAATGGCAAGATTAGAGGGCGTGCCACCAAACATATCGGTGAGCACCATGGTCCCTTCACCGGTTTCAACGCGCGCAATGCTGGCAGCAATATCTGCGCGGCGCACATCCATGCGATCGTCGGGCCCAATACAAATGGCTTCCATATGGGTTTGCTTGCCCACCACGTGTTCAAGCGCGTGGATGAATTCCTCGGCCAAACGACCATGCGTGACGAGCACCAAGCCAATCATATTATAACAACTCCAAAACCCATCAATTCATTCGACCCGTTTTTCGTAATCGCTTTACTAGCGCTTTTTTACCCCTGATGAAAAGCATTTGCTGCGCAATCTTGCCGGTCCTGCGGCAGAATGGCCATCTAAGGCCAAGCAAGGCAGTTGGAGGCCTAAAAGTGCGGTGGTCAACGTATCGGGTTCAGGCATTCTTGATATATCTTCGTAGGGCATCAAATCGACAACCAAAACCAATGCAACATTTTCAACAAATTCCACACTCACAATCCCTTGGCCGCGAATTTCCAAGAGTCCTGCGAGCTTTAACGCTGGACTGGCAAAAATCATTCCTTCACGCAATGAAAGGACAACCTGATCATCTGCAACCAATGCTGCACGTTGCAAACGTGCGCCCAGCCCATAGCCTTCGCCATCAATCAACCGCAGCACCAATTCGGATTTACCACTGCCCGAAGGCCCGCGGATTAAAATAGCTCTATCGCCAAAGGCCACACAGCTGGCATGAATTTGGGTTTGCATCATTGTTGATCAGCAGGCGTCCAGCCTTCAGGTAAAGAAGGGATGCGTACGATGAACCTTGCTCCGAGAACGGGCCGTTCAGCATCGGCCTCAGCTTTGCCCAATCTATTCTCAGCCCAAATGCGACCCTTATGGGCTTCTACCACTTGGCGCGAAATGGCCAAGCCCAGGCCAGAGTTGCGGCCAAAACTCTGCTGCGGTCGGTCGGTATAAAACCGCTCAAACACCCGTTCCAGATTTTCGGGGCGAATACCGGGACCATGATCCTCAACGCGCACTTCAACATCATCTCCGACGCGCCGGATACGCACATGAAGCTTGGTGGCAGGGGCTGTGAAGGACCGTGCATTGTCGATTAAATTCCGAAATACTTGGCCCAGCCGCGAGTCATTGCCCAGCACAGTATATTTGAGTTCAGATTTTGATTTTGCAGTAACAGGCTGCACCACCAGCAAAATTTCGGCGTGACCTTCTTTGGCAGTTTCATTAGCCAGACTGACGATACTGCCCAACAGTTTAGCGATGTCTACGGGATGAATATCGGCTCTGGCCAATTCTGCATCGATACGAGAAGCATCAGAAATATCGGTGATCAGGCGGTCCATACGTTTGACATCATGGACCACAATTTCAATCAACCGGGCCCTTTGTTCATCCGTTTTTACAAAACTCAAAGTTTCAACCGCGCTGCGTAAAGACGTCAGCGGGTTTTTAAGTTCATGGCTCACATCGGCTGCAAAGGCTTCAATAGCGTCAATCCGTTTATAAAGCGCGCTGGTCATATCACGCAAAGATCCGGAAAGCTGGCCAATCTCATCCGAGCGGGAGGTGAAATCAGGAATTTCCACGCGCTTGCTAATGCCCCGCCGCACCCGGTCAGCGGCCGCCGAAAGCCTGCGAATGGGAGATGCAATCGTACCAGCGAGCAAGGTGGAAAGCAGCAAAGCAACCAACGCTGCAAAGCCAAATGTGTAAAACACAATACGACGTTCGGCGCGCAGCACGCCATCAATCTCACCACCCTGGGTGGAGAGGACCAATGCACCCAAGACTGCGCGAAAACGTTGCACTGGAACTGAAACCAACACGATAATTTCACGATTTTCATTGAGACGAACGACACTCACAGAGGCGCCATTCAATGCAGCCGCCACCTCTGGCACGCCGCGATTATTATTGAGACCATAATCAACATGCACTGGGTAGTCATTGGCGAAGAGCCAATCGAATCCTTTATTGATGCTGCTATAAAAAAAATTATCGCCGGAGCTGGCGGGTGAAAGATTAGTTTCAACAATATCATTGTTGCCATAGAGGTAGCTCGAATCCACGACCATGCTGCCGCTGGAATCTATAATTTGCGCACGAATTGTTGTATTCGCTAAGAGGCGCTTTAATACTGGCCCCGCTGTATCGGGGCTAATAGGAAAATCGAGATTGCTTTGATCAGCATCAGCATTCTTATTAGAGTCATCCAGTGAGTCAGGATTGATCAGAATTGAGCTGGTATCGGCGGTCGCCGAACCTGCCACTGCCGCAGCAATGATTTGCCCCTGCACCATTAAGCTTTGCACGCGGGCATTGATCAGACCTTGGCGGAGTTGATTGAAATAGAGAATGCCAAGTGCCAAAACCACAAGGCCTAGTATATTAATCAGGGCGATACGTGCAGTAAGACTCGGAAGTGCAAGGCGTCGCCATAAGCCACGTTTTGGTTTCGGCGCGGCATGAAGTTCGTCAACGTCATGCAGTTCATCACTGTCATGACGTTCTTTTGTGTCGCTGCCTTGCAATTACTGTTCCTTGAAGCGGTAGCCCACGCCATACAGCGTTTCAATGCCATCAAAAGCTTCGTCGACCTGATTGAACTTCTTGCGCAGGCGCTTGATGTGACTATCAATGGTGCGGTCATCAACATAGACTTGGTCATCATAGGCAGCGTCCATTAATGCATCGCGGCTTTTCACAATGCCAGGGCGTAATGCCAGCGCCTGTAGAATGAGAAATTCGGTAACAGTCAAAGTGACATTCTGGCCAACCCACGTGCAGGCATGGCGATCAGAATCCATTACTAATTTTCCACGCTCAATGATTTTGGCGGCATCTGTGACAATCGGCGTACCATCACGCGGTGCTGCACGGCGCATGACGGCTTTGACACGCTCGACCAACAAGCGCTGCGAGAAGGGCTTCTTGATAAAATCATCGGCACCCATTTTGAGGCCAAACAATTCATCAATCTCATCGTCTTTTGAAGTCAGGAAGATTACTGGAAGATCGGTCTTTTGACGAATCCGGCGCAGCAGTTCCATGCCATCCATGCGTGGCATTTTAATATCAAAAATAGCCATGTCAGGGGGGTTGTCTTGCAGGCCCTGAAGCGCTGCGGCACCGTCATTATATTTCTGTACGGTATAGCCTTCGGCCTCTAGAACCATACCCACAGAAGTGAGAATATTACGATCATCGTCGACGAGGGCCACTGTTGGCATCTGATTTCTTCCTGTTATTGTCGGGCCAGCTCGATAGGGATGAAACTGGAACAAATTGTGGCAGAGACATTAGAACCGAAAGTTAGAAAATGAAAGAGACGGCCAAAGCTGTTTTAAAGCGGGCAAAAACGGGAACACTTTCAGTGCTGGATTTTGAGACGGCTACACCGTTTGGAGCGCTGGTGAATGTGGCTACCGACAGCAGCTGTCTGCCCTTGTTTCTATTTTCAAATTTGGCCCGTCACACCAAGAGCATCGTCGAAAATCCGTGCGCAAGCTTGTTGGTTTCAGAGTTGCCAGATGAAGGAGACCCTCTCACCGGATTTCGTGCAACCATTGTTGGGCGTATGGAGCAAGTGGGAGACGAATTTCGAGAATTTTATATCGCTAAACACCCCTATGCCGAACTTTATGCGGGGTTTGGTGATTTTGGGTTTTGGCGGATGCAGCCACAGGCGGTTTATGTAGTGGCAGGCTTTGGGCGCATCCAAAGTTTTCAAGCGGCAGACGTTTTTGGTTAAACTGTTAAATCGGCTGCCGCACTTTCTGCAATCATGGTTTGAATGTTCAACAGATCATTCGAAGCAATCCAGTTTTTAGCATAGGCCATATCAAACCCATGATCGAGCCAGCGCTGAATGAGACGCCGTTCAAGTTCGGCAATTGAAACTGACAGAAAGATTGTAAAATCGAACAGCGGCTTAAGACGATCCCACGGTTTTTGTTTTAGCAATAAATAATTGCCTTCAACCAAAATGAATTTAGTTTGATCATCCACAAGATCAGCGGCGGCACGTGAAAGCTCTTGGCCACGATCAAAAACCGGAATGGCGATTTCAGGTTCACAAGCCTTGATGCGTTTCAGCAAAGTTTCAAAGCCATAAACATCATAGGTGTAAGGCGCACCTTTACGGGAACGATGGCCACGGGCATTCAATATGGCATCATCGAAGTGAAACCCATCCATAGGAACAACAATTGCGGTTTCGCCCATGCTCTTGAGCGCCGTGCAAATATCATGTGCGAGTGTAGATTTGCCTGATGCCGGAGCGCCAGCAATGCCCACCATAAAGCGCGAAGCTCCTGCCGATTTTTTACGGATGAAGCTTGCGAGTTCGATTGCTTTCGACATTAGGTGCCGAGCAATTCTTTCGGTGGTTCTTTAGCCCCCGTCATCATGGCCACGGCATCCGACATGGAGAAATCTTTCGAGTTGATAGTGCAAAGCCTGCGACCCAAACGGTGAATATGAATGCGGTCACAGACCTCAAACACATGTGGCATATTGTGGGAAATCAGAATGATCGGCATGCCGCGTTTCTTAACATCGCGGATTAACTCCAACACACGGCGCGATTCTTTCACGCCCAGTGCTGCTGTTGGCTCATCCATGATCACCACTTTAGAACCGAATGCTGCAGCACGCGCCACAGCCACACCTTGGCGTTGACCGCCGGAAAGTGTTTCTACTGGTTGATTGATATTCTGAATAGTCATCAAACCCAGCTCGGATAATTTATCGCGCGCAAATTTCTGCATGGCGGTGCGATCCATCATGCGGAAGATGCTGCCCAAGGGCCCTGGCTTTTTAATTTCACGGCCCAAAAACATATTATCCGCAATCGAAAGTGCCGGCGACAATGCAAGATTTTGATAAACCGTTTCAATGCCAGCATTGCGACCATCTTGTGGCGAACGGAAATGCACCGCTTGGCCATCAAGCCTGATCTCACCATGATCAGGTGTAACCGCACCTGACAAAGCTTTAATCAAAGTCGATTTGCCAGCCCCGTTGTCACCGATCACACCTAGAATTTCATCGGGGTAAAGGTCAAAGTCGGAACCATTCAAGGCCACAACGGTGCCGTAACGTTTGGAAAGGCCACGGGCCTGTAGAATTGGAGTACGCGGTGTTCCAGAATTTTTCATTGTGATGCCCTCCGCAGCCATTGGTCAACTGCCACGGCAATGATCACCAAGCAGCCCGAGGCAAAAAGTTGCCAATATGAATCCACACCGGCTAATGAAAGACCAGTGTTAAACACACCGACGATGATGGCTCCGAGAACCGAGCCCACAATCGAAGCGCGACCACCAAACAGCGAAGTACCGCCGATCACCACAGCGGTGATGGAGTCGAGGTTCACAGTTTCGAATGCAATTGGCGAAATGGAACCAACGCGGCCAATGGCAATCCAAGAGCCAAAGCCAACGATGAGCCCTGCGAGGGCATAAACCGAAATCAACGTTCGATCTATTTGGATACCTGAAAGTTTAGCAGCATCTGGATCATCGCCTATGGCATAGACATGGCGGCCCCAAGCTGTTCGGTTCAAAACATACCACGCGAAAATGGCCACGATAATAAGGGCAAAGCTGCCATAGATAAAAGTTGCGCCACCGACACTGATGGTGTTGCCAAACCACAAAAGGCCGGGAGCCTTTTCATCCAAGTCCGTAGGACGAATAGATTCTGAGCCGGAGTACCAGAGTTTCAAAGCATTAAAAATATAAACAGTGCCCAAGGTGACAATGAAGGGGGGAATGCGGGCCTTTGTCACCAAGGTTCCGTTCAATGTCCCCATCAAAGTGCCAATCGCCATGCCACACGGAATGGCAAGATAAACGGGAACACCATGAATTGTTGTCAGCCTCCCCATCACCATAGCGGAAATGACGAGAATGGCACCAACCGATAGATCAATACCAGCGGTCAAAATGACAATAGTCTGCGCAATAGCGACAAGCCCCACTACTGTCACCTGCTTTAGAATCAGAGACAGTGTGCTGGGCGTCAGGAAATTATGGGCAAAGCCAAAACCGAGCACCGAAGCAATCAAGATGATTGCGGGAATGGCTGTTGGATATTCGCGCAAGAAACCACGGGTGCGCGATAAGAGGGTAAGATCATCTTCTGCAAAGGACGCAATGGCCCCGTCAGCCTGGTTCAACTTCGCTTCAAAATCTGAAATAGTTTTGGTTGGTGCGGTTTCAGGAACAAGAGCTTTGCTCTCGACCAATACGGACCCAACACGTTTAGGTTTGGCCGCGCTTTTTTTTGCAGCCCTCGGCTTTGTTGCCATGTTGCCCTCTCTAGACGTTCCCAATCATTGTTCATCTGTGTCGCTTTTTGGACACTTAATAAAAGAAAGGCGACGCTAGCGCCGCCTTTCGTATTTTTCAAGTAGCTAAAAAGCTATTAGCCCCAGCACTTTGCAAGGCCTTCCTTGGTGTCAATTGACTTGACGCCGTCGGCTGGCTTGTCAGTGATCAGGTTTACGCCGGTGTTCATGAAGGAAAGACCTTCAGTAACCTTTGGCTTTGAACCGTCCTTAGCAAAAGCAGCAATAGCTTCGATTCCCTTAGAGGCCATCAACAATGGATATTGTTGTGAAGTTGCGCCAATTACGCCAGCTGCAACATTTTTGACACCGGGGCAACCGCCGTCAACTGAAACGATGAGAACGTCTTTTTCTTTGCCAGCAGCTTTGAGAGCAGCATAAGCGCCTTCGGCAGCTGGTTCATTGATGGTGTAAACAACATTGATGTTTGGTTCTTTGGCCAACAGCAACTCCATGCCCTTTTGGCCACCTTCGGGATTAGGACCCCAACCCTCATGACCTACTACGCGCTTATCGGTTTCCGAGCCCAAGACCTTCGGGTTTGGCACTTCAATACCGAAGCCTTTGAGGAATCCCGTGTCGCGTAGAACGTCAACCGAGATATTGGTCTTGTCAATGTTAAGCATAGCGATCTTGGCATCTTTTGCCTTGTCGCCGAGTTGAGCCTTGGCCCAAGCACCGATCAATGTGCCGGCTTCAAAGTTGTCGGTTGCAAAGGTGATGTCTTGAGCGTCTTTGTCGCCCAAGGGAGTGTCGAGCGAGATCACGAGGATGCCAGCAGCGCGGGCCTTCTTGAGAGCTGGACCAACGTCATCATTTGATGGGGTGATCAGAATGCCCTTGGCACCTGCTGCCATGCAGTTTTCAATAGCGGTGATCTGTAAAGTAGCATCGCCGTCTTTTTCACCTGCGAAAGATTGGAGATCAATGCCGGCAGCAGTTGCCGCAGCAGTAGCACCTTCCTTCATTTTCACGAAGAAGGGATTGGTGTTGTTTTTGGTGATCAAGCACGCTGGTGTGCCGGCAAATGCTGTTGTTGCAAATGCAGAAAGTGCCACGCCTACGAGGGCGGCTTTAAGAATAGACTTCATTATAATTCCTCCCATGGAACGGCCCATGCAGGGCCAAAAAATAACAACTGATTTTAATATGATTGAAGGGCAAACTTGAACTGCGTGCTCCCCTTTCATCTATTATCCTGCCTTAAAAATTAAGTGTTTGTCAATAAATAAATCCAAATGATTTATTGTTTGACAGTCAAACCAGCATGAGAGAAAGTCGGTTTAAGGGATCAAACTTGCCGAAAAACAGGCAAGACAGGAAGTTAACGTGAATATTGAACGTAATATAAGTGAGAGAAGCCAATTGGCTGGCCCCACGTTGGCGCGCGGGACTTCGCAAACGGGCGTGAGGCTTTATAATGAGCGCTTGGTGCTGTCGCTCATCCGCCAACATGGCGCTGTGCCCAAGGCTGAATTAGCGCGGCTCACGGGCTTGTCCGCACAGACTGTGTCGGTGATCGTACGTCTCCTTGAAGCGGACAAGCTGGTGGTCAAAGGTAAACCACAGCGCGGCAAGGTTGGCCAACCGCTCACACCCTTCACACTCAACCCCGATGGGGCATTTTCCATTGGGCTTAAAGTTGGCAGACGGTCTGGCGATTTATTGTTGCTCGATC
>JANMWK010000194.1:0-3978 GCA_031393975.1 Hyphomicrobiales bacterium
ATGGCGCCAGAAATGATCGACTTCACACCCGCTTGGCCAAACAGCGGCAAGCGTTCCGTGGCCTTTTCCAACCACGGCATAATCCGGTCGAGCTCGTTTACTTCAAGCTCGCTCTCATAATCCCAGCGTGGTGGCTTCCCATCCCAGCACACGTGGGCCGTCGCCGTTTCATAAGGGCCAACCAGAACGCCGTTGGTCTCCTCACGCAGATAAGCATGGGAATAGGGGTCACGCACCACGGGCAACTCCATTTTCAAATCGATGAGTTCTTGCAAGGGCTCGGTGATCACATATTGATGCAGCATGTTTGAAATGGGAGCGAGATGCCCTGTCCATTCCGCAACGACATCGCAATAGCTTCCCGCCGCATTCACCACATGCTGGCAATCAATATTGCCGGCCTCCGTAAACACTCGCCATTCGCCATTGGGCTGCAATTTGATATCGGTAACCCTGGTGCGCCGATAAATCTCAGCTCCCAGCTGACGCGCTCCCGCCGCCATCGCATTGGTAATATCCGCAGGGGCCACGTGGCCGTCATTCACTGTGCGGAAAGCGGCTTTCACGCCGAAGGTTTCAAGGAATGGATGGTATCGCTTGATCTCCGATGGCCCGATGATTTCTGCTTCGTAACCCGCCAGCCGCGAAATGCCATAAACATATTTCAGCCAGTTCACTTCTTCAGTCGTGGTCGCCAGACGAAGCCCGCCGCAGCCATGCCAGCTGACAGCCTGACCCGTGAGTTTTTCCAGTTGTGGGTAAAGCTGCGTGCCATAATTATGCACCTTGGTCATGTTGAGCGACGAATTGAAATGCGGGCACTGCCCTGCCGCGTGCCACGTGGAACCGGAAGTCAGCTCACCTTTTTCGATGAGAACAATATCAGTCCAGCCTTCAAGTGCTAGGTGATAGAGCAAGCCCACCCCCATAACCCCACCACCAACCACCACCACCCGCGCATGTGTTTTCATTTTATAGTCCCATTTGATAAGCTGGTTTTCGCTGTGTTCGCACACGCTTGCAAGGTTCAAAACTGGGGCATGAGGTGAGCCAGATTCTCCGGCCTTGCTTTTTTTGGCAACATCCCGATATTGGGCAAAAGGGTGAGTGGCATTTATGGATTTCAAAGATTATTACAAAGCCCTCGGTGTGGACCGCAAAGCCAGCGCTGATGAAATCAAAAAAGCCTATCGCCTGCTGGCGCGCAAATTTCATCCGGACTTGAACAAGGACAAATCGGCTGAAGCCCGCTTCAAGGAGGTCAACGAAGCCAATGAGGTTCTCAGCGATGATGAAAAGCGCAAAGCCTATGATGAGCTCGGCACTGGCCCGCAACAAGGCCAGCAGTTCCGTCCGCCACCCAATTGGAATCAACAACATGATTTCCGAGCGCAACGGCAAAACACGCAAGAGGCTGACTTCAGCGATTTCTTCGAGGAGCTTTTTGCCGCCCGCGCCAAGCAGGAAGAAGCCCGCCAACGCCAGACGCAGGATTCCCATGCCCGCATTGCGGTTTCCTTGCGCGATAGTTTCAGCGGTGCCACACGGCAAATAAATCTGGGCAATAAGACCTTAAATGTAAAAATTCCCAGAGGCCTCATCGCAGGCCAAGTGATCCGCCTGAAAGGGCAGGGCAGCGGCCAGCCTGCGGGCGACCTATACCTCGAAGTGGAATTTGCCCCCGATCCGCTCTACCGTGCCGAGGGTAAAGATCTGTTCATCGATCTGCCCGTAACGCCGTGGGAAGCGGCCTTGGGTGCTGACGTGAAAACACCCACCCCCACCGGCAGCATCATGTTAAAAGTGCCAGCGAATACGGCCCATGGCCGCGAGCTGCGGGCCAAGGGCAAGGGTATTCCAGCGGCAGAGCCGGGCGATTTGCATGTGCGCCTCGTCATCGTGTTGCCAAGGGGCGATACACCCAAAGCCAAAGAAATTTACGAACATATGGCGCGAGACTTGGCCTTCAACCCGCGCGCCAAGATGGAGGGCTAACCCATGGTTAAAAATAGGACCACTGAATTTGATCTGTTGGATGAAACAACCCAGTTGAGTGCGCAAGATTTGGCGAGGGTTCTTAATGTGGACATCACCTGGATCGAAACCCTCCACGCCCATGGCGCGATCACCGAGACCAGCCATTACACGGTTCTCACCCTGACAAGGCTGCGCAAAGCCCGGCGGCTGGAAGTGGACTTAGGCCTGAACACCGAAAGCCTGGCCGTGGTGCTGGATTTGCTCGATCAGATTGACCACCTGCACGGCGAACTGGCGCGGCATCGCGTTTAAACAGGAAAATAATCCTTGACACCGTACGGTGAAACACCTAAATAGATTATATTCGACCGTGGTGCCCAAAATCATCCAAACGAATTCCCCGACATGAAATTGAATGACTGTACTGGCTGTTGAAGGCTGGTTCCAACCGCATATACCATTTAATCGTCACCCCCCGCCAAGGCAGGGGCCCAGCCTATTCCGACAATTGCAATTTTTGCAAACATTGCTCTAGTCTAAAATATGAACACGAAAAAACATCCAGCCGTTTACATCATGGCAAACCGCTCCCGTGGGACTCTCTGGGTGGCCGTAACGAGCGATCTTTGGTCCCGCGTGGCGAACCACAAAAACGGATCAATGCCCGGCTTTACCTCAACTCATGGCCTGAAAAATTTAGCGTGGTACGAACACCACCATACAATGGAAGCAGCCATCAAACGCGAAAAGAAAATCAAAGCTTGGAAGCGCGACTGGAAAATAAAAACGATTGACAAGATGAATCCAAATTGGTTCGATTTGCATGAGTCAATCGATGTGATTTCAACACTTGTCCCTGAAAAAGCTGGGCCCCGGCCTTCGCTGGGGTGACGGTGTTAGGATCATACAGTGAAGCTAACTCCAAACTAAGAAGCGTCTACGATTTCTACCCTAATTTGAATCACCTTCGCTCCCAATTGGCTACGAGTCTGCTGCTTAAGTTTCATGGGCTAGAGTTTTTGATTTGAGTAAATTGCTGAGTTCGAGTATTTGTTCGTCCGAAACTCTTAGCGCAAGAATTCGTAGCCCAGTGGGGTCCGCTTCATTCAGTGCATAGGAAGGTCTTTCCCAATTCCGTAGCTTTTGCATCCCAAAGTAGGCGAAAGCGTCAGCGCATTGCAAGGGAACAAATTCACTTTTTTTGGCAACAATAAACTCAAAAGCATGACAGCCTAGGACAATTTTTCTTTTATCAAAGTCCTTTTTGGCCTCCGCCATGAATTCGTTTTCCTCATGGTAAAATATTACAGAAGTTTCTCCGCGCTTTGAAAGTTCCACCATTGTAGCATTGATGACCCAAATGAATGGCAAATAGTACGGATGTTTAACCTTTAAATTAGCTGCATCTTTTCCACCAAATTTGTTTTCGAGGGCCATTCGATTTATCTCTCCGACATAACCTTCGATTTTATGCTCTGCGACGACTTTCATTGCTCGGTTTGTAAGCGCATCACGCTCATTTTTTGGTAAATCTTTACATCTGCCTTCTTGATTCCAGACATCGTACGAATGAAACAAGTCTAATGGTCGAATGGCTTCCATCCAGCGTAGCGTCCAGTTTACCCAAGTTGGCTTTTGCGCCCAAGCGGTTGAGACTGTACAATATCAGTTCCGTCGTGGGTGTTACTCTCATCCATGTAGACTTCAATTGTCAAAGATTAGGTCCCGCTCACCTGATACAACATCAACGCACTTGCAGTAGCCACGTTCAAACTCTCAACGCCATCCTTCATCGGAATTCTCACCAGCTGCGTGCAACTTCTTGATAACTCTGCTGAAAGCCCGCGCGATTCGCTGCCCATGGCGAGCAACACCGGATGCAAATATTCCTTGCGGAAATCGCTTCGTGCCGCACCAGATGTGCCCACCACGTCGCCAGGCCAGGCTTTGGCAAAGTCCAGCATACCTGCCACATTCATGCGCACCAGTGTGACACCAAAT
>JANMWK010000028.1:0-17659 GCA_031393975.1 Hyphomicrobiales bacterium
CGAGATGATTTATACCTATTTCCAAAATCAGATTGTGGCCTTTGAAGCTTTTAAAGGGGACCAATATGATTTCAATTTGGAAAGCAGCTCAAAAGCTTGGGCCACGGGTTATGATTTTCCAGCGATTAAAGATGGCCGCTGTGTTAAAGATAAAATCACTTTGAAAAAAGTGAACGGGATGCAAGCCTGGGTGCTGAATTTACGCCGCCCAAAATTTCAAGATGTGCGGGTGCGCAAGGCGTTCAATCTGGCCTTCGATTTTGAATGGTCCAATGCCAATTTGTTTTATGGTCAATATACGCGCTCTCGCAGCTTCTTTAACAATTCCGAAATGGAAGCCAAAGGCCTGCCATCGCCAGAAGAATTGCGCTTGCTTGAACCGCTGAAAGATAAACTCCCTGCTGAAGTTTTCACTACTGAATATGTGAACCCCTCCAACACAGATGCCACAGCGCGGCGCGCCAATTTGCGGGCAGCTTCTCAGTTGCTGGCGGAAGCTGGATGGAATGTGACGCAGCAGGATGGCAAAAATATTTTGAAGAATGCGGCAGGCGAGGTTCTGAGTGTCACTTTCACGCTCGACTCGCCGCTGTTTGAGCGCATTGCTCTGCCGTACAAAGAGCAATTGGAATTGCTCGGAATCACCACCATTATTCGCACCATTGATACCGCCCAAAGCCAGAAACTTTTGGAGAATTTTGACTATGATATTATTTCCTCAAGCTTCCCCCAGAGCCTTTCACCCGGCAATGAGCAGCGCTATTTCTGGGGATCGGAAGCGGCGGGGAAAACTGGCAGCCAAAATTATGCAGGCATTAAAGATCAGGCGATTGATGCGATGATTGATATGGTGATTTTTGCGAAGGACCGCAAAAGTCTTGTTACCGCTTGCCGTGCTTTGGACCGCGCTTTAATCTGGGGATATTACATGGTGCCGCATTGGTATATTCCTTATGAGCGCCTTGCTTATTGGAACCGCTTCGGTAAGCCCGATGTAACTCCTGATTTTAATGATGGATTCCCCACAACATGGTGGTGGGATGAGGCCAAAGCCAAGAAGGTTTCTGCTGGCTAATGGGTTCTTATATTCTCAAACGGCTGCTCCTCATGATCCCCACTTTGCTGGGTGTGATGTTACTCACATTTGCGGTCATTCAGTTTGTGCCTGGTGGACCGGTTGAGAAAATTATCGCACAGATGGAAGGTAATGGTGGCGATACTGACGCACGATTGAATGGCGGCGGTACCGAAAATTTGAACGACAAAAACACCAGTAATTATCGCGGCGCTAAAGGCCTTGATCCTGAATTTATAAAAAAGCTGGAAAAGCAGTTTGGGTTTGACAAGCCGCCCGGCCAGCGTTTCCTATTGATGATTAGCAATTATGCGCGGTTTGATTTTGGCGATAGTTATTTCAGGTCGAAATCAGTGTTGTCATTAATTGCGGAAAAGCTGCCTGTGTCGATTTCACTGGGGCTCTGGATTCTTATTATCACTTACGCTGTGTCGATCCCGCTGGGCATTCGCAAAGCGATCAAAGATGGATCGTCGTTTGATATTTGGACGTCGGCAGTGATCAGCATCGGTTATGCCATTCCTTCTTTTATTTTGGCGATTTTTTTGATCATCGTTTTTGCCGGTGGCAGTTATTACAATTGGTTTCCGCTGCGGCTGCTCACCTCTGATAATTTTGCTGATTTGTCAGTCTGGGGCAAGGTGAAAGATTATGCTTGGCATTTGGTGTTGCCACTCATCTCAATTGGCCTTGGCAGTTTTGCCACCATGACGCTCCTCACTAAGAATTCTTTTCTTGATGAAATTCGAAAACAATATGTGACCACGGCGCGCGCTAAAGGCCTCACCGAAAACAAAGTGCTTTATGGCCATGTGTTTCGCAATGCCATGCTGCTGGTGATCTCTGGTTTTCCCGGCGCTTTTCTCCACGCTTTTTTTGCGGGTTCGCTTTTGATTGAACAGGTTTTTTCGCTCGATGGGCTGGGATATCTCACCTACAAATCCGTGCTCGACCGCGACTACGCCGTGGTGTTTGCCAGCCTCTATATTTTCACGTTAATTGGGCTTGTGGTCGCGTTGATCAGTGACCTCACTTATACATGGATTGACCCGCGCATTGATTTTGAGGCGCGGGATCTATGAACGCTTTGAATAAAAGACGTTGGGCCTTATTTAAAGCCAACCGACGTGGCTTCTGGTCGTTTTGGATTTTCTTTGGCTTGTTTTTGCTCACATTGTTTGCGCCATTGATTGCCAATGACCGCCCTATTCTTGCTTCCTATAAAGGTGAGTTGCTGTTTCCCACTTTTGTCGAATATCCTGAATCAAAATTTGGTGGATTTCTGGCCAAGACCAATTATCGCGATCCGGTGAATCTTGATGAGATTTCCACCCATGGGTGGATGATCTGGCCGCTGATTCATTACGCATATAACACTGTGAATACTGAACTTCCATTGCCAGCGCCCTCGCCCCCGGCCTCTTCGCTTTCTAACGATGTCGCTTGCGCCAAGTACCCACAAAAAGCTGCCGACACACAATGCATTAGTGGCAATATGAATTGGCTGGGCACGGATGATCAGGGGCGTGATGTGGTGGCACGGTTGCTTTACGGTTACCGCGTGTCAGTGGCTTTTGGATTGATCCTTACATTTTTTTCCTCGCTGATCGGCATCACAGCGGGTGCTGTGCAGGGCTATTATGGCGGCTGGACAGATTTGATTTTTCAACGCTTTATCGACATCTGGTCGTCTATGCCGACGCTTTATTTGTTGATTATTATTGCGGCGTTTGTGACACCCACATTCTGGCTCCTATTATTTATACTCGTTTTATTTTCATGGACAGGCTTAGTGCGCTTGATCCGTGCAGAATTCCTCCGTGCACGGAACTTTGAATATGTGCGGGCAGCGCGCGCTTTGGGACTTTCCAATTTCAAAATCATGTTCAAACATCTACTCCCCAACGCCATGATATCCGCAGTCACCTTCATGCCGTTTCTCATTGCAGGTTCAGTCACCACGTTGACAGCGCTGGATTATCTTGGCTTTGGTTTGCCACCGGGATCGCCCTCGCTGGGTGAGTTGGTGGCGCAGGGGAAAAATAACATCCAAGCACCATGGCTCGGTTTCACTCTATTCCTGCTCATGTCCACCATGCTCACGCTGCTCGTTTTCATTGGCGAAGCGGTGCGTGATGCGCTTGATCCACGGAAGACATTCGTATGAGCAACGTCCTTCTTGATGTAAAAGACCTGTCAGTGGCCTTCGGGAAGAATCTGGCGGTGGACCATATTTCATTTTCCTTGAATAAGGGCGAGACACTGGCGCTGGTGGGTGAATCGGGTTCAGGAAAATCAGTCTCGGCGCTCTCGATTTTAAAGCTGTTGCAATATCCGGCCGCCTCGCATCCCTCAGGCCAAATTCTTTTCAATGGCCAAGATCTTTTGACGGCAAATGAAGCTGATCTGCGCCATGTGCGCGGCAATGGCATTACTATGATTTTTCAGGAACCGATGACCTCGCTTAATCCGCTGCATTCAGTGGAAAAGCAAATTGGCGAAATTCTGGAATTACACCAAGGCGTGAAGGGCCAAGCCGCGCGGGTGAAGATCCTCGAGCTCTTGGATAAAGTTGGGATTCGTGATGCAGCCACGCGGCTGCAAGACTATCCGCACCAACTTTCTGGCGGTCAGCGCCAGCGCGTGATGATTGCCATGGCGCTGGCCAACAAGCCTGATCTGTTGATTGCAGATGAGCCAACCACGGCTTTAGATGTGACCGTGCAGGCGCAGATTTTGAAACTACTCAAAGATTTGCAAAAAGAATTTGGCATGGCTTTGCTGCTCATCACCCATGATCTCGGTATTGTGCGCCACATGGCTGACACGGTGTGCGTGATGCAGAAGGGCAAGATTGTGGAGCGCGGCAATGCGCGCGGCGTGTTTGCCAATCCACACCATGAATATACAAAAATGCTGCTTGCTGCGGAGCCAAAAGGCCAGCCCCCTGAAGCGGATTTAAATGCTGAGAAGATAGTTGAAACCAAAAACCTGAAAGTGTGGTTTCCGATCCGTCGCGGTTTTTTCCGCAGACTTACTGGCCATATCAAAGCCGTTGATGGCCTTGATCTCACGGTGCGAGCGGGGCAAACGCTGGGCATTGTTGGTGAGTCAGGTTCCGGTAAAACCACTACGGGCCTTGCCATTATGCGGCTTATCTCTTCTGAAGGTGAGATTAGCTATAAAGGCCAACGGATAGATCGCTTTAATGCCAAGGCCATGCGGCCACTGCGCAAAGACATGCAAGTGGTGTTTCAAGATCCGTTTGGATCACTCTCCCCGCGCCTTTCAGTGTTGCAGATTGTTGAAGAAGGCTTGAGCATTCAGAATCCAGATATGACAGCTGCTGATCGGCGCGCCCGCGTGGCCACAGCGCTGGAAGAAGTGGGTTTGGATTCCACTACCATGGATCGTTATCCGCATGAATTTTCCGGTGGTCAACGCCAGCGCATTGCCATTGCGCGGGCGCTCGCACTGGAACCAAAATTCATCATGCTGGATGAACCGACTTCAGCGCTCGATATGTCGGTTCAAGCGCAAGTGGTCGATTTGCTGCGCGGGCTGCAGGAGAAACATAACCTTGCTTATTTGTTTATCAGTCACGACCTCAAAGTGGTACGGGCTTTGGCCAGTGAAGTGATTGTGATGCGCAACGGTTTGGTGGAAGAGCGCGGGCCCACGGCTGAGATATTCAGCAACCCGCAAACGCCTTACACAAAGGCATTGATCGCCGCTTCACTTAATCTGAAAGCCACAGAAGGAATTGTTCGGCAATGAGTGCTTTTGTGTTTGTGTTGCCCACTTGGCCTGCCGACGTTTGGATGGCGGCGATGAAGAAGGTCGCCCCCGCGCTGGATGTTCGGGCGTGGCCCAATGTTGGCCGCGTGGAAGATATTCAATATGCCGCAGCATGGTTGCCTCCTCCTGATGTGATGAAAAGTTTTCCAAATCTCAAACTCATCTGCTCACTTGGCGCAGGTGTGGACGCCATTTTGGGTGATCCCACTTTGCCAACTGATGTTCCGATTGTTCGTGTGAACGATCCTGATCTCACCACCCGCATGAGTGAATATATTGTGCTGCAAGTTCTCATTCACCACCGCCAGCAACGGCGCTTTGAGGCCAATCAAAAATTGGGTGTGTGGGATAGTTTCTCCACTCATGCCGCAAGCGCATTAACTGTGGGCATTATGGGCATGGGAGTTTTGGGAACCGACGCAGCACATAAACTTCGCATGATGGGCTTTAATGTCGTGGGCTGGAGCAGGACAGTCAAAGTGGTTGAGGGGGTTGAGTGCTTTGTAGAAGCTGAGCTTGATGCGTTTCTATCGCGCACCGATATTCTCGTATCGCTGCTGCCTGCGACTTCTGAAACCGATGGTATTCTCAATCGTGCGCTGTTTCAAAAGCTTTCGCGTCGTGGGCCGTTTGGCGCGCCGATATTGATCAATGCTGGCCGGGGTCGCCAGCAGAACGAAGATGATATTATTACCTGCCTCGATAATGGTGAACTCTATTCAGCAACCCTTGATGTGTTTCGCAAAGAACCTTTGCCGAGCGGTAGTCCATTATGGTCGCATCCTAAATTGACGATCACCCCTCATGCCGCAGCGGATTCTGACCCGGAGACGATTTGCCGGTATGTGTTTCAGCAAATCCTGCGCCATAAACAAGGCGTCGCATTAGAGAATTGGGTGGATCGCCAGCGCGGATATTAGCGACCCCTTTTTATCTATGGCAATCCGCACGGTTGGTTTAAGAGGCTGCAACGCTTTTACTGGCAGGGAAGCCGGGGCGTCCTTTGAAGGGGGATTATTCTATGTGGACTGATTTTAAGAATTTTGCGTTTAAGGGTAATGCTTTCGATCTCGCCGTTGGTGTGATCATGGGCGGCGCATTCGGCAAAATAGTCGACTCGATGGTTAGTGATTTAATTATGCCCATCGTTGGTTGGATTACAGGCGGCGTTGATTTCTCACAGAAGTTTGTTCAACTTGCCGGCCCGCCTGCTGCTAATCTTGCGGCTGCAAAAGAAGCCGGTGCAACATTTGCTTATGGTAACTTCATCACTATCTTGATCAATTTTTTAATTCTCGCTTTTGTACTTCTTCAATTGGTGAAGTTCTCGAACCGTTTGAAGAAGGCAGAACCACCCGCACCTCCAGCCGCTGCTTCGACAACAGAAGTGTTGTTGAAAGAAATTCGTGATTCATTGGCTGCTCCTAAAGCTGCGGTTGCCGCGAAGAAGAAGTAAGCGTCTTACGCATAACATTATGAAACCCGCGTGCTGGACATGCGGGTTTTTTTGTTGCCATAAGGTGTGATGAAACAGATTCTTGAAACCCTTACGGCGCAAGCCCAAACTGAACCTGATAGCGGGATTGTGAAGGCTGCCATGTATGGCTTCACCAAGCCCGGGATTATCCCTTTTTGGTCGGGTGAGGGAAATTTGCCCACCCCAGAAGCATTTGCACGGCCTGCGACTGAAAGCTTGTTGGCAGGCGAAACATTTTATACGTTTCAAGGGGGCATTCCTGAATTGCGCCAGGCCCTGGCGCGTTATCACACAAAGCATTTTGGCCGCAGCTTTGATGCAGCCAATTTCTTTGTAACGGGTGGCGGAATGCCCGCCATTCAAACCGCCGTACAAATGATTGCAGGCGATGGTGATGAGATTATTATCCCCACACCCGCGTGGCCGAACTATGCGGGGTCACTTCGGATTCAAGGCTCAAAGCCCGTTGAAGTGCCCATGACATTTGCCAATGGGAAATGGGCGCTGGATTTGGACCGGCTGTTTGATGCAATCACGCCGCGCACGAAAGCCATCTGTCTCAACTCACCGTCCAATCCTTTAGGCTGGACGGCATCGAAAGCCGAACTCATTGCCATTCGTGATGCATGCAGGAAGGCTGGCATCTGGATTTTAGGCGATGAAGTTTACTCGCGTTTCTATTATGGCGGCCAACGCGCCCCTTCATTTTTGGATGTGTGTGACACTGAAGAGCAACTGTTGCTGTGCAATACATTCTCCAAAAACTGGGCCATGACGGGATGGCGCATAGGCTGGCTGCAAGCGCCGAAAATTCTGGGTGCCACCATTGAGCGTGTGATCCAATATAACACCAGTGGCACGGCAGTATTCTTGCAGCGCGGCTGCACAATGGCACTGGACGAGGGGGAAGATTTTATCGCGGCACAAGTGGCCAAGGCGAGAGCCAACCGGGATTATGTTGTGAGTGCGCTTAAGGATTTTCCACAGATTAGACTGTCAATCCCTGATGGCGCATTTTACATGTTCTTTGGCATCGACGGGATGACGGATTCGATGGCGACCACATTACGCATTATTGATGAGGCCAATGTGGGCTTTGCGCCCGGTGCCGCCTTTGGACCTGGTGGCGAAGGTTTTTTGCGCATGTGCTTTCTAAAAGAAGAATATAAATTGGAAGAAGGATTGCAGCGTTTTACCAAGTGGTTAAAAAATAATCAGCCCATTTAGTTGCTGCTTTTTTAGATTTTGCAAGGCACAAATTTTGTGCTTATCCAATTTCAGAAGAAGTTAATATTTTGGTTTAGATAACTTTTAATGCTTTAACTTCAATGAGTTGTATTAAACTCATAGTTAATTTAAAAACTGGCAAGCAGTATGCAATGAATATTGCGTTGCACAACACTGATTTGGATCCTCCCATTTCCACAATCTCAACTGGTGCAACGTGGCAGGCATTTTGCTTCGTCAATGAGGGGATGGACAGTGAAGCCCCCACGGCAAAGCAATGTCCATCCCCTCTTTTTTCAAGCACCAACCGCGCGAATGCCATCGATCATAAACTGTAAGGCCCATGCTGCCAAAATGGTTCAAGCAGCCGTGAGATGACTGCGCGCCCAGTGGTGCCCCTGGTTTTTGATATCCGCTCTGTCAGACGAAACGCAATAATCGAACCGCAAAGCTTCACTTCACTGCGATTTTTTCTGAGCGGTCATGGGTGATGCCAAGGAATGTGACACTGAGAAAAAAAGGATCGGCAACGACCAGAAGAGTTGCGAGGGCAGAGGTGATGTGGTCTTGCATGAAACACCTATAGCACGCCGCGCTTAACAAGCTGAATGACTTTTTCCAATTCCTGCAAAAACTGTGACCTGTCTGCAGGTGTGAACACTTTATTGGAGCCGCGCATCTCGGTGGTTTCGCGCAAATGGGTCATTAAATCTCGCATCGCCAAGGCCATGCCAATTGAATCTTCGGTGAATGATTTTCCAACATTTGAAATCACCCGTGCTCCTTTTTTATGGGCTCGCGCCGCAAGTGGAATATCAGCGGTCACCACAATGTCATTGGGCACCACTTGTTGCACAATCCAATCATCGGCTGCATCCGCACCTGCCATCACTACAATGCGTTTCACATTGTCACCCAACGGAAGGCGCATGTGCGCGTTGGAAACATAATGGATGACCAGGTTGTGACGCGCCGCCACTTTGGCAGCCTCGTCTTTCACTGGGCAGGCATCGGCATCAATATAGATTTGCATTGCTAACTCACGTTATTGGGCAATTCGCTTTCGCGCTTTGCAACAAACTCCGCAAGGGCTTCAGTGATGGCTTCATCCATCTTGGGCTTTTCATAAGTTGCCAGCATAGCCTTGGCTTTATCGCGGCCTCTGGTGTCGTGGTCTTTCGCGCCCTCAGCATTCCACTGTTCGTAGGAGTTGAAATCCATAATCGTAGGCATGAAAAAGGCTTTTTCAAAATGCTCCAATGTGTGCGCGGTGCCAAGGAAATGTCCCGCTGGGCCCACTTCGCGTAACGCGCTCATCGCCTCTTTAAAGTCGTCAAATTTCAAGCCGCCAGCATATTTATACCAACCGCCCAATTGTTCACAGTCGGTCATGAATTTGGAATAGCCGCAGGCCAAGCCCGCTTCCAACCAGCCCGCCACATGCCAGATGTAATTTGCGCCCGACAAGATTGCCGCGTGCATCAACATGTTGGCTTCATAGCCCGCTTGTGCATCATTGATTTTTGAGCCCACATGAAAGCCGCTGGTGCGCCATGGCAATTTATATTTGCGGGCCAATTGCCCCATCACAAACATCATTTGCGCGGCTTCGGGCGTGCCACCCATGGGGGCTCCGGTTTTCATATCGACTGTCACCATGAACTGACCATAGATTTGTGGGGAACCCGGCCTGATCAATTGCGTGAAGGCCACACCCACTAAAGCCTCTGCATTCACCTGCGCCACAGCACCAATCGCTGACGCCGAAGTGGACGCGCCACACAGCGCGAAGGGTGCCAGAATAACCGGCTGATTATGGGAGGCGTAAACCCGCATCGCATCCAGCATAGTCTGGTCCCACACCAAGGGCGAATTGCAATTGGTAATGGAAACGACGACCGGATTGTCTTTGACGAACTTTTCGCCAAACACAATGCCCGCCATCTTCATCACATCCTCGGCGCGTTCTTTGGATGTAACGATGCCCATGAAGGGTTTATCGGAATGGGTGAGGGCCGATTGAATGATGTGCAGGTGGCGCTTTGGCACCGGAATTTCCATAGGCTCGCAGATGATCGAACTGGTAGAGTGCAACTGCGGCGCCATATAAGCGAGCTTGTGGAAATTCTGCAAATCTTCCAGCGAGCCATAACGGCGCTTGCCTTCAAGATCACGCACATAGGGAGCGCCATACATGGGCACGAATACAGTGTTTTTGCCACCCACTTTGACGGTGCGTTCGGGGTTGCGGGCGTGGAGCGTGAACTCGGATGGAACTTTGGCTATCAACTCCATCAACAATCCACGATCAATCTTCACCAAAGTGCCATGCACATCAGCGCCAGCCGCTTTCCACATCGCTGGGGCTTGATCGTCCCTAAACTCGCACCCCACCTCCTCCAGAATCTTGAGCGACTCCTGGTGGATCAGTTCCACCGCCTCTTCGGGCAGCAACTCATAAGTTGGAATGTCGCGCACCAGTGTAGGGAATGAGAGCATGGGCGCACTACGTAAAGCGCGCCTTGCGTCCCTGCCGCCGCTGCGGCGATGATGGAGTGTGTCAGTCATGCGCAAAGCCTAGCATGAGAATTTCAAACATGGCGAGAGGCTGACGCTGACGTGAATAAATATCAACGAGCGTTGCTGCACTGCACACTGGCAACCTGCTAGGCGCATTGACGCCTTGCCGCAAAGCAGCCACAATGTGGTTAAGGGGAAAATAACGAAGCAAGTGGGGGATCATCTGCTTTGTTTAATCTTAATGAAACGCCGTTCCGCCCTTGAACGCGCAAGGGAGTGCCACATGGCTGACAATACACATATGAGCGAGGACGAAAAAGTCCTCCATGGAATGGGCTATGCGCAGGAATTATCCCGCCGCATGGGCACGTTCCAAAGCTTCGCGATTTCATTTTCGATCATCTGCATTCTGTCGGGCGGCCTGGCATCCTTCCCGATTGCGATGTCGACAGTTGGGCCTTGGATGGCCACAATCGGCTGGGTTCTGGGTGGTGTGTTCGCATTGATCGTTGCTGCCTCAATGGGCCAGATCGCCTCGGCCTATCCAACGGCGGGTGGCCTTTATCATTGGTCTTCCATTCTTGGTGGTAAGTTCTGGGGCTGGCTGACAGCCTGGACCAATTTGCTTGGATTGCTGTTTGTGATTCCCGCTGTGAACGTCATTCTCTATGGCTTCATCCGCGATCTATTCTTCTCAGGCATTTTGCATTGGGATGTGTCCACATGGACCAACACCACCATGTATCTCTGGGTCGCTGGCATTACAGCGGCTCAATGCCTGCTCAATCATTTCGGCATTAAGCTTACGACTTTGCTCACTGATATTTCTGGATATCTGATTTTTGTGATCTCGATCATCTTGATTATTTTGTTGTTCATGAATGTCAAAAGCTTTGATCTTGGCAAAGCCTTTACGTTGGTTAACACCACTGGCGATGTGGGCGGCAATGTTGCTCCTGCTTATGGCTCATTCATAGCCATTCTGATGGGCATGCTTTATCCGCTCTTCACAATCACTGGATTTGACGCTTCGGCCCATACCTCAGAAGAAACCCGTGATGCGCAAAACACTGTGCATAAGGGCATGTTGCAATCTGTGTTCTGGTCACTGGTTTTCGGCCTCATCTTGGCTTTGGGCATGGTTATGGCTTTGCCTTCGGTTTACGATGCGCTGGCAGCTGATCCTGCACAGACAGCATTATCCAAAGACGTGATGGCCAAGCTTGCTGCCATTCCCGGCGGGCCTGCGCCTGCCGATATGGCTGTGCTGGGCTGGAGTTCGTTCTCGGTTCTGTTCAATACGCTGATTGCGCCTTCATTCATGGGCAAAGTTTGCGCGATTGGCATTATCATTGCGAACTTCTTCTGTGCATTATCGGCTGTGACATCAACTTCACGCATGATTTATGCTTTCGCGCGTGACGGTGGTTTGCCTTCGATGTTGGCCAATGTGAACGCTGCTTATCGCACACCGGTGGCGGCCATCTGGTTCACTGGTATCGTCACGTTCTTCCTGGTAGTGATCACCACGCCACTTAATGCCTTTGCGGCCCTTTCAACAGGCTGTGCCATGTATCTTTACATGTCATACGGCATGCCAGTTCTTGCTGGTTTGTTTGCAGAAGGAAAATCGTGGAATACATTTGGCGGGTTCCGTCTCGGCGGACTTTCCAAATTGTTTGCAGTGATCGTGACCCTCGGTGTGATTGGCATCATCATCGGTGGTCATGCCTTTGTGCCATCCGTCGGTGAATGGGGTGCTGCTGGCTTCGTGCCTGGCTTGATCTATTACACCATTGGCTTCTATGCGATTTTGTTAATCGTGTGGTTTGCTTATGAAGGCAAGCGCTTCCAAGGCCCACCAATTGGCGATCAAATCGCAAAACGCCAAGCTGAAATTGCCGCTAGAGAGCGGGTTTTGGCTGGTCGGTAATTTATTTTACCTCCGGGAAAGGGCGGTCATTTGGCCGCCCTTTTTTTATGTGTAAGACTGCGCTCATGGATAAGAGATTCGATATTGCGGTGATTGGGGGTGGCGTGGTGGGGCTTGCCATCTTGCGCCGTTTCGCCATGGCAGGTTTAAATTGCGTGTTGCTGGAAAAAGGTGCTGATATTTTATCTGGCGCTTCCAAGGGCAACAGCGCATTGCTGCACACGGGCTTTGATGCGCCACCCAAAAGCGTTGAGTTACAATGCATGAAAGCGGGTTATGCCGAATATCTCGACATTCGGCAAAAACTCAATTTGCCTTTATTGGAAACGGGGGCTGTGGTTGCGGCTTGGACTGAAGAGGAATTGGCGGCGCTTGATGGTATCATCAAGAAGGCTCACGCCAATGGCGTTACCGATGTAAAAAAACTTTCGCACATTGAACTGCGCATCCGTGAGCCTCAACTTTCCAAATCAATTTTAGGAGGCGTATTGGTGCCGGGAGAGCACGTGATTGATCCGTGGTCGGCGCCCTTGGCCTATGCAGAACAAGCGATTGCCCATGGCGCAGTAATCATGCGCAATACAGAAGTGACCAAAGCAGAGTTTGTGAAAGATGAATGGCATTTGGCAAGGATCACGGCGCGGGTGGTGATCAACGCGGCGGGATTATTTGGTGATCATGTTGAGGCGCTGGCACGGCCTGCGCCGTTCACGATCAAGCCCCGCAAGGGACAGTTTGTGGTGTTTGACAAGCCCGCCGCCAAATTGGCGCGGAGCATTATTTTGCCGGTGCCAAATGAGCGCACCAAGGGTGTGGTTCTATTCCGTACCATATTTGGTAATCTCGCCATTGGCCCTACAGCAGAAGACACTGACGAGCGCGAGAATGGCTCGACTGACTCGCCAACGCTCGAAAAATTGAAGGCCCGCGCCATTGAAATGGTGCCTGCACTCAAAGATATAAATTTGACTGCGGTATATGCAGGCCTGCGTCCCGCGACGGAGCACAAAGACTATATTATTGAAGCGCTTAAAGACCAGAACTGGATCACGGTCGCGGGAATTCGTTCTACCGGGCTGACAGGTTCACTTGGCATCGCACAGCATGTGGCCAAACTTTACGCCAAGAATTTCGGCAAGCTGCCCAAGAAATCTCCGGTGCCGATTTTTACGCCCGTGCCCACCCTCGCCGAACATTCGATTAGGCCCTACATGAGAGGCGGCGAGATTGTTTGCCATTGCGAATGGGTGACGCGCGGTGAAATTGAAGCGGCTTGCCAAGGGTCTTTGCCTGCCGGCAATCTTGGCGGGTTGAAGCGCCGCACGCGCGCCTTGATGGGGCGCTGCCAAGGATTTTACTGTGGCGCTGAAGTGGATTCCATTTTCAGGGAGGCCACCAATGGAAAGCCATGATGTGATCATCATCGGCGCTGGCCCCGCTGGGCTATCCACCGCCATGAGGCTGCGTGAATTGGGCATCAAAGATATCGTCGTGCTCGAACGTGAAGCCCACGCAGGCGGTGTGCCGCGCCATTGCGGGCATTTTGGTTTCGGTTGGGAAAGCCACCGCCACCTGACGCGTGGACCAAAATTTGCCAAGCACATGGTGAGTTCTGCTGCGGGCATCGACATCAGAACCAGCACCACTGTTCTTGAATTTACCCTGCGGAACACCTTGCGAGTGCATTCGTCGAAAGGCATTTCTGATATGAGCGCCAAACGTGTGGTGTTGGCCACCGGCACACGCGAGTCTTCCGTTGCGGCTTTGTTGGTCGGTGGCAACCGCTTGTCCGGTGTGATGAACACGGGAACCTTGCAGAAGCATGTTTACCTCAAACATCAAAAACCGTTTTCCAATCCTGTGATCATCGGCAATGAGTGGGTGACATTTTCGGCCCTGCTCACCTGCCGCCATGCCGGCATCAAACCTGCTGGTATTTTTGCCGAAGAAAACAAACTCGATACGCCTTGGTTTTTTCCGCTGGGATCACGATTTGCATTTGGTGTTCCAGTGCAAACTAAAATCAAACTCATCGCTATTCATGGGAACACAAATGTGGAAGCCGTTGAGTTAGAACGAAATGGTCAGCGCTCAAAGATCATTTGCGACGGCGTTATTCTGTCTGGGAAATTTAGGCCGGAGAATGCGTTGCTCGCCACGGCACCCACCAACATTATCTTAACTGGCAATGCGTTGGGAACAATGAACACCGCTGGGGCTTGTGTGGTGCAGGCCCGCGCTTTAGCCGACTCCATCGTCAAGGATATAAAATGAAAGTCCTCGCTATTGATCAGGGCACCACGGGCACCAAAGCATTCACGCTGGATGGGGACGGTACCTTCACCAAGGTGGCTGGCTTTGAACATAAGCAACACTACCCACAGAGTGGCTATGTAGAGCATGATGCGAGGGAACTTCTGACCCACATTAAAGCCTGTATAAAAAAGGCAGGCCACGTGGATGCAATTGGCATTGCCAATCAGGGCGAGACGATTGTGGCCTGGGACGCGGAGAGCAAGAAACCCATTCACCACGCAATCGTATGGCAAGATGATCGGACCAAACACAGCACTGAAAAACTAAAGGCTGAAGGCGCTGAAGCGTTAACGCAAACTATAGCGGGCTTGCCGCTGGACCCGTATTTTTCCGCCAGTAAAATGCGCTGGATTTTGGACCACGTGCCCGAAGCAAAAATTCTACTCGCGGCAGGACGTTTGAGACTGGGGACAAGCGATGCCTTTTTTCTTGATAACCTGACAAGCGCGTTCGCCACAGATGTGACAACGGCGTCTCGCACTTCGCTCATGTCACTCGACACACTGCAATGGGATGATGAACTTTGTGCATTGTTCGGGGTTCCGCGCGAATGCCTGCCTGAGATTAGAAACACCACGGGGCCGTTTGGGATGAGTGGCACCACGCCAATCACCGCCTCCATCGTCGATCAACAAGCCGCCCTGTTTGGTCACGGCTGCATGCGGCCCGGCGATGCCAAGATAACCTTTGGCACTGGAGCATTTGCACTGGCGATTAGTGGCGAGGAGCGACCACGACAAAATTCATCGGGACTGTTGCCCACCGTGGCTTGGCGCATCACCAATCAACCTGCGCAATTCGCGGTGGATGGCGGCGTTTATAATGCAGCCTCGGCTGTGAATTGGGCCAAGGGATTAGGCTTATTCACCGATTATGCTGAGATCAACGCCTTCAAAGCTGAAACCGCCATCTCACGCGGCCTTGTATTTGTACCGGCACTTTCTGGCATGGCCTGCCCGCATTGGGATCGTTCGGCTTCTGGCCTGTGGCTGGGCTTAGGTCTTGATACCAGCAAGTTCGATATGATGCAGGCGGTGCTTGAAGGCGTGGCTATGCGGGCTTCCGAAGTGGTGAAAGCCATGGGCAAGGCTGAGTTTATTTCGATTGATGGTGGGCTGGCCAATAACCCTTATTTCGGCCAGTTCCTCGCCAACGCGTTGAACCGCATGGTGGTGGTTGCTGGCTCGGTTGATCTTACAGGGTTAGGCACCGCGCGCATGGCCATGGCCGGAGCGGGAGCCAAAACTCTCCCGCCCCTGCCCGCACCACGGCAAAGCTTCTTTCCCACAGCACCGATAAGTGCTGCACTTCATTCGCGTTTTGATATTGCAATTTTAAGATCGAAGGGCTGGAAGAATTTTTAGGCCGCCAGTTGCAGCGCTTCGATCATTTCACCGGACGCGGCTACTAAACCTTCAGCGCCATCCAGTGCTTGCTCGGTCAGTTCCAAGCCAAGGAAGCGGGCGCGATCGACAGGCCCTGGCAAATGCAGGCTGCGCGTTAAGCTTTGCGAAAAACCGAAGCGTGAATAATAAGGGGCATCCCCCACCAGCAAAATCGAATCATGGCCGAAAGCGCGGGCTGCTGAAATGGCGTGCTCCATCAAAGCACGACCAAGCCCGCATTTCTGATGCTTGCTATCCACAGCCAATGGCCCCAGCAACAATGATGATCCGGCTGAGCCTGCAATGATGTTCCACAGGCGCAGCGTGCCGATCAGTTTGCCCTTGGCATCCACCGCTGTGAATGCAAACGCGGCCACGCGACCGTTGCGCAGTTTTTCAGAAGTCTTGCGAAAGCGCGAAGGTCCAAAGCCACGGTTAAGCAAAGCTTCGCGAGGCGCAATATCAGACGAAATTTCAGCACGAATTGTGACCATTGAAAGTCTCCAAAACGAAGTGTTGAACGGGGGATGCGAAAGTTAGATGACGTAAGACTTCAGCGGCGGAAAGCCGTTGAAGGCGACAGACGCATAAGTCGTGGTGTAGGCCCCACAGCTTTCGATCAGCACCTCATCGCCAATACTCAGCGACAACGGCAAATCATAAGGCGTCTTTTCATAAAGGACATCGGCTGAATCACAGGTTGGGCCTGCGATCACGCAAGGCGCCTTTTCAGTGTCATCTTTGCTGGTGACAATTGGATAGCGGATGGCTTCGTCCATGGTTTCAGCAAGGCCGCCAAATTTGCCAATGTCCAGATAAACCCAGCGAATGTTATCATTGCTGTGCTTTTTCGAGACCAAAACAACTTCAGCTTTGATCACACCCGCATTGCCCACCATGCCACGACCAGGCTCAATGATGGTTTCTGGAATGGCGTTGCCGAAATGCTTGGCCAGACCATCGAGGATGGCATTGGCATAGGCATTGGTGCCGGGAACGGCTTTGAGATATTTGGTGGGGAAGCCGCCGCCAAGGTTCACCATTTGCAGGGTGATGCCAGCGGAAGCGCATTCGTCAAAAATGGATTTGGCTTCAGCCAGAGCTGTGTCCCATGCGCCGAGGCGGGTTTGCTGGGAACCGACATGAAATGAAATGCCGTAGGCACTCAGGCCCAAGGCATGGGCGTGCAACAACACATCCTTGGCCATGGCAGGCTCGCAACCGAACTTGCGAGAGAGCGGCCATTCAGCGCCTGCACCATCAGTGAGAATGCGGCAAAACACGCGGGCCCCGGGAGCGGCACGGGCGACCTTCTCAACTTCTTCAACCGAGTCGACAGCATAAAGCGACACGCCATAAGCATGGGCTTTGGCCACATCGCGTTCTTTCTTGATGGTGTTGCCAAATGAAATACGGTCCGGCGATGCACCAGCGGCCAAGGCCATTTCAATTTCAACCACCGAAGCGGTGTCGAAGTTTGAACCAAGCGAGGCGAGCAGCGAGAGAATTTCAGGAGCCGGATTGGCTTTTACCGCATAGAATATGCGGGTGCCGGGCATGGCCTTGGCGAAGGCCTCATAATTGTCACGAATAACATCCAGATCGACCACAAGGCAGGGGCCTTCTGGTTTTTGGGTTCGCAAGAAATCTAAAATGCGTGCAGTAGCGGCCATGGGTCAATCTCCCGAATCAGAAGTTCAAGTGGCAGAGAGGCTTTTCCCGCATAAACGTGATGGAAACGTTAAGACGCGTTAACCTAACTGATGCGCCTTGATTTGATCGGGGGAACCCAATCGCATGTGGGGCAATGAAAGTGGTGCCTCTCAGAACCACTGGCCGATGGAGAGCCAGCAGAGACCAAAAAACCTTACACCGTCGTTGCTTTGGGGAGACCTTGCGGCACGTGCGACTTTGGGTAGGGCGCATAT
>JANMWK010000011.1:0-32484 GCA_031393975.1 Hyphomicrobiales bacterium
TTTAATTTCCAAACCATTGGCACTGCGGCCTGGCGGCGGAAACGATCGACCCCTGCGCAAGGTGAGGCGTGCGGGACGCGAGACCGTATCGAGATAGTAGTGCGCAGGATCAAGGGTTGCGGCCACATCATCATCGCCGTATATTTTAAGATCGGTGATTGATTGTACGGGATAGAGCGGCAGGCTGAAGATGCCATTGAGCGGCCACGCGCCAATGCCGTATAGTTTTGCGGTGTCCATTGCGGCTGTCCCAACCCATGCAGCGAGACTACAGGTTGAATGCGAAATTGTTTTTGATCACCGGAGAACAGGGATTGAATTTTTTTGAACATCTAGGTTTCCTTATTGTACTTCCTTCGGCCCTTGAGGGAGAAGGGTAGGTATGTATTTTCACAAAACCCGCACTCTTGGTTCAGACTTGCGCTTCAGCATTAAATCACTCACCGCCCAGACCAGCGCATCCAACCTGTCCGGACTGGTGCCGCCTTCACCAATCACATTGCACATTTCATCTTCAAGTTCAGGGAATGACCCCACATGTGAAATGCGACCCTGCTCATAAAGTGCGGCCACGGGTTCGGCCCTGGCTTTTTTACCGCGTGTGGCGTGAACGGCACGGAATGATAGATCTTCATCCACTTCACGCAGCACCTGTTCCACCATGGCGCCACCTTGATTAATTTCAGCGACCACACGATCGGCCTTTCTGGCGTGATAGAGAGCGACGATTTTTGCGGCCCACTTCGCCGGTCTTGCGCCTTGCACTGATGCATCATCCAAAACATAAGCTCTGCCATCTAAGCCCAGACCCACGCACACAATGCCGCAAGCATTGCTGGTTTTGCCAAAGCCCGCTGGTGGATCCACTGCCACGACAATGCGCTTAAGTGGAGGATGTTCGCGCACTCTGTGCTGTTCAAGCGTGTCGCGTTTGAAAAGTGCATCAGGATTATCCTCTATTAATTCTCCGTCTAATTCTTGGCGGCCTAATTTTGTACCGGCATAACGATCCAGCACCGCTTGCATGAAAGGCTTGGCCAAATTCAAACGGTTGGCGAGCGTTGTGGCTTTGGTCACCACGGTGGCCGCATCGGCAATGAGGCGTTTGAGCAGCGCAATCGGACGCGGTGTGGTGGTGATCACCGCCACCGGATTTTCACCCAAGCGCAATGCAAATTGCAACATGTCCCAGGCTTGATCGGCATATTTCCATTTGGCCAATTCATCGCACCAAGCCGCATCAAATTGTGGCCCGCGCAAACCGTCATAATCTTCGGCTGAGAAGACTTGAGCAATTGAACCATTGGCCCAGGTGATGGTTCGTTTTGAAGGCTCATAATGGGGTCGTTCATCTGATCCGTGTACGGATAATAATCCCGATTGACCTTCAATCATCACTAACCGCGCTTCGGCGTGAGTGGGAGCGATGAGGGCGATGCGTTTGGCGCGTTCACCCCATTCGCCTTGAGCGACGGCTCGCACCCACTCCGCACCCGAGCGGGTTTTGCCTGAGCCTCGCCCGCCGAGAATAAGCCAATTGTGCCAGTGATTGCCTTTAGGCGGCAGTTGATCTGGCCTCGCCCACAGGGTCCAATCCAACAACATGCGTGAGATCAGTTTCGATTCCATCACTCCCACCAGTTTGTTGGTTTTCCAATCGGAGGTTCTCAATGCGGCGCGTAAGTTCTGCGCGTTCAGCGTCATTGAGTTTGCGATTTTGGCGGGCGCGGTGGCTTCTTTGCTTGCGGTCTTTTTGTTCAAGTTCCAAAACCTTTTCCAATGTGCGCACCAAGGTGTTAGTGGCCCTGATATCGCGTTCGCTGGCCAGTGCATTCACCTCCGCGCCAATTTCGCTGAGTTGGCCTTCAAGCTGGGTCAGACGATTTTGCAAAAGCTCCTTCAGGCGCCTGATGGTGTCTCGTGTATTTTGTGGCTTAGGTTTTTTGGGCTTTTGCGCAGTGCGCAACAGCCATCCTTCAGCGCGGGCTCGAAGCGTTAATTTATGCGGCGTGATTTCAATATCGTTTGCAATTTGCGCCACAGAGTCAGTGGCCGCCTCATAGCGCAAGCGAATGGCAGCCCAGCCTTCGGGGGTGGTGTTCATGATTTAAACTTTCAATGGAGGTTGGGGAGATTTAGAAATCTTCACCCAGTTCTGGAGTGTGACAAGGAATAGCCGCGGGACCGTACGGTGTCAAGGACTATTTTCACAGTCTATGATTTGTTTTTTTGATCGTGCTAATATTTGAGCTTAAGTTATTGTACGCACATGGACATTCGGCAATTACAATATTTGGCAGCTTTGGCCCGCGAGAAGCATTTTACCCGGGCAGCCACGGCTTGTAGCGTGACGCAGCCCACTTTATCAGGCCGAATTCGGCAACTAGAACAAGAACTTGGCGTTCCCATTGTGGAGCGCGGCCAGCGTTACATTGGTTTGACCCCTGAAGGGACGCGGGTTCTCAAGTGGGCCCATCTCATTCTCGACAACTGGCAAAACCTGCAGCAGGAGCTGGTTCAGATCAAAGGTAAAAAAGGCGAACTGGTGGGCCGCATGGTGCTTGGTGTAATCCCCTCTGCGCTTCCGATGGCGTCGTTTCTCACCAAGGCCATGAACGCCATGCATCCGTCTGTGGATTTTACCATACTTTCACACAGCTCTGAAGAAATCATCCGTGCACTGAGCGATTTTTCGATTGAAGCTGGTATAACCTATCTCGATAATGAGCCGGTGGAGGGTTTGATGAACATTGAACTCTACCGTGAGAATTATTGCTTGTTCATTTCGGATGCCCATGAATTTGCAGCGCGTGATTCTGTGACATGGTTTGAGGCGGCGCAACAGCCGCTGGCTTTGCTCACGCCCAACATGCAAAATCGCCGGATTATTGACCGCGCCTTTGCAGCCGCTAAAGTTCACCCCTCGCCTAGGCTTGAAACCAATTCAATCATGAATCTCATTTCATCAGTACGCTCGATGAACCTGTGTTCGATCATGCCGGATTACTTCAAAAATGCCATGGGCGCACTTGAAGGCGTGATCGCGGTTCCGCTCGCTGAACCCACCGTGAGCCATGCTGTGGGCCTCGTGGCAGTGGACCGTGATCCGCTTTCACCTGCCATTGCTGCTTTGTTCCAAGCGGCCAAAAATTTTAAGGTTCATTGACAGCGCCTATGATCTCATCAGCAGGGTCAATTGGCGAAGCGGCGCTTTCGTGGCTATGATCAATCATGGTAAAGAAACACACTTTCATCGACATCAACTCAAGCAAGGCTGATCCTGCTGTGGCAATTGCTGCACGCTATGGAAATAGGCCCGATGCACTTTTGGAAATTCTGCATGATGTGCAGCATGAATTGGGTTTCGTGCCAGAAAAATCTCTGCCCGCCATCGCCAATGCGCTAAATATTTCTCGTGCTGAGGCTTATGGTGTGGCGACTTTCTATCATGACTTTCATTTGAAGCCCACGGGCAAGCATGTGATAAAGCTGTGCAAGGCTGAAGCTTGTCAATCGATGGGTGGCCGCACGCTGGTGACTGCGATTGAAAACTTTCTGAATGTCAAAGTCGGCGGCACGACGCCGGATGGATTAATTACTCTAGAGGCCACTTATTGCTTAGGCCTCTGTGCTTCGGCACCCGCCATAATGGTGAATGAGCGACCAGTGGCGCGTGTTGATGCCAAGAAATTTGAATCGGTTGTTGAGGGTTTGCGCACATGATTAGAATTTATGTGCCCCGCGATTCTTTCGCTCTGGCTGTCGGCGCTGATGATGTGGCCGAAGCCATTGCGGCTGAAGCGCTTGCAGAAAAGATCAGTGTACAGATTATTCGGAATAGCTCGCGCGGCATGGCGTGGCTGGAAACCTTTGTGGAAGTTGAAACGGCAAATGGCCGTGTCGGTTACGGTCCCATTGAAGCAAACGACGTGAAAGGCTTGTTTGCTGCTAAATTCTATGAAGGTCAGAAACACACTTTGTGTCACGGCCTAGTTGAGGAAATACCCTTTCTCAAGAACCAAGAGCGCCTGACATTTGCTCGCGCTGGCATTACTGATCCGGTTTCGCTTGCGGATTATGTGGCTCATGGTGGTTTTGAAGGACTTCGCAAAGCACTTGTCATGAATGGCGCTGCTATTGTTTCGGAAGTCACCGACTCTGGCTTGCGTGGGCGTGGTGGTGCGGGTTTCCCAACGGGGATCAAATGGAAAACGGTTCACGATGCCAAGGCCGATCAGAAATATGTGTGTTGCAATGCTGATGAAGGAGACTCCGGCACCTTCGCTGATCGCATGGTGATGGAGGGCGACCCCTTCATGCTCATTGAAGGCATGACCATTGCAGGCATCGCTGCTGGCGCCACCCAAGGCTTTATCTATATTCGCTCCGAATATCCCAATGCCATCAGCACCATTAAGCAAGCCATCCAGATTGCAGTTGCTGCAAAGTGGCTTGGTAATAATATTCAGTCCACGGATCAATCATTCACGCTGGAAGTTCGCCGTGGTGCAGGTGCTTATATTTGCGGTGAAGAAACCGCGATGCTGGAAAGCTTGGAGGGCAAGCGCGGCATGGTGCGCGCCAAGCCACCGATTCCCGCATTGGTTGGACTGTTTGGCAAACCAACGATCATCAACAACGTGCTTAGCTTTGCTGCCGTTCCCTATATTCTGGCAAACGGTGGTGCTGCTTACAAAAATTACGGGATGGGCCGTTCGCGCGGCACTCTTCCATTTCAACTTGCGGGGAATATCAAGCAAGGCGGCTTAGTTGAAAAGGCATTTGGCATAACCCTCCGTACACTGATTAATGATTTTGGCGGTGGCACGTTTACAGGTCGCCCAATTCGCGCCGTGCAGGTGGGTGGGCCGCTGGGATCTTATTTGCCAGACGCACAACTTGATCTGCCCATGGATTATGAAACCTTCGCTACCAATATGGCGATGGTGGGCCATGGCGGTTTGGTGGTGTTTGATGATTCGGTTGATATGGCGCAGCAGGCACGATTTGCGATGGAGTTCTGCGCGATAGAGTCTTGCGGTAAATGTACGCCGTGCCGGATTGGCTCTATACGCGGTGCTGAGACGATTGATAAAATCGTCGCTGGCGAAAACCGCGATGAAAACTTATTGCTGCTCGAAGACCTGTGCCAGACCATGACTGATGGCTCGCTCTGCGCGATGGGGGGCTTGACCCCGATGCCGGTGATGAGTGCCGTGAAGCACTTCCCAGAAGATTTTGACAAACCCTCGCGCTTGGCTGCGGAATAGGAGACTAACCCATGTCCCTGATTAAAGAACTCGACTTCGGCACACCAAAATCTGAATCGGCCGCTTTGGTCACTTTGGAAATTGATGGCCTCAGCATCACCGTTCCAGAGGGCACGTCTATCATGCGGGCGGCGATGGAACTTGGCACCCAGATTCCAAAACTCTGCGCCACTGACACGGTTAACGCATTCGGTTCTTGTCGACTGTGCTTGGTTGAAATTGAAGGCCGCAAAGGCACACCAGCTTCCTGCACCACACCGGTTGCAGCGGGCATGAAAGTGAAGACTGAGAATGATCGCCTAAATAAATTGCGCAAAGGGGTGATGGAACTTTACATTTCCGATCACCCGCTCGATTGTCTCACCTGTGCAGCCAATGGCGATTGTGAATTGCAAGATATGGCGGGTGCTGTGGGCCTTCGTGATGTGCGCTATGGCTATGATGGCGAGAACCACACCACGGCCCGGATCGGTGGCGAGGAAAATTTCCGCTTCAAAGGAAAAGATGAGAGCAATCCTTATTTCACATTTGACCCGGCAAAATGCATCGTGTGCTCGCGCTGTGTTCGGGCTTGCGAAGAAGTGCAAGGCACATTTGCTTTGACAATTGATGGTCGCGGATTTGCTTCGCATGTCTCAGCTGGCATGGACGAAAGCTTCATGAATTCAGAATGCGTGTCTTGCGGCGCTTGCGTTCAAGCATGCCCCACGGCAACGCTTACAGAGAAATCTGTTATTCAAAAAGGTCAGGCGGAACATTCTGTGGTGACCACCTGTGCTTATTGCGGTGTGGGCTGTTCCTTCAAAGCTGAGATGAAGGGCGATGATGTTGTGCGCATGGTGCCATACAAAGATGGCGGCGCCAATGAAGGCCATTCTTGTGTGAAGGGTCGCTTTGCTTGGGGTTATGCCACGCATAAGGACCGCATTACCTCGCCAATGATCCGTACACGGATTACTGATGAGTGGAAAGAGGTGAGCTGGGAAGCAGCCATTGCCTATGCGGCCACTGGTTTTAAATCGGTTCAGAAAAAATATGGTCGTGGTTCCATCGGTGGTATCACTTCATCACGCTGCACCAATGAAGAAGTTTACGTTGTTCAAAAGATGATCCGCGCTGCGTTTCACAATAATAATGTGGATACCTGCGCCCGTGTTTGTCATTCACCCACTGGTTATGGCTTATCGAAAACATTCGGCACATCAGCTGGAACACAAGACTTCAAATCAGTTTCCAAGGCTGATGTGATTTTGATTATTGGGGCCAATCCCACTGATGGCCATCCGGTTTTTGCATCACGCATGAAAAAGCGTTTGCGCCAAGGGGCAAAGCTGATTGTGGCCGATCCGCGCCGCACTGACTCAGTGCGCTCACCGCATGTGGAAGCGCAATTCCATTTACAATTGCGCCCGGGCACCAATGTGGCGATCATCAACGCGCTCGCGCATGTGATTGTGACTGAAGGACTTGAGAACAAGGCCTTCATTGCTGAACGTTGCGACACCACTGAATTCGCGCGATGGACGGATTTCATCCGTGATCTGACGAATTCTCCTGAAGCTTTAGAATCGATCACCGGTGTTCCCGCTGATGAAATTCGTGGTGCGGCTCGTTTGTTTGCAACAGGCGGCAATGGCGCCATCTATTATGGCTTGGGTGTTACCGAGCACAGCCAAGGCTCCACCATGGTGATGGGCATGGCAAACTTAGCGATGCTCACCGGCAACATTGGGCGTGATGGCGTGGGTGTAAATCCGCTGCGTGGTCAGAACAATGTGCAAGGAGCTTGTGACATGGGCTCGTTCCCGCATGAGCTTCCAGGCTATCGTCATATTTCCGATGACACAGTGCGCAATCTCTTCAATGAAGTGTGGAGCACCGAGCTTGATAATGAGCCTGGCCTTCGCATTCCCAATATGTTGAGTGCTGCTGTTGAAGGAACCTTCCGTGGTATTTTCATTCAAGGTGAAGATATTGCGCAGTCTGACCCGAACACCAAGCATGTGACGGCTGCGCTTGAAAATATGGAAATGGTTGTTGTCCAGGATTTGTTCTTGAATGAAACTGCTGCTTTCGCGCATGTGTTTTTGCCAGGCACTTCATTCTTGGAAAAGGATGGCACGTTCACAAACGCTGAACGCCGCATCAACCGTGTGCGCCAAGTGAAAGCGCCGATGCAAGGCAAGCATGAATGGCAGATTGTTTGCGATCTCGCACAAGCTATGGGTTATCCGATGGCTTATAATAATGCTGCTGAGATTATGGATGAGATCGCTTTAGTTACGCCAACATTCAAAAATGTATCTTTTGCAAAACTCGAAGAGAAGGGCTCGCTTCAATGGCCTTGCAATGACAAGGCACCTGAAGGCACCCCGATTATGCATATCGGTCAATTCGTGCGCGGGCTCGGCCGCTTTATGATTACTGAATATGTGCCAACGCCTGAACGCACCAGTCGTGAATTCCCGCTGATCCTCACCACAGGGCGTATCCTATCGCAATATAATGTGGGAGCGCAAACGCGGCGCACCGAGAATTCCACTTGGCATCCCGAAGATGTTTTGGAAATTCATCCGCATGATGCAGAGATGCGCGGCATTAAAGATGGAGCCATGGTCTCGCTCGCCAGCCGCATTGGTGGCACAACGCTCCGTGCACTGATTACTGAGCGGATGCCGCAGGGTGTGATTTATACGACGTTCCATCATCCGGTGACGGGTGCCAATGTGATCACCACTGAATATTCTGATTGGGCCACCAATTGCCCAGAATATAAAGTGACTGCTGTTCAAGTGACACTTTCTAATCAGCCGAGTGATTGGCAGAAGGATTGGGAGGTCCGTGAAGAGGAAAATAAGCGGGTTGCTGCAGAGTGAATCATATGCACTCCATCATTCCTGCGAAAGCCGGAACCGAGCTCGCTACGGAAGAGACAGTCCAAAGCTGGGCCCCAGCCTTCGCTGGGGTGACGGACTATAAATTGTGTTCCATTCCCGTCGTCGGAACCATCGATGGCGCCCCAACCACTTGGTTTCTCCCCGAAGAAGTTCCTGTGGCCCTGCTCATCAATTCCACATCTTATGCAGTGATGATGGCCACGCCTGCTGATCTGGAAGATTTTGCGGTGGGGTTTGCTTTGTCGGAAGGTCTTGTGGCTCACGCCTCTCATGTCGGCAATGTGTTGGTCATGCCATCGGGCGATGGCTTCTCGGTTGATTTGGCTATCGCGGAAGATAAATTAATCCGTGACCGGATGATTTCTCGCTCAATTGAAGGCCGTGTTGGCTGTGGGCTGTGCGGCATTGAAGACATGGCCGATGCTATCCGAATGCCGGATGGAAAACTTCATGCGCCAAAGCTCAATGCTGCCGCCGTTGCCAAAGCCTTCGACGCCCTGCCCTTACAGCAACCTATGAATGCACTCAATCGCACCGTTCATGCCGCTGCATTTTGTTCCGTGGACGGAGCAATTTTATTGGTGCGCGAAGATGTGGGTCGGCACAATGCGTTGGATAAACTCATTGGCGGAATGGCGCGAACCCATTTGAAGCCAGAGGGTTTTGTTCTCATGTCATCGCGGTGTTCATTTGAACTGGTGCAAAAATGTGCCTCTGTTGGCATTGGCGCTCTCGCCACTGTTTCAGCGCCGACAGCGCTTGCATTAAAATTGGCCAATCAAGCTGGCCTTCACCTCGCTGCGCTTTCCAAAGCGGGCATTATGATTTTTGACGGAGCGTAATATGGAAACCAAAGACATGGTGCGGATGGCCAATCAAATGGCCGCTTTCTTTAAGCCCTATGGCGAAGTGGAAGGTACCCATGATTTGGCCACCCACATTAATTATTTTTGGGAACCCAGAATGCGCAAACTGTTTTTTGACTATATTGCAGAAGGCGGGAAAGAATTTGCGCCCATGGTGATTGCTGCAGCGGCCCAAGTGCGCAAGCCGAAAACCGACACTTCTATTTGATCAACATCACAAACGGTTCTTCGATGGCGCGTTTGAGCAGAGCTTGATAGCGCTCAAATACAGGAGAGTTGGGCGCAACTTTTCCAAACTGAAGTTCCTTCTCAAAATTTTTCACTGGAACCAAAACCAAGGGGGTCGAAACCGGGGTCAGCAACGTGCCGCGCCCTGATTGCAATGTGGTGATGAGGCCATACATTTCGCCAGAGATCATTGGGCGCGAGAGAATGATGAGGCGGTATTGGCCCATCTTGTTGGTCACCAGATAAATGTAACCCGATTGGTGCGGAACCGACACCGAACCATCTTGCTTGAATTGCGCATCGATCCGTTCAGATTCACGGAAGACCAAATGCGAGAGTGCCGTGTCCCATTTGATCTCCGTCAAATAGGCATAGATGCCGGCGGGATCACTGAAAGAGGCGCGCAATGTGAGATAATCCCCTTCCAACCAGGAAACGGCGGGGCGCGAATAGGAACCCAATGATTGTGGGGCAAGAGTGGTTTCGCTGACGGGTGTTGATTTCACTCTACGCAAGGGCAGCACCAACGCTTCTTCAATGCGCACCACCGTGGCCAAAGTGAAAGGGCGTTGGCCTGAAAGCGCTTTCTCAATCGTTGATAGACTGATTTTGGCTTTATCAGCCAAATGTTGGCGTGTTATTCTGCGCCGTGCAAGTTCCTCGCGGATCACGCTGCTGATGGCGCGGTTTTCTTCGGCTGAAAGGTCGTCGTCGCTCATTGTTGCACATCCCGCACAAAACCGTACAATTCCATAAAGAGCCGTGATGAGCAAGGCGGAAGCTTACCGAAGAATGACGGAGTTCACATTGGCGGCGCATTGTGAATGTGCCGTAATGTTCAACATGTCGGGGCATGACAACTTTAACTGGAGGAACACCGTGAACGCCAAATCGCTGCATCGCAGCTTTCATTTTCTAAGCAAGACACTGGTCACAATCATCAGTGCGCTCTCAATGTTGGGTTCAGCGTTGGCGCTGGACACAAAGCCAAATCTGGTCACACCAAATGACATGCAATCGGGTGGATTGCTTTTGAAATCATCCGAAGCTGGCAAATATTTGGAAGCTCCACGTGTGGCCACCGATTTCACTGTGAGTGTTTCGGGGCCAACGGCCCGCACCATCGTAACCCAGCAATTTAACAATCCTTCCGATGGGTGGGTGGAAGGCGTTTATGTTTTTCCATTGCCAGATAATTCAGCCGTGGATAGTTTAAAAATCGTTTCCGGCACCCGCGTGATTGTTGGTGAAGTGAAAGAGAAAAAAGAGGCCGCTGTCATTTATGAGACGGCCAAGAATAATGGTCAGGCCGCGGCTCTGCTTGAACAAGAGCGGCCCAACATGTTTACCAACTCGGTTGCCAATATTGGCCCGCATGAAAAAGTTGTAGTGCAAATTGAATATCAACAAACCATTGCGCAGACGGCTGGCACTTATAGCTTGCGCCTGCCTTTGGTGGTTGCGCCACGTTATAATCCGCAGACCATTGTGCAATCGGTTGATTTTGGAGCAAAAGGTCTGGGCACCACAAAAACTGAAGCGCCAACCCCACCTGTGATGGACCCGGCTTTGGATGCGCCCGTCAACCCCATTTCGATCACCGTTCATCTTGATGCAGGCTTTGGATTGGGCGATGTGAAGAGCGCCTATCACAAAGTGGACATTATCGATAAAGGTGCAAATGCGCGGGATATTTCGCTTTCAGGTATAGTTCCTGCCGACAAGGATTTTGAACTCACATGGAATGCTGTTGGCACTGCACCGCAAGCGGGGCTGTTTACTGAGACAATTAACGGCCATGATTATTTGCTCGGCTTTGTGACACCGCCCACCGTTGCGGCAACGGTCAATCATCCCCGTGAGATTACTTTCGTGATTGATAATTCAGGCTCGATGGATGGCGCTTCAATGCCGCAAGCCAAGGACAGTTTGCTTTATGGTCTGGCACAATTGAAACCGACAGATCGCTTTAATGTCATTCGCTTTGATGACACGATGGATAATTTGTTCAGTTCCCCTGTTCAGGCGACAGAAGGCAAAATTTCTGAAGCCAAAATCTTCGTCAATAATCTTCGCGCGAATGGTGGCACTGAAATGATTCCGCCGATGAAGGCTGCGTTGGTAGACGAAAATCCAACTGACAAAAATTATCTGCGTCAGATCGTGTTCATCACTGATGGTTCAATTGGCAATGAACAAGAATTGTTTGATACCATTGCCAAAGGCCGCGGCCGCACGCGCGTGTTTATGGTGGGCATTGGGTCTGCCCCCAATACTTACCTGATGACCCGTGCTGCTGAACTCGGTCGTGGTACGTTTACGCAGATTGGGGATGGTGCGCAGTTAATGCCACGCATGACAGAACTGTTCGGCAAAATCGGCAATCCGGTTGTCACTGATCTCCACGCACAATTGTTTGGCTCAACTGCAGAAATTACGCCGAATGATTTGCCTGATCTCTATCAAGGCGAGCCCGTCATGTTGATGGCTGACTCCGCCAAATTGAGCGGCGTGTTGAAAATCACTGGCAAAATTGGCGATACCCCATGGGAAGTGAAATTGCCTGTGGCCAACGCTGCAAAGGGTACCGGCATTTCCAAACTTTGGGCGCGCCGCAAGATTGCTGAAATTGAAGTTGCCACAACACTTGGTTCGGTGGACCAAGCTGCTGCTGATAAAGCGGTGTTACAAGTGGCTTTAGAACATCAGCTGGTCTCCAGCCAAACCAGCTTGGTGGCCGTTGATAAATCACCAAAGCGCCCAGCCGGATATAAGCTGACGCGTGCTGATGTGCCGTTGATGCTGCCTGCGGGCTGGGTGTTTGAGAGTGTGTTTGGCGATGCCGCACCTAGAGGAGATGCTCCGCATACGGATCAAAAAGCGCAAGCTGAGTTTTTGCAACTCGCCACGTTGGAAGCCCCCGCTGCCGCAGCTCTGAATGCCCCCGTGAATTTGCCACAGACGGCAACCAACGGAGAATTGATGATGCTGTTGAGCTGTGTGTTGGGGTTACTTGGCCTTGCGCTCAGACAAAAAAAGGTCGCCACGATATGAGCACCGCTGCATATTTACCCCCTCCCCCTTGTGGGGAGGGGCTTTCTCTTGGAGCACACAAAGCGACCTCATGTGTCCCGCGCCAGAAAGAGCGCGATCCACATTTTCCAAAGGAGAAGGGTAAAAAAGAACTTGTTGCTCCACGCTTCTCCTTTGGAGAAGCTGTCGCGGAACGATTGATGAGGTCCGTTTGGAAGTCGAAAATCTCCAGCGTGTTTTTTCTCCTCTCCCTCCTGTTGTTCGGAAACTCAATTTACATCTACGCCAAAGCGCAAGTAGCGCAGGTTCTGTTAGAGCGGGCCTTTTCGCAATCTTTAATTACCGGAAAACCCGTCAAAGCTTGGAGTTGGGCTGACACTTATCCGGTGGCGCGCATTTCGATTGATCGTATTGGGGCAGAGGCCATCGTGTTGCAAGGTGCGTCGGGTGAGGCTTTGGCTTTCGGCCCGGCTCTGCTCAATGAAACATCGCGCCCCGGTGCACGTGGCACTTCGGTGATTGCGGCGCATCGCGATACACATTTTGCGTTTTTGAAGAATGCAAAATTAGGCGACCTCGTTCGAGTGAGGCGTGATGACGGCTTGGAGTTCGTTTACCGTGTGACGGGCACCAGGGTGGTTGATGCAAAGAATTCTGGCATTGATCGTTACGCCGCCGGATTTCATTTGGTGTTGAGCACGTGTTATCCCTTCGACGCCATCACCCATGGCAGCCAGCGCTATTTGGTGGAGGCGGAGTTGGTGAGGTGATTACACTTTGCGCTTGGCCTTCGGTAATTTCCAAATGTGATGCACCAGCTCTTCGATTGAAATGCCTTCTTCGGTGTAGGCTTCATTTTCGACCGATATTCCGGCTTGGGGCACGGTTTCCGGGGTTCCAGAAACAAGGGGGTGCCACCATGCCAATTCCCGGCCTTCATCTAAGCGTCGATAGGCACATGACTGGGGAAGCCAGCCTAATTCGGAAACATTTTTTGCGGTTAAGGTAACACAGTCTGGCACCTTTTTAGAACGGTTTACATAATCCGTACACTGACAGGTTCCGATATCGAGCAGTTTGCAGGCGGCTCGGGTGTAGAGAAATTCGCCGGTGTCTTCGTCTTCCAGTTTGTTCAGGCAGCAGCGGCCGCAGCCATCGCACAGGCTTTCCCATTCGGGTTCGGTCATTTCAGCCAGAGTTTTGGTCTTCCAGAATGGGTCGGTCATTGGGTTCCTGTAGCAACTCATCTGGATTTTGACAAATTTGTATGTAACTTGCTTCTCTAACCTATTCGGCTTAATTCGGAGCCGAAATCAATTCGTTGGTCCCTTTTGAAAAAACTACCCACCCGCAATTTTATCTATCGCGCCATCTGGACAGCCGACTCCTATGTCAGTTCCGGATTGTTTGAGATTTGGGATTCGCTCAAACGCGCTGGTTCGGCCTATTCGTCTTTCCTTTATCGCTGGTTTCGTATTTCTGGTCCAAGACGATTCCTGATCGATCTCATCGATGATTTTTTTACTTTCGGGGTGGTCGCCGCCTTTGCCCTTCTGGCTTTTGCATTACCACCTTTTGCCGATACCGGTGATGTTTGGAACCGCGGCCGTGAATATGCGATCACATTTACGGACGGCGCAGGCCATATTATCGGACAACGCGGCATCAGGCAGAATGACGCCATTCCATTGGATGATATTCCACCGGTACTGGTCAAGGCGGTGTTGGCCACTGAGGATGCGCGCTTCTATGATCACTTCGGCGTAGATTTGATCGGCACGATGCGGGCCATCATTCGCAATGCCCGCGCTAATGGCGTGAAGCAGGGTGGTTCGTCCATCACCCAACAGGTGGCGAAGAACTTATTTCTTTCGCCCGAAAAAACCATCAGGCGCAAAGTGAATGAAGCTTTCCTGTCGTTGTGGATTGAAGCGCGTCTTACAAAAAATGAAATTCTGAAACTCTATTTAGATCGCTCTTATTTGGGGGGTGGCAATTACGGAGTCGAAGCGGCTTCGCAGTTCTATTTTGGCAAATCGGTGCGTGATATTAATTTATCTGAGTCCGCTGTTCTGGCTGGGCTGTTCAAAGCGCCGACCAATTATGCGCCGCATAAAAATCCAGAAGCGTCTAAAGTGCGCACCAGCGTTGTTCTGTTCCGCATGTTGGATGCAGGCTTCATCAATCAAGGTGAACTCTTGCAAGCCCGCCGTGCCCCTGCGCAAATTGTGCAACAGAGCATTACGGCAAGCCCCAACTGGTTTTTGGATTATGCCTATCAAGATGCGCTGGACGTGATGGAGCAACAGGGCTTGAAACGTGAATATGTGGTGGAGGTCAAAACCACCATCAACACGAAGCTTCAGGATGCCAGTCAGGCGATTTTGAATGATGTGGTGGACAATCAGGGGCCGAACGGAAATTTCAGCCAAGCCTCATCCATCACCATGGCGCCTGATGGCGCGGTGAGGGCGATTGTCGGTGGTCGTGAGTATGAGGATAGTCAGTTCAATCGTGCCATTACGGCGCGGCGGCAAGTTGGTTCTGCGTTCAAACCCTTTGTTTATCTCACGGCCCTTGAACATGGCTATACGCGTGACACCAAGGTGGCAGACGGCATGGCCTGTGTGGGCAATTGGTGCGTGCATAATTTTAATTCCGAGTCGTTTGGCACCGTGCCCTTGTGGCAGGCGCTGGCCCATTCCATCAACACGGTTGCCGTAAAATTGATGATTGAAGTGGGGCGAAAAAATGTCGAGGCCACAGCCCACCGGGTTGGACTAACGGGACAGATCGACCCCTACCCCACCATGTCGATTGGGACGAGTTCGCTGACATTGATTGATATGGCGACTGGTTATTCCACTTTTGCAGCGGGCGGGAAGTTGGCGCACCCTTATGCGGTGCTGGAAATCCATAAGCCAAACGGCACACTGCTTTATAGTCATGCGGCCAATGAAAAAGATGCGCCGCAGGTTGATCCTTACGACAAGGTCGCGGAACTTAATTCGATGATGCATGATGTGGTGATGTCTGGCACCGCCACGCGCGCACAATTGGGCTATGCGCCAGTGGCTGGGAAGACCGGCACCAATGCCAATTACCGCGATGCTTGGTTTTTTGGTTTCACGGCTCATAACGTCACCGGCGTGTGGGTGGGCAATGACGATAACACACCCATGGATGGCTCGAAAGCCCACGCCGTGACCGGGGGCCGCGTTCCGGCCCCGGCGTGGAAACGCATTATGGATGTGGCTGAGATTGGGCTTAAACCAGAAGGCCTGCCCGGCGTGCCGCTTGATGACAGCTATACGCCGCCGCCCGCTTCGATCCCTGATGCTGCATTAACAGCCACAGCCATTGCGACGCCCGCTACTGCAATTGCAACTGCTCCAGCCGCCGAACCGAATCAAGATGAGGTGCCTGCAATGGCGGATGCTGGTGATGGTGGGGCAAAAGATGTTTTGAATGGCATGTTAGATTTGTTCCAAAATGTCAGCGATCAACCAACCACTCCGCCATCTGTCAAAGTGGTGCGCGCTCCGGCACCGCAGCTGGTGTTGCCGAAGGCAAACACAACTGCGAAAAAGCAAGCCAATTTCTTTGAACGGCTTTTTGGCAAGAGCAAGAGAGTAAAGCCGAAAAAATCGACGACGATTTTTGGGTTTTGAGATTTTGTTATTTTGCTGGACCAATGCGGGATAAGCTTTAAGTTGCACTCAATTCATTCGGATCAACCCATTTTTCATGCGCGTTTTTAGTTCTTCAGCTTTCGCAATTTTAGGCGGCCTGGGCTTGGGTGTCCTCACAGCCATTTATGCCTTGAGCACTCTGGGATTGAAGCCGGTTGCTGATAGCCAAGGCTGGCGGGAATGGCGGCTAGGCGAAAATGATCGTATGCTGCCCTATTCTCTTGGTCATTTTTTAGGGAGTGGCCAAGTGCCACCGCCCAAAGCTGCACGCTATTATGTGCGCGAGCGCGATGATGATGGCAATGTGCTGAGCGGCGATTGCGTTTTTGAAATTTCTGGCCCGTCTATTCCGGCGCGGTGGTGGTCGCTTTCGGTTGGCCAGAAAGAAGCTTCGGTTTTATCTGCGGGACAGGCCATGTTGGATGATGCGGGCAATTTGAAAGCTGTGGTTTCGCGCCATCCCCTGCCCGGTAATTGGTTGACGCCACCCGACAGCGGCAGTTTCACACTCACCTATATTGTCGTTGAGCCTCTCAAACAAAAAAGCGATGCGAGTTTAGTTCTGCCTCATGTAAAAAAGGCGGGCTGTTGATAATGGGACGCTTGTTCTGGGTGATCACAACGCTGTTTATTATGGCTGCAACTCATATCGCTTATGTGCTGTTCGAACCTGGCCTGATGTTTCAGAAGAAGCTTTATGCCATGAGTTCTGGAAAGCCCGACAATTCATTTTTTATCTTGCCGCGTGACGAGCAATCGCAACTTTTTCCCACGGCCACATTCAATGATGTGGTGGGGGTTTGCAAATATGATTTGAATGCAGGTCGTGTGGTTCTTTCGGCCAAACTTCCGCGCAGCTATTGGACACTTTCAATCTATACGGATTCCGGCACACAGATTTATGCTTTGGACGATGTGCAGGCCGGCAACAATAGTTTTACAGTCGAGCTCACGCGCGCCAAAACTCTGCTGCAACAATTGCTCGCCAAGAATGATGGTGAGGATGGCGGACAAATTGAAAATCTGGGGTGGAAGGTTGAAACCACGAAACGCCGTGGCTTGGCAGTGGTTTGGATTCCTTTGAGTGATGGCCTGATGCGGGGCGGAATTGAAGACATCATTAAAGGCAGCGACTGCAAGGCGAAAGTCTTAGGCTGATAGTTTATTCGAACTCTTCTGCAAGGGCCTGATTTTGGCGGCTTGGCAGACGCCTGGTTTGTAGCAGCGCTGTTTCATGAATTTCGACAAGCCGCTCATGGCGAACGCCGGTGAAAATTAGAATGTGTGCCGGGCCAAAAACATTTTCATCTTGTTCATTTCTATGTTTTTGCTTGGGAAACGCGATAACCGCCGCCATGTAAATGCCTCTCATCTCTGCAGCGCAAATCCATGCTGCTCAAAAAGAGAATAAAGACGGACATAGTTAACAATCGCCTAAGGACTAAATTATTTCTGGAGTTAAGCCCGCAAAGCCACTGCGATCTTCAACTTCGACCGCCCACAGATCTGGATCGCTCTTGCGTCGGCGCGCCACTACGGCACTCACCTGCAGCCAATCACTTGGTTTTTCAAATTCTAGAATGAAGCGACGCTCGCCATGTTCATCATGTGCAGGGCCTGGTGGTGGAGCTAAAAGATGATACGTGCCATCAAGGTGGTTGACATAGACATAAATGGCACCCGCTTCTGCTGCCCCTTTATGAATCACTGCACCATATTTGCCCTCGCCTTGGCAACGGCGGAGAAGTGCGGCGATCCAGATTTCGCTTTTTAAGCGTGGCATTAGTTGCTGGCGGTTTTGGAGAGGGCCGCCAAAAGTTCTGCGTTTACGGCACCATCCATGGCCAAGCCATTTTCCATTTCGAATTGCAAAATGGCTGCATGAGTGGGCTCATCCAATGTCCCTGAAGGCTGGCCCAAATCATAGCCAAGTGTGGCCAGTGCGTTTTGAACTTTGATGATGTTTTTGCTGGCATCGGGAATGATTATTGCCGGTGCCGGATCAAGGCTACCTGTATATTCCGCAGCTGCTTTAATTTTTCTTGCATATTGAATATGGGTCACAAGTTCGGTCGAAACCTCACCCGTCACTGGCAAGCTATGAAGTTGTTGATATTGCTGAATGGCCTGTTTGGTGCGCTGCCCATTCACGCCATCGACCATGCCTTTATACTGCCCCATGGCCAAAAGTTCGCGTTGCACATCTTCAACCAGAGGATCATATTTAATGACGACAGTTGCTGCATCGCTGGTCGGCACGGTAACTTCCATATGGGTTGTGGCGCCAATAGGCATATCAGCAATCAATTGTTGATGTTGGCCCGCACCACCCTTCCACACAGCGTTGTAAATAATCATGCTGCCTAATATGGCAGCTGTGGTGATCATAAGCAGTGAAACAGGTTTCACCTTACGCTCATCATCATCCAAAACATCACGCATCACAACTTTTCCAAAACTCAAATAGCTGGCCTTCAATGTGCCAGTGATTAGGTTAACAGCGGCTTTCTTGTTGGCTTTTCATGTACATTTCCACACGCAAATTATGGCTTGGCTGTGTCGTGGTTAATGAAGCGTAAATTTTATCAGCTCAATTTGAAGAAAAGTTTCGCACAAGGTTTCACGGCATAGCAACGTGAGTGCGCTATCAGTTGCGCAGTGGGAAGCAGTTTTGGAATTTTAAGATGGGACTTATTCGAAAAGCAATTGTAATTGGAGGCGCATTAATGGCGATGCCTTCACCGCCTGCACAATTGCAAAATGGCGCAGTAGCGCCAAGCGCGCCTTCGACGAGTTGGACCTATATTGCGGCGGCAGCTGACACTGTAGCCGACCTCAAAAGTTTCTGCGAACGCAAACCGCAAGTGTGTTCCACTGCACAGTATTTAGCTGGCAGTTTGGAAGGCAAAGCAAAATATAGTGCTAGGATAGTTTATGAATGGGCCAATTCTGGGGCACCGCCGCCCCAGGTTTTGGCGAAAGCTGATCCGATCAACACAGGTTCCGTTAATGCAAAAGTGGCGACCTCATTGTCTGCCAATTCCACGTTGCGCATTGAAGATTTGATTCCCGAATGGCGTGGCACGATTAAGGGTTGAGTTCCTTAAAGCGCACGCCTATCTCTGCGCCATTATGGCAAGTCAGATCGATACGCTCATTTCAGATTTTGAACTTCTCGATGATTGGGAAGAACGCTATCGTTATGTGATTGAGCTGGGCCGTTCCCTTCCCGTTATGCCTGATGCTCTTAAATCGCCTGCCACCAAAGTTAATGGTTGTGCCAGCCAAGTGTGGATTTATTCGCAAGTATCCGGTGAACATCTGCAGCTTCAAGGCGACAGTGATGCCTTGATTGTGAAAGGCCTGATTGCCATTGCTTTCATGATTTTTGAACCGATGAGCCTTTCAGAGATTGAGCGCGTCGATGCACAAGCGATTTTTGCCAAGCTCGGCCTGAAAGACCATCTCACACCGCAACGCTCCAACGGCTTGGCCTCGATGGTGGCGCGGATCAAGACAGATGCGCGGGTTGGACTTCAGCCACGCTGATGGCTGGGCGATAATCATCGATGGCCCAATGGGCAATGGAATCAGTTTTGCGCGGCTGGTGAATTTTGATCAAACCATAATGGCGTGCCAATCTGGTCAAGGCCAAAGCTAGGATCGCTTTGCCACTGCGCGGTGGCAATGCCAAAATCCGTTCAGCGTGTTCAAAGCCCCCAGCAACGCAACAGACTTGATAGAGAATGCCAGAAAGTTCTGGCCCCACAGCGGTGAAAGCATGGTGCAAGCGCTGCCGTGCGGAGATGGCATTATCGGAGAGTTTGGCGATGGAATTATCGCTCATCTGCCAATGTCTGCCGCCAGAGCCAGCGGACTCAGCATACGTGCTGGTGATGCGTTGTGATAAATGGGACCGCTCAAAATCGCCGCGCAACTTTTCGCCTGCTAAAAATTGCGGGCCATCAATATAAGTTTTTCCCGCATTATCTTTGCGCAAAAAAAGGCGCGCCAATGGGCTTTCGCTGTCATTAAATTCTGGAATTTGGGTCGGTGCTTGCATTGTGATCATCCTTTGTTTCCTATTGCTATCGCAACAAAAATAAGGAGTCAATATCTATTTTAGGATTTTATGCTCCAATAGCCAATCGATGTTCTTCGGGTCGTTCGGAGGCAGGCATGAAGTAATCATAACACAGAATAATTGCCGTGTGACCCGCCTCCACGATGCAGAGCGGCAGGCGCAACCAATATTGCACTATGTGTTCTTTGTGACTGCGCGGGCCTTTAAGAATGCCTTGCGTCGGGACTTGATCTTCAATCGTGCGGCGATAGGAGGCCAGCCAATAGTCGCGCTTATCACCCCAATCTAAATCTTCAATGTTGAGGCCGGTAATTTCACGATCATAGATTTCACGCAATCTGGTTCCGGCGAGGCGCACTTTGCTGCGCCCTATTTCAACATCAACATCAATCAAACTAATGCCTGGTAAAATACGCGGAATCTGCGCGGGGCGAATATCACTGCGCAAGGGCATGGCACGGCCTGCGGCTTGTTGCAGCCAATAATCATAAAGTTGGCGCTGCTCTGGCACAATAAGTTGTGCTCTAAAGGAGCTGATATCCATTCGATTTGTCACTGTCGCCCTGCCGCCGTCGAATCAGTGACCCCCACCGACCGACCTCTTTATGAATCCGTGATTGCTGATCCGCAAGAGTCGTGGTTAACAAAATCTGAACTTATTTTTTCTTGGCCGCTTTCTTTCCCAAGCCACTGCTTTTGGCAAGTGTTGACCGAGCTGCCGCATAGTTGGGGGCGACCATCGGATAATTGGCTGGCAATCTCCATTTCTCACGATATTTTTCAGGGGTGAGATCATAAGCGGAACGCAAATGACGCTTCAAAGATTTAAAGCGTTTGCCATCTTCCAAGCAAATTAGATAATCAGGGAATATCGATTTTTTTATGTTTGCGGGATTTTTAACAGACCCCGCAATTGTCGTCGAATGTGGTTTTTCATCGATGGCACTAACGAGCGAAGCAAACACATCTTGAATGAGCTTTGGCAAATCAGTTTGTGAAACTTCATTGTTGCTCACAAAAGCTGCAACAATCGTGCTGGCGAGTTCAGCGGTCTTTTCTCTGTTATGCATTTTATTATTTTCCCCGAAGCCAACTTTACGTGGCCCAGCGAATTTGGATCACTTGGATAAATCTATTGTAGAGTAGACCGCTTCTAATTCAAAGGCGCGTAGGGACCCGTCTTTAAAGTGGCCCAATCCCAGTAGGTAAGCAAAATACGTGCTTTGTTGAATGATAGGGAGTCAAACAAGGATTGCAATTCCTCAGGATCTCGTATCGGATCGATCATACCGGAGGCAGAGGTCATAAGGCCTTGTAGAATTTCACTCACCGTAGAGCGCGGAATTCCGACGGCTTTGAACAGAGCCGCCAACGGATCACCCTGTCGGTCCGCGAGTATCCGAGCCGCCGTTCCAGCATTGATATTGGCGCATTCGCCTAAAACTGCAGCAGCTTCATCGAGTTTGCCATCATCGGCCATTTGCAGCGCATTCATGATCCTTTGTGGATCAGGAAATTCAATTTTAGAATTGTCATCGCCGTTAGTGACCATGGCAATCTTTAGAATCTTAGTGAGCGTTTCGGAGTCGGTTAAGAACCTGCTGAGCAAGTAGCGGCGCAACTGAGCTGGGGCTGCCCAGAATAACTCAAACGCAAAGGGCACTGGCAAATCGGCTCTAATGCATAAAGGCGCTAAGAGGTCATGCTGCTCAGCTGCGTCACGCACCAGCTGCTCAAAACTCTCGTGTGGAATTTCAGCATTTTGGTTGCGCACCAAATTAAGCAACACCGATGGGTCCCCAGTGTTGACCAATTGCGCAGTGATGGCGCGGCTGACCCGCCGACGTCTGGCCATCATGCGACGTTTGGCGGGTTCCCCTTCTTGAATCACCATACTTAAATCTTCGTCAGTGATGTGGCTGCATTCTTCGAGAAGTGGACCGGCCACTTCAATGCGCGGATCACAGATCAGCTTGGCCACCAGCAAATGGGGGGGTGCATCCATAATGCACAAACGATCAGCCAACACGATTAACGATTTTAAAGGCAAGCGCGGCAACATGCGCAGCAACGTGTCAGCGGCCAAGGCGCGTTCCTGCGGCAGGCCGGAACTGGCACCAGAGGCCATCATATCTAAAAGTGAGCGCGCGAGTTCAGCGGCCTCCTGCTCTTGCGCTGGAGTTTGTGGAGGCACTACTGCTGCGACAGCCTTTGATTGCGGCAAGGCCGATGGTGCCAATTCAAAGGCGTCACGCGGACGCGGCCGCAGAATTGTTGCTGGTGGTTTTGGCGGCTCAACCTCTGCAACCGGAACTTCTGGTGCCGCCTCAATCGCTGGCGGCAAGTTTTCAGGTTCAAAAGTCGGCGCTGCGACGATCGCGGGCTCCGGTTCTGCAATGATGAGAGGCGTAGGCTCCGCAATAATTTCAGGCGAAACAATCTCAGGAATAATCGGCGTGGCAACTTCGGGCGCTGGCGGCAGTGGCGCAAGCACAACATCTTTCTTAAGAAATGCGGTGAGCTTGCGGAATGAATCGGCTGAGATGGGTTTGCGCACTTGAACGCCAGCCGTCAGCAACCCATTGTCTGGTTGCGGCGCTGTAACAGGGCTTTCTCCCTGCGTACCGGCGTTGTCCGTCATGATTTGTTCAAGTCTCTCCACTATCCATATGAAGCAATGCGCAAAACAGTTTCAAAGTTGATTAATTAGATGGGTTTTTTCGCCGTTTGCTGGCTTTCGTTTGAGGACATGGTTAACACAGGGTTAAATTTGCGTTTACGGGGCTTCACAAATCATTAACGAATGCTCAAGTGATGGAGCTGAGGGAGTGTAAAAGATGACAACGATCACCAAATCTGATGCTGAATGGCGTCGGCACCTTTCATATGATGCCTATCATGTGACGCGTGAACACGGCACCGAGCGCGCTGGCACCAGCTCACTCAACCAAGAAAAACGCGACGGTATTTTTACGTGTGTGTGTTGTGGCGCTGCACTTTTTCCATCAGATACAAAATTTGAATCGGGCACCGGCTGGCCAAGTTTTTATGAACCAGTTGCGCCAGAGGTAATTGGCACCACCATCGATAAGAAACTTTTTATGACGCGCACGGAAGCGCATTGTGCTGATTGCAACGCGCATCTCGGCCATGTTTTTCCTGATGGTCCTAAACCCACTGGTTTACGTTATTGCATAAATGGTGTTGCCCTAGATTTTATTGCGGAAGATGAAGACGAATGACATTAAATCCACCTCGCGCCGAAAAGCGCGCTCACAGCTCGACTGTTCACGGTTTTACGCGGGTTGATGATTATCATTGGCTGAAAGCTGAAAACTGGCAGGAGGTGATGCAGGAGCCTTCGCTTCTGCGAAAAGATATTCGTGATTATTTAGAAGCGGAAAATGAATATCATGAAGTGCAGATGGCAGATACTGTCGGCTTGCAAGAAAAATTATTTGCTGAACTGAAGGGCCGCATCAAAGAAGATGATTTGTCAGTGCCTGCCCCTGATGGGCCTTATCTTTATTATTCGCAAACAGTCACAGGTGGGCAATATGCCCGTTATTGCCGCAAGTTGCGTGATGGCAGCCAAGAGCAAATTATGTTTGATGGTGATGCGCTGGCCAAAGGCCATGACTATTTCAGCTTTGGTGGAATTGCGGTTTCGCCCGATCAAACATTGGCTGCATGGTCGTATGATAATAAAGGTTCCGAATTTTATGATCTGCGCATTCGAGATTTGGCGACAGGTAATGATCACGATGACTTGCTCATCAATACGTCCGGTGGGGCTGTGTGGGCGGCTGATAGCAAGGTGATTTTTTACACCACGCAAGATGAAAACCACCGTCCGCTCCAGACTTATCGCCATATTTTGGGAACGGCGCAAAGTGAAGATGTGTTGGTGCATGATGAAAAAGACACTGGGCTTTTTACCGGTGTTGGTTCCTCATCGTCAGAGAAATTTATTATGGTTGATATTCATGACCATGACACGTCTGAGGTTTGGTTGATTGACGCTGACAAGCCGACAGTTGCACCGCGCCTAATGGTTTCGCGGGACGAAAAAATTGAATGTGAAGTTGAACATTGGGATGATCAGTTTTTGATCAAAACCAATAAGGATGGCGCTGAAGATTATAAAATTGTCGTGGCACCTGTGTCAGATCCACGCCCACAGAACTGGAATGATTTTATCCCACATCGGCCCGGCATATTTATTGTCAGCTTGTTGGTGTTTAAAAATTGGATGGTTCTTTTAGAGCGCGAGAACGCCCTGCCCCGCATTGTGATTCGTGATTTAAAATCAGGAGAGCAGCACACTATTGCTTTTGACGAAGAGGCTTATTCATTGGGCTTTGGCGAGATGCGCGAATTTGAATCGGATATTTTGCGCTTCAGCTATGGGTCGATGACAACGCCAAACCAAGTGTTCGATTATAACATGCGCACGCGCGAACGCATTCTGAAAAAGACTCAAGAAATTCCATCAGGCCATGATATCTCGCTTTATAAAACGCGGCGCATTCAAGCGACGGCCCATGATGGCGAGCTGATTCCGGTGACGCTGCTCTATCTAAAGTCTACGCCGCTGGATGGCTCGGCGCCGCTGTGGCTTTATGGTTATGGCTCTTATGGCATTTCCATGCCTGCAAGTTTTAACACAGGAATCTTATCGCTGGTGAATCGCGGCTTTGTTTATGCTATTGCCCATATTCGCGGCGGACAAGAAAAGGGCCGCGCTTGGTATAAGATGGGCAAGCTTGAACACAAGATGAATACGTTCAAGGACTTTATTTCAGTGGCGCAGCATCTCAGCGATGCGAAGTTTACATCGCACGGAAAAATTATTGCGCAAGGTGGCAGTGCTGGCGGCATGTTAATGGGTGTAGTTACAAATTTGGCGCCCGAATTGTTCAATGGCATTGTGGCCGAGGTTCCGTTTGTCGACGTGCTCACGACTATGCTCGATGACACGCTTCCCCTCACTCCGCCGGAATGGCCGGAATGGGGCAACCCGATTGAGAGTATGGAAGCATACAAAAATATCGCGGAATATTCCCCTGTCGACAATGTTGAAGCGAAAGCCTATCCGCACATCTTGGCTGTGGGTGGTCTCACTGATCCGCGTGTCACCTATTGGGAGCCCGCTAAATGGGTGGCACGGTTGCGTGAATTAAAGACTGATGAAAATCTGTTATTGTTCAAAACCAATATGGGTGCGGGCCATGGTGGCGCTTCAGGAAGGTTTGACCGACTGAAGGAAGTGGCTTTTGTTTATGCGTTCGGAATGAAGGTGGCGGGGTTGGTTTGACGGGTGAGGTGCTTTGGTATATAAAGGTATTACTTTCAAATACCGGAGACCGAAATGGGCACCAAAGCTGTTTCTGTTAAACTTTCAACTGAAGAACATGATCGCTTAGCCGCATTGGCGGGAAAACGAGATCGGAGCGCACATTACTTGATGCGCGAGGCGTTGCTTGGCTTTCTTGATTACGAAGAATGGCGCAACGACTTTGAAGAAGAGGCCGAGGCAGGTTGGCGCGATTATCAGAAAACTGGAGAACATCTCACTCTTGACGATATTAAAGAGTGGGCAGCCAAAGGCTTTGGACCGTTGCCGCCATGGCGCACATAATTATTTCTGCGAACGCTTCTAACAATTTTGCACGGATCGAAGCATTCTACTCAGATGCAAAAGTTGCACTGAAAGCGATTACAGCTATTTATACATCCTTGGAGATTCTTGTCACTCTTCCGCTTGCCGGCCGTCCCATTAAAGATCGTGCGGGATTGCGCGAGCGCGTCATCCCCTTTGGTAATCAGGAATTTGTTGCTCTTTACAAATATAGTCAGTCTACTGATGAAGTTTTTATACTTTCTATTCGCCATCAGCGGGAAGCTGGCTATCGCCAGAATATTGCGACTCAGGAACAATAATCATGCTGCTCGATACTTCTCATTCTTCGTTACTCATCGTTGATGTACAAGACAGACTCTTGCCTGCGATGGTGGAACCTGAGCAGGTTGTGGCTTGCACTGGAATTCTATTGACGGCCGCTAAGCTCTTGCAAATTCCGGTTACGGTGTCTGAGCAATATCCTAAAGGGCTTGGCTGCACTGTGCCGGAACTTGCGATAGCCAGCGCCGCGGTTTTTGAAAAGCTTTCCTTTTCTTGCTGGCGCGATGCCGCGATGAAAGAACACTTCATTAAGCTGCACGAAGGCGGGCGGCCTTTGATTATTGTGGCCGGCATTGAGGCGCATGTGTGCGTTTTGCAAAGCTGCATCGATCTCTATAATGCGGGGTTCGGTGTGTTTGTTGTGGCTGACGCTGTGTCATCGCGCAAATTGGACTCTGCCAACTTGGCTTTGGAGCGCCTAAAACAAACGGGCATTCAAGTGATCACCACAGAAATGGCGATTTTCGAGTTGTTAGAAAAGGCGGGAACGGCGGAGTTTAAGGCACTTTCGGCGCTGATCAAATGAATTGGAATTCTTATGGTCATAATTGATTTCAATTGGGAAGACCCGCTGGATTTGGAAGGCTGGCTGACCGATGAAGAATACTGTGGTAGCGGGCTTGACTATGCGGCTTACGGTTTTGTGGCGCGAGAAGTGGAACGTGCGCAAACGGGGCTGCAGGCATTTCAATAGCCGAGAAGAAATAACCTGATCGGATTTTGTGGATCAAGCAATAATTTCACGGCCATTGCACAACACACTAAAACCAAAAGCGGCCTGATGATTTTCGCCCCTTGTTTCATGGCCATGTGAGAGCCCAACTGGGCGCCCACAAATTGCGCCACACCCATAGTGAGGCCGACGGCCCAAATGATTTTTCCCGATAGTGCAAACACCAGCAGCGATGCGATGTTGGATGTGAAGTTGAGTAACTTGGTTTGTGCTGTGGCTTGCACAATGCCAAGGCCGAGCAATGTGACCAAGGCCAGCATGAAGAACGATCCGGTTCCGGGGCCAAATATGCCATCGTAAAAGCCAATAGCCGGTGCCAATCCAAAACTGAATGCCGCAAGAGGAATGCGCGGTGTTTTGGTTTTGTTGGTGAGCTTTGGTGACAGCGCAAAATAAATGGCGATGAGGATCAACAATATTGGCAGGCCTGCGTTGAGCCATTGCGTGGGCGCATATTTTATGGCCGCCACACCAAGGCAAGCCGCGATGAAAGTGGCGATCACTGCGCGCCAGTGGTCGATCAAATTTAAATGCCCTTTGCGCCAATAAGCATAGGTTGCAGAAGCTGTGCCGAAGCTGCCTTGCAGTTTATTGGTGGCGAGAGCGGATATGGGATCAAGGCCTGCCAACAATAAAGCAGGCAGGGCGAGCAGGCCGCCACCGCCCGCAATGGAATCAACAAAGCCTGCGAGCAATGCGGCAGCTGCGAGAAATATCAGCGTGGAAGTTTCCATCACAATTCTTTGAGGCCTGCAATCATCATGCGCAATGTATTTTCCTCAGCTGCGTGTAGCATGATGTGAGGCGGCACCCGATGCTCGGCTTTGAGCATGGATAATCCGTGTACGGATGACCAGACATGCAGTGCACCATTGGGCGCGTTGTTACGGCCGGTGATGGCCGCCACGGCATTTTCCAATTGCGTCCAAGCGGCGAGTGATGATTGCACCATGCTGGGTGTCATCGCCATGTTTTCAATTTTGCCAAACATGAGGGCATAAACGGCGCGATTATTGTCAGCAAAGCGCAGATAGGCCCAGCCCATCGCCATGAGGCGACCTTCGGGGGATTGCATGGCTGTGTGTTGAGCGGCTGCATCCAAGGCGGCGACAAATTTTTGAAACCCACGGGCCGCGATCTCTCCCAAGAGGTCACCCATGGACCCAAAATGATGTTTGGGAGCTGCATGTGAGACGCCAGCCCGTCTGGCAATCTCTCGGAGTGATACTTGTTCAATCGGCATTTCAGCCAAAGCCTGTTCGCCCGCCAGCAAGAGTTGCTCGCGCAGGTCACCATGGTGATAGGGCTTCTTGGAATCCATTTCACTTCCGTAGCTTACACGCCTTATCTTTACAACGTCAAAATAAATCTTGACGTTGTCAAATTAATGTGTGTTATATATTTACATCGTAAAGATTGAGGATACCTTGACTGCTCACCATTTATTTCAAATCGCCAATCCCCTTGCACTGTTGGGCTGGATTGTTCTGGTGGGGGGGATTGTTTTCAAGAAGCCCCAATGGCGCGATCTCATCGCTGGACAAGTGGTCCCGACGATCCTGTCGCTAGTCTATACAGTTCTGATCGTATTTTTCTGGGCAAAAGCAGAAGGCGGATTTGACTCCCTGCCCAATGTGCAAAAACTTTTTACTTATCCTTGGGCGGCCCTTGCAGGTTGGGTGCATTATCTGGCGTTTGATCTCTTCATCGGAGCCGCTATTTCCAGACGCATCATGGAAGATGGACTTTCACGGTTGTTCCTCGTTGTGCTTCTGCCACTCACATTCTGGTTTGGTCCCATTGGTTATTTCGCTTTTCAACTCACGCGTTTTACATTCCAAAAAGTGAGAACTGCATGATGACCGAAGAATTTGCGATTGTTCATCTTGTAAGATCTGCGAAACGTGGTTCGCCATTGCTGTGGTGGTCCAGCGTTGTGATGCTGGTCGGAATGGCAATTTGTTTTGCGTTGCCCTTGATTGATGCACGGCTCATCGCGGGTGTCAGCGTCTGGGAAAAACCTGCGAAGTTTTTTCTTTCACTCACGGTCGAGGCCGTCACAGTGGCGTGGGCAATCTCGCTCCTGCCACGCCAAGCCCTTGGCGTGAAAACCGCCACTTGGGTTTTCGTTTTCGCGTCGTGGTTTGAAATGGCTTATATCATTTACCGCGCATCACGTGGCGAGGCTTCACATTTTAATCAGACATCTGTCGTCGCGATTATTATGTATGCGTTGATGGGAGTTGGCGCTGTCTCGCTCGTTGCGACCAGCGCTTTCATAGGCTGGCGCATTTGGCAAAATCGAGCAGGGATGGTCATGCGTGAAGCGGCCAGCCTCGGCCTCATGTTGGGATCGGTGCTGGGTCTCATCGGTGGCGGCTATCTTTCCAGCCACACCAGCCATTGGATTGGTGGCGACTTGACGGATGCGACGGGTCTGCCGATTTTCCATTGGTCAACAACAGGCGGAGATTTGCGGGTAGCACATTTTATCGGCCTCCACGCCACGCAAGCTGTGCCGCTTGCCGGGTTGAGTGGAAGCCGACTTGCGGTTTACAGTGTGGCTTTAATGTGTATCGCAGCCATGGCAGGGGCATTTATATTGGCGGTGATGGGTGTTCCATTGTTTCGTGTCTAATTTTGGTGGTTGCATCGCAAGCAGCGCCGAAGTTTCGTATGATTGATGATCGCGAATCATAGGTGCCGTATTGCTGTCCACTAAAAATAAAAATCTGGTTGTGGCCATTGTCTGCGGAATATTTTTTTGTTTTGCATTGGTGTTCTATGGATCGCAACCGTTGCTTTCGGACGTGTCTTATTTCGTTGCGGCCGACCAGCGCATTCTACAAGGGGCGGTGCCCTATGTTGATATTTTCGAGAACAATCCACCCTTAGCATTTTGGTTTACCCTGCCCGCCGTTTGGCTGGCGCGTCTGCTCAACCAAAATGCAGAGACCGTTTTTGTGGTTTTTGTTCTGCTGTTAAACGCTGCGATTCTGTCGTTCATCTGGAAACTGCATCGCCAAGACAGCCGTGGCAGCCACTATCGGCAATATTTGATTTTGATACTCACCGTGGTTTTCAGTTTTTGTCTTGCTTTCGGATTTGGGCAGAGAGAATATTTTGCCACGCTTCTGTTGCTGCCTTATATTTGTTCTGTGGCTTTGCGCAGTAACCGTCAAGTGCTGCCTCAAGGGTTTAAAATTCCACTTGGCCTGCTTGCTGGAATTGGTGTTTGCTTCAAGCCCTATTTTATTTTGATCCCAGCGTTGGTAGAAATTTTTTTGGCGGTGCAGTGTAAAAATTGGCGCCTATTATTTCAGACGGAAGTGCTGGTGGCTGTCGGCGTAGTTGTTCTTTATCCTGTAATAGTTTGGTGGTTCTATCCAACTTATTTCACAGAAATCTTACCGCTCACACTTCTCACTTATAGTGCTTATCAAGCCTCATATGCGGCCATCATTATGAGTTCCACATTTCTGATCTTTGTTGGCGCTGCCATCCTCACACTCACCGCAAGCTTTTGGACGGCGGCACGAGACCGCGGGATTCTGGTTTGGATGGCGGCGGCCCTGGCCGGTGTGGTTATTCATTTTGTGCAACATATGGGCTGGCCCTATCATTTGTTGCCAGGGCTTGCTTTCATAACGATTGCTCTATTGCTTTACGCGATGCAAATGCAGATCCCTGTGTTGAAAATGGGAATCTGTTTCATTGTGCTGCTTTGCATTGGTGCCGGATTGACCAACTATCGACAAACTCAAGATAAGAGTTTCACCCGGTTTGACACTCTACTGAACGGGGTTCAGCCAAGGCGCATGATGATGCTGACCTATGAACTCGGCGCTGCTTTTCCATTTATGCCTGCCCATAATATTGAATGGGTGGGGCATTATCAATCACTATGGCCTATGGCGGCAATTGAAAAACATAAATTATCTGATTCGGAAGGCCAAACAGTGCTTAAAAAAATGGCACTTACCATTGCGCTGGATATTTTGGAACAAAAGCCCGATTTTGTGATTGTAGATCATCGCCCTTTTTCTGACAGGTCGGAAAAAGGTGACCATAGTCCAATAGTTCAGCTCAGCAGTATTGTTGAGTTTAAATCTGCTTGGTCCTACTATAGGCAGCTAAACGATGATGGAGCGTTCCAACTCTGGCAGCGACAATAACGGTCGCAGCCAACCTTGCACCTTCATCTACAAGAGACTAAATCTTATTTATCACTCAAACGGAGAACTCCCATGGCCCTCGAACTGCCTGCCCTGCCCTACGCTTATGATGCACTCGGTCCCTTTATGTCGAAAGAAACTCTCGAGTTTCATCATGACAAACATCACATGGCTTATGTGACCAATGGCAATAATCTTTTGAAAGATTCGCCGCTGGCTTCTGCTTCGATTGAAGATATTTGCAAAGTGGCCTTTGCAGATAAGGCCCAAGGTCTCATTAACAATGTGGGTCAACATTATAATCACAATCATTTCTGGAATTGGATGAAGCCCAATGGCGGTGGCAAGAGCTTGCCTGCGAAACTGCAAGCCGCTGTCGATACTGATCTTGGTGGTTATGACAAAATGCGAGCTGATTTTGTGCAAGCGGGCCTCACCCAGTTTGGTTCGGGTTGGTGCTGGATTGCGGTTAAAGGCGGCAAGCTTGTCATCATGAAAACGCCGAACGGTGAAAATCCATTGATGCATGGCGCATCACCCATTCTCGGCTGCGATGTGTGGGAACATAGCTATTACATTGACTATCGCAATGCGCGGCAGAAATATCTCGAAGCATTTGTCGATAGCCTTGTGAACTGGGAATACGTCGAACAGATGCACGCGAAGGCATAATGGTTCCGGTCTTTGATGGCCACAATGATGTGTTGTTGCGGCTTTGGTTGAAAAATTCAACCAAAGCCGTTTCGCATTTTATTGAAGGAGATGGCAAAGGCCATATGGATTTGCCGCGGATGCATGATGGCGGCATGTGCGGTGGTTTGTTTGCGATTTATACGCCCTCGGATGATGGCTTGAACCATGACGGATTAAATCCGCCACTTTACGGCGCAGTAGACCGCGACGCCGCGTGGAAAGCCACGGGGGAAATGGCCGAAATTTTATTCGGTTTAGAACGTGAAACTCCGAATGGTGGTTTCAAAGTTTGTAAAACAGTGGCTGAGATTCGAAGCAGCATGGCACGTGGGGCCATAGCCGCAGTCTTTCACATTGAAGGGGCTGAAGCTATTGGCGCAAAGCTCGAAGGCTTGCTTCAGCTGCACGCACTGGGTATGCGCTCGCTTGGCCCGGTGTGGAGCAGGCAAAATGTGTTTGGCCATGGCGTGCCGTTTCGCTTCCCATCAACGCCAAACACTGGCGATGGCTTAACCGGCGCTGGAAAGGATTTGGTGCGCGAATGCAACACACTAAAAATTATGCTCGACTGTTCGCATCTCAACAGCAAAGGTTTTTGGGATTTGGCCAAAATTTCCAATGCACCTTTGGTGACCAGCCATTCCAATGTTCACACGCTGTCGCAGTCATCGCGCAATTTGATGGATGATCAAATTCGAGCCATTGCTGACAGTGGTGGATTGGTTGGGTTGAACTATGCGCTGGATTTTTTGCAGGATGACGGTGTGCTGCATCCGGAATTGCCGCCATCGGATATGATCCGCCATCTCGATCATCTCTTGCGGCTGGCAGGCGAAGATTGTGTGGGA